>NZ_SMKO01000089.1 GCF_004348685.1 Nonomuraea deserti | reverse complement strand
CACCCACCCCGCCCGCGCGCCCGCTGTGTGCCTGCTGCGCCCGCTGTGCCTGCCGTGTGCAGCGTCCCCGTGCGCCGTGCCCGCGCCGCAGGGCCTCTGGCGGGGCCTCAGTGGGGTGTACGGGCCTCAACGAGGCGCTCGGGCTCAAAGGGGGGGCCTCCCGGTCCGAGCGCCGGTGTGCCGGGTGCTCAGCGCGGTGGCCGGGGTTCAGAGGCCGCAGAGTTCCTCGAGGGACTTGGCGTCGTCCCCCTTGCGCTTCTGGCTGTTCCTCGTCGGCGTCTGCGTCGGCTGGGCGGCCCGGGTCTTCGCCGGGTTGGACGTGGTGGTCGGCGAGGCGCTCACGTGGGCCGTCTGCGCCTGCTTGGCCGGCCGGAGCGAGGACGCGATCGCCTTGCGCGCCGCGGTGCGGATCTTCGCCCAGTCCGGGCTGCCCGGCCAGAACTGCGGCGGTACGAACTGCAGGCTGGTGATCTTGGCGTCCTTGACCTTGACGGCCAGTTCCACCAGCGGCTGTACGAGGTGCTGCGGGATGTTGGTGCGCGCCAGCCGCTTGGCCGCACCGGCGATCTTGGTGAAGTTGGTGAGGATCACGGCGGGCGTGGCCTGCTGGGCGAAGGCGCCGATGACGCAGCGCTGGCGGCCCATGCGGGAGAAGTCGTCGCTGTTGACCCGGGAGCGGCCGTACCAGAGGGCTTCCTCGCCGCTGAGCCGCCGGTAGCCGGCCTTGATCGTGCCCGCGGTGCCGTAGTGGCCGCCCCACTTGACGTCCTGCTCGACGCGGATCTTGAGGCCGCCGATGGCGTCGACCAGGTCCGCGAAGCCGTACATGTTCATCATCGCGTAGTAGTCGATCTTCAGGCCGAGGGTGTGGCCGATGGCGTCCATGAGGGCCCGCGGGCCCTTGTTCTTGCCGCCCATGACCTCGGGGTGGTCGTTGGCGTACTGCCACACCTCGTTGAGCAGGCCGCCGTTGGGCAGCTCGGCCAGGTAGCCGTTCGGGAACTGGTCGTGCAGCGGCGACGAGGCGGGGAAGCGTACGTGCTGCAGGTTGCGCGGCAGGCTGAACAGGACCGTGGCGCCGCTCCTGACGTCCACGCTGGCCACCGTCATGCTGTCGGTCCGCACGCCGGTACGGTTGCTCGCCGCGTCGCCGCCGATCAGCAGGAAGTTCACCCGTTCCTTGCCGTGCCAGGGGTCCTCGCCCTCCTTGGCCGCCGGGGGCACGTCGGAGTCGGGCGACGAGGGGAAGATGCCCTTGAGTGTGCTGCGGAACGTCATCACGGTGTTGGCGGTGAGGGCGAACGGCGACATGACCGCCACGCACAGCACGCCGACCACGATGCCGGTGATCATCTGGCCCTGCTGGTTGAGCCTGCTCGGGCCGAGCGCGATGTACGAGGTCACGAGCAACGCGAACCACGCCAGGGCAGCCAGCGCGGCGAGGACCATGATCGTCACCAGCATGCCGTCGCCGACGAGCGCGGCGGCGTTCTCCAGGTTGCCGGCGATGCTGAGCCCGTAGGCCAGGATGGCGAGCACCAGCACCGCGTACACGCTGACGAGCACCAGCCCGATACGGCGCTGCCCGGCCCGCAGGTGTGCGGCGCCGGGCACGATGGCGGACAGCGCGGTCCATCCGAGGACGGAGGCGGGGGTCAGCGGCTTGGCGAAGCGCGGCGGGGCATTGCGCGTTGTGGAGCCGGAGCCGCGAGGGGAAGCGGAACCTTGAGGGGAAGCAGAGCCCCGAGGGGAAGCAGAGCCGCGAGGGGAAGCAGAGCCGCGAGGGGAAGCGGAGCCGCTGGGGGAAGCAGGGCGTGGGCGGCGAGCCGGGCGCCGTTTCCTGCCTCCTGGCACGGTCTCTTCCCCATCCCGATTGCGCACACCCGGCTCCCTACTACGCCTACCAGGCAAAACTGACGTTTGCCCCCCATTGGGCACAAGATTGCCAGGATTCTAGTCCCCATACTCGGACAACAACGACATGTGCCCAACCTGAGATGAATTCCTCATTGACTTCAGGAGGTCGCTGAGGACGACGCCATCCACGTGTTGCACTGGTACGCCTTGCTCTTCGTCCAGCCCTGCCTGAACCACCGGTTGTTGTTGACCGGCTTGCCGTGGTCGCGCGGATAGCCCGGATGGTCGCCCACCTGGCCGTAGAACCAGAACAGCCGGCTCCGGTTGGACGTGCTCACCGGGTACGACGACGCGACCGAGCGCATCCACATGCCGCCGAAGCACGTGGCCTGCAGCTCCAGCCGCCTGCTGAGGGCGAGCTTGGCGTTCCTGTTCGAGGTGTCCAGCGTGGAGCGCCACCACGAGTTCATCAGGCCCGTGATGTTCTGCACGTGGTGGCCGTACTCGTGGGCCATCATGCTGATGATCCCGCCGTGCCAGGAGATGATCTGCCCGTAGCCGCGGGCGTTGCCGTTGCCCCTGGCCATGGCGGAGGTGGAGGCGTAGATCGTGTTGTTCTGCGGGCAGTAGTACGGCACGATGTTCCCCGGCGACGGGTAGTCGCCGCACGCGCCCCTGCCCCGCCTGGCGGCGATGGCGTATCCCGGCGGGCTGAACTCGATGCCCTGCTTCTCCAGGATGGGCTTCCACGCCCGGTCCATGCACTTGCCGGTCTTCAGGATCAGCGACTTGAGCTGGCTGTGGCTGAAGATGCTCGCGTTGCCCGCCGGGCATTTGAGCCTGGGCAGGATGCCCGCGCGATACATGGTGTTGTTCTTCAGGCTCGTGTTGAGCGTGACGGTCTGCCGCGGCTCCTGCTCCGTGTCCTCCGTCTCGCGCTCCGTCGGCCGGCTCGTGGGCTCGCTGGTGGTGGGTTCGTCCGTCGGCTCCTGCGTCCGCGTGCGTTCGGGGAACGGCTCGTCGTCGTCCGTGGCGCGTTCCGAAGGCTCGTACGTCGGGACCGCGATCGGCCTCGAGGTCTCCGACCGCGACGCGCTCTTGAAGAACGCCGCCCCCACGACGATCAGCACGAACAGCGCCGCCACCGAGCCGAGCACGGCGCCGATCACCCCGACGGCGCCCATGCCGGACTTCTTGCGCGGCGGCGGATGCGGCCAGCGCAGCGTCGGCGCCAGGGGAGGCGGTGGCGGTGGGGGCGGAGGGGGCGGCTGCCGGTGCGGCGGCTGTCCGTACGGTGGCTGCTGCCCGTACTGCCGGCCGCCCTGCGGCGGTCCCTGGTGGTAAGGGGTGCCCTGAGGGGGACGCTGGGGATGCTGCTGCGGGGGGCGCGGAGGAGGCGGTGGCGGTTGCTGCGGCGGGTGCGGGCCGCCCCCCTGCGGCTGCGGCTGGCGGTAGCCCGGTGGCGGCCACGGCAAGGACGGTGGCCGTTGTGGCTGCCCTGGCCCCTGTGGCGGGGGTGGATACTGCCCGTTCCCTGTCACCGTGTCTCCCCGTTCACGTGGTTGTCTGCTTTCAGTGGCTTTGCGCCGCGACTTGGCGGACCCTTGCCAAATTTGGGGCAAAAGCATACTGATTTCTCACCCGTCACGGATGTAGCGGTGCTCGGTTACGGTCCGAAATCATTCGAGGTGATCTCCGCTATCTTTCGGTTGCGACGGCGGGCGGTGTCCTAGCTTCTTTGGCATGAATCTCCAGCAGCTCCGCTATGTGGTCGCGACTGCGGAGCACCGCACCATGACCGACGCGGCAAGATCGCTCTACATCGCGCAACCCGCGCTGTCCCGCGCGATCCGCGATCTGGAGCGAGAGCTCGGCATGACGCTCTTCGCTCGCTCCGGCCGCGGCGTGGTCGTCACCGCGCAGGGTCGCCGGGTGGTCAAGCTGGCAAGGGAGGCGCTCGACGCGGTTCACGAGATCGAGGGACTGGCCAACCATGCCGGGACCACCGAGGCCGAGCTCCGCATCGCCGCCACACCCAGCCTCGAACCCGGTCTCGCGGGGCGGCTGTTGCCCGCCTACGCGGCCCACCACCCGGGAGTGCGCGTGCACATCGTCCGCTGCGACGGCCGCGACGGCGTCGTCAGCGCCATCAGGGATCAGCGGGCCGATCTAGGGCTCACCGATCTCCCCGTGCCCACCGACCTCATCACCCACCCGCTCGAACGCCAGGAGATCGTGCTGATCTCCCCGCCCGGGCTCGAACTCCCCAACCCCGTGCCGATGGGCAAGCTGAACGGCATGCGCCTGGCGCTGCCCGCCCGAGGCAGCCTGCGGCGCAGGGAACTCGACGCGATGTTCGGCAAGTTCGCGGTGACGCCCGTGGTCGTGCTCGAAACCGACGAGCGCAACGGCTGGCTCAACGCGGTACGCGCCGGCCAGGCGTCCCTGCTGTGGTACCGCGGCATGGCCGAACAGGCCGGTCGCGCCGGTCTGGTGGTGCGCTCGCTCGAGCCCGCCGTGCGCCGGGTCATCGCGGTCGTCCACGCCCGCCGCCGGTTGCCGCTCATCGCCCAGGACTTCCTGGCCACCGCAGAAAAGGGGACAGCCGCCTGACCACTTTCGGAACGCTCCATTTCCATCCACGTCCATCCGACAGGGCCCGGATCATCCGAGCCCGGGGGGCCCGGCGAGCACACCTCGCCATCGCAGGGCCCCTGAAGGCCGCAGACGTCGTCGTCGCCGGCCTCTGATCCCCCAAGCACCTCCCCGGAACCCCCGCCGGCGTGTGCCTTCCCGGCACGTGACAGACGCCGTCCAGGCAGTCCCCGGCGAAGAGCGTCCTCGCGTACGACGCGGCGCAGGGCTCCGGCAGGATCGCCCGCGCCGCCTGACACGCGCACCGAGCCCTCGGCAGGGCTGTGGCCGCTCAGGTCCGGCGGGCCAGGCCTAGCGGGACACCGGCAGCCGCACCACGGCCCGCAACCCCGGGCCGGCGTCCTCCAGCGAGACCGTGCCGCCATGCGCCCGCACGGTCTCGCGGACGATCGCCAGCCCGAGGCCGGCGCCGCCCTCGTCGCGGCTGCGCCCGGAATCGAGCCTGGTGAAGCGGTTGAACACCCGATCGCGGTCCTGCTCGGAGATGCCGGGGCCGTCGTCGGTCACCGTCAGCACGCCGTCGGCGGTCAGCGCCACCTCGATCTTGGAGGAGGTGTGGCGTACCGCGTTGTCCATCAGATTCGTCAGCACCCGGCTCAGGTCGAGGGCGTCGCCGCGCACCACGACCGGGTCGCACACCGTCAGCCGCGCCTCGCCGTACCGGTCGACGACCTGGCGTACCACGTCGTCGAGGTCGACGGGCTCGCGCCTGGCGGGCACGCCACCGCGCTCGTCCAGCCGGGCCAGCGCCAGCAGGTCCTCGGCCAGCCTGGACAGCCGCATCGTGTCCTCGAGCACGCCCTCGGCGGTCTCCTGCCAGTCCTGGCCGTCCGGATGCCCGAGCGCCACCTCCAACTGCAGCCGGATGCTGGCCAGCGGGCTGCGCAGCTCGTGGGCGGCGTCGGCGACCAGCGCCCGCTGGCGCTGCTCCGCCTCCTCCAGCCTGGCCAGCATGTCGTTGAGCGTGGTGGCCAGCGAGTGCACCTCGTCCCGCGACTGCGGCACCGGCAGCCGCCGCGACCTGGCCGTGTGCGTGACCTCCGAGGCGCCCCTGCGCAGGGCGGCGATCGGCTGCAGCGTCCGGCCGATCATCAGCCAGCTCGCCACCGCGAGCAGCACCACCAGCGCGGGCGTGCCGACGAACAGCACCCTCCCCGCCGTGCCGAGGCTCGTCTGGATCTCGCTGATGGGCCTGGCCGCCACCACGGTCTGGCCGCGGTCCGCGCGCAGCACGATCACCCGCAAGAACCCCGGGATCGCGTACGGCCGCCCGTCCAGCAGCGTGGCCTGCCCGTCCGCCAGCACCTTCTCCCTGGCCTCCGCGTCGAGCAGCGGCACCAGCCGGTCGGCTCCGTACGTGACGTGCGTGATCCGCCCGCGGTCGTCGATGACCTGCACGATCGTGCCGTCGTGGGTCGTGATCGGGCTGGTCAGCGTCCCGGCGTCGGCCGCCACGCGCACGGCCTGCGCCTGCGCCCTCGTCGACTCGTCCACGGTGTCGATCAGGGCCCGGTCGAGCACGCTGAGCAGCACCGACGCCGACACCGCGAGCGCCAGCGCCAGCACCGCGGCGGCCGCGACCGTGAGCCGGAACCGCAGCCCCTGCCGCCGCCACCAGAGCAACGGCGAGTCAGCCACCGTCGCCCGCCAGCCGGTAGCCGGCGCCGCGCACGGTCTGCAGCGCGTTCCTGCCGAAGGGGGCGTCGATTTTGCGCCGCAGGTAGCCGACGTACACCTCGACCACGTTGGGGTCGGTGTCGAAGGTGTCCCACACGTGCTCGAGGATCTCCGACTTCGACACCACCTCGTCCCGCCTGCGCATCAGGAACTCCAGCAGCGCGAACTCCCTGGGCGTCAGCTCGATCGGCCGCTCGCCCCGCTCCACCCTGCGCCGCGCCGGGTCCAGCGACAGGTCGCCCGCCGCGAGCACCGACGGCCGCCGCCCCGAGTCGCGCCGCAGCAGCGCCCGCAACCTGGCCACCAGCACCACGTACGAGAACGGCTTGGTCAGATAGTCGTCGGCGCCCAGGTCGAGCCCGTCGGCCATGTCGTACTCGCCGTCCTTGGCCGACAACATGAGTATGGGCACCCAGTTCTCCTCGGCGCGCAGCCGCTTGCACACGTTGTAGCCCGACAACCTCGGCAGCATGATGTCGAGCACCACGACGTCGTACTCGCCGTGCCGGGCGGCGTGCAGTCCCTCCTCGCCGTCGTGGGCGAGGTCCACGGCGAACCCCTCGGCCTGGAGCCCCCGCTGGAGCGCGGCGGCCATCCGCCGTTCGTCCTCGACGACAAGCACTCTCATGTGGTGATTCTCCTGTCCTCGGGCTGAGACGGAGCTGAGAAGGCTGAGAGCCGTCTCAGAAAGTCTCAGGTCCGCCTAAGGATGCATGACGCAGGCTCTGAGCATCGACATACGGTAAAGGAGTGAGATGCGCAGAGGAACGTACGTGAGGTGGGGGGTCCCGGTCGCGGCGGCGGCCGTCATCGGAGCCGCGATCGGCGCGGGCCCCGTGATCGCCGCCGTGAGCGGCGATCCCGTGCTGCCGGAGCGCTCGGCCCAGCAGTTGCTGGCCGACGCGGCGGCGGCCAACAGCAAGGCGGGCGGCGTCCCGCCGATGTCCGGCACCGTCCAGCAGACGGCGTCGCTCGGCCTGCCCGCGCTGCCGCAGGACGCCGGCACGTCGCCGCTCAGCCTGCTGTCCGGCTCCCACGAGGTGAAGGTCTGGTACGGCGCCCACGACAAGATGCGGGTGGCCATCCCGACCCAGCTGAACGAGACCAACCTCATCGTCAACGGCGGCCAGGGCTGGTACTGGGACAGCTCCACCAACACCGCGACCAGGCTGACGGTCAAGGAGGGCGCCGGCCAGGAGCACAAGACGCCGATGCCCCAGCCGACCGATCTGACGCCGCAGCAGGTGGCGGAGCGGTTGCTGGCCGACGCCGAGAAGTACACCGACGTCCGGGTGATCAACACGGCGGAGGTGGCGGGCCGCCCGGCCTACCAGCTCGTGCTGGCGCCCAAGGCGGAGGGCTCGCTGGTCCAGGAGGTACGCATCGCGCTCGACGGCGAGACGTACGTCCCGCTCCAGGTCCAGGTCTACGCCAAGGGTTCGGCTGAGCCGGCGTTCCAGGTCGGCTTCACGCAGGTGACGTTCACGCCGCCGGCGCCCGAGAACTTCGCCTTCACCCCGCCCGCGGGCGCCAAGGTGGAGGAGAAGACGCTCGGCGACCAGCCCGGCGAGCACGCGGAGGAGCGTGCCGAGAAGGCCGAGGACGTCAAGGAGCGCGTGAAGGTCGTCGGCGACGGCTGGGCGAGCGTGGCGGTCCTGCCGTTCGACCAGAAGGAGCTGGCGACCAAGGCCGCGGAGACGCCCGAGGACGGCGAGCGGTTCGGCGGCGGCGCCGACCCGAACGCGCTGCTCGACAGCGTGCTCAAGTCCGCCACCCCGGTGAGCGGCCCGTGGGGCTCCGGCAAGCTGATCAGGACCAAGCTCGTCACCGCCCTGCTGACCGACGACGGCCGCCTCCTGGTCGGCCCGGTCACCCCGGAGGAGATCACCAAGGCGGCGGGCGTCAAGTGACTGCCGTCACACAGGAAGCGGGGGCGCCTCTCGGGGCGGCCCCGCCCCCGGGGGACGGCTCCGGGGAGAGCGCCATCGTCACGCGCGGCCTGACGAAGCGTTTCCGCGGGGGCCAGGTCGCCGTGGACGCGCTCGACCTGGCCGTGCCCCGCGGCTCGGTGTTCGGCTTCCTCGGGCCGAACGGCTCGGGCAAGACCACCACGATCCGCATGCTGCTCGGCCTGGTCGCGCCGACGGCCGGCGACTACTCCGTGCTCGGCCTGCCCCTGGCCCAGGCGCTGCCGCGGGTCGGCGCGGTGGTCGAGGGCCCGGCCTTCTACCCGTACCTGTCGGGCGAGGCCAACCTGCGGCGGTTCGACGCCGCCGACCCGACCGCACGCGGCGCCACCGCCGGGCGGCGCATAGCCGAGGCGCTGGAACGCGTGGGCCTGTCGGCCGCCGCGGGCAAGCGCTACCGCAACTACTCGCTGGGCATGCGCCAGCGCCTGGCCATCGCCGCCGCCCTGCTCGGCCCGCGCGAGCTGCTCATCCTGGACGAGCCGACCAACGGCCTCGATCCGCAGGGCACGCGCGAGGTCCGCTCGCTGGTCAAGGAGATAGCCGCGGACGGCACCACGGTCTTCGTCTCCTCCCACCTGCTGGCCGAGGTCGAGCAGATGTGCACGCACGCCGCGATCATGCGGACCGGCAGGCTCGTGGCGCAGGGCACGATCGCCTCGCTCCGCAGCGGCCTGGTCGTCCGCGTCCGGGTGGAGACGCCGGACGCCGACGACGCGGCGCGGGTGCTCGGCGCGCTGGGCCTGGCCGACGTACGGCGATCCGGCGCGGAGGTCACGGCCGAGCTGGACGGGCGCGCGCCGGAGCAGATCAACGCCGCGCTGGTGGGGGAGGGCGTGGCCGTGCGCGGGCTGGCCGTGATCCGGCCCAGCCTCGAGGACGTGTTCGTCGGACTGACAGGGGAGGGCTTCGATGTCGACGGCTGATGCGACGGCTGGGGCGACGGCCGGGACGCGGGCCAGGCGCACGCCCGGGCTGGTGCCGGTGAAGGAGACCCTGCGGAGCGCCGAACGCCGGCCGCGGCATCCCGCCGAGCGCGGCACGCCGGCCGCCCGGTCGCCGTGGTCGTTCTGGCGGCTGCTCCGCTCCGAGCTGGGGCTGACCTTCCGCCGGCCGCGCAACCTGCTGATGCTGGCCGCGCTGGGCGTCGTGCCGGTCGTCATCGGCGTCGCGCTGCGGGTCGTGGCCGGCGAGGACGGCATGGGCGGGATCATCGAGGACGTCGCGGGCAACAGCCTCATGCTGACGTTCGTCTCGTTCTCGTTCCTCGTGCTGCTGCTGATGCCGGTCGTCGTCAGCGTGGTGGCGGGCGACTCGATCGCGGGCGAGGCGGGGGCGGGGACGCTGCGCTACCTGCTGGCCGCGCCGGCCGGGCGCACCCGGCTGCTGGCCGTCAAATATCTCAACGCGGTCGTCTTCGCGTACGCCGTCACCGCAGTGGTGGCGCTGTCGGCGCTGGCGACCGGGCTCGCCCTCTTCCCCGCCGGGGACGTGACGCTGCTGTCGGGCACCACGATCTCGATGGGCGAAGGGCTGCTGCGCATCGTCATCGCCGTCGGGTACGTGGGCGCGGGCATGGCCGCCCTGGCCGCCGTCGCGCTGGCCCTGTCGACCTTCACCGAGGTGTCCATCGGCGCCATCGCCGCCACCATCGTGCTGATCATCGTCTGCCAGGTGCTGCGCGCGATCCCGGAGCTCGGCGAGATCACGCCGTACCTGCTGCCGACGCGGTTCACGAACTTCGACGCGGTGCTGCGCGACCCCGTCGACACGGCGGCGCTGGGGGAGGGGCTGCTGGCGTTCGGGGCGTACATCGTGCTGTTCGGCTCGATCGCCTGGGCCAGGTTCTCCGGCAAGGACATCACCTCCTGACACCGCGCCCGGCCGGCCGCTCCCGCGGCCCGAGCCGGGGCGCCCTTCGACGTGCCTGCGCCGGGCGGCCCGACGGGCCGCGGGCGGAGGGCACCCGCGGCCCAGGGGCGCTAGGAGGTGGGGCGGCGGCGGAGGCCGAGGAACCCGATCACCACGCCGGCCACGCCGACCACCAGACCCGCGCCGCCCAGCAGGCGGGCCGTCCCGTCGGACGACGACGCGGCCGCCACGGGGGCGACCGACGGCGTGGCGGCGGCCCCGGCCGTTGACCCGGTGGCGGACGCAGCGGCGGACGGAGCGGCGGAGGCCTCGTCGCCGGAGGCGGGCACGAGCTTGAGCAGCGGGGCGGGATGTTCGGCCTCGGTGCCGTCGGCCTTGGGGGCCTCGGACCAGTCGACGACCTCGCCCCCCGAGTAGGTCTGCTTCGTCGGGAACATCAGGGAGCCGGTGTCGGTGGGCAGCTGGCCCATGGACACCTCGAACTCCTGGAACTGGCCCGGCTCGATCTCGCCGCCCGACCAGACGACCTTGGTGACGGCCTCCTCCAGGTCGCCGTACTCGGTCTTGACCGGCGCGGGCAGCTTGCCCTCGGTGACCTTGACGTCCCACCCGGGCACGGGCTTGACCGACACGAAGGCCAGCGGGTGGTCGGTGGGGAAGGAGACCTCGATCTTGGTGGTCGAGGCGTCGTCGCGCTCGTTCGGCACCCGGAAGGCGACCTTGGTGAACGAGCCCTGCTCGGCGGTGCCGGGCTGGACGGTGACGTGGGCCAGCGCGGGCAGGGCGAGGCCGGCGGTGAGAGCGGTGGCGGCGGCGAGCACGGTCGCCGCACGGCGTGCGAAGGACATGCGGAATCTCCACTTGGGCGAAAGGTGATGGGGCATCAGAAGGTCAGGCGGGAAGTGGAGGACCACGCCTGGCCACGCAGTGCCGGAAGCCCGGCTGGAGCGGCACCACCCTGGTGCGGACGATCGGTGCGGCGGGCCGCGCGCAGGGCACGGCGGCCGGTGCGAGCAGCACGAGCCTGCGGCCGATGCGGCGCAGCAGCGACCAGATGGCGGCCTCGCCACGCGAGAGCCACAGGCCCGTGATCAGTGTCGCCGTCAGGTGCGTGAGCAGCATGCCGGTGCCGACGGCCAGGCCGCCCTGGGCGTGGCCGTGCACCGAGACGTAGGACGCGCCCTCGCCCGCGAACAGCTCGTGCAGCCCGAGTTGCGCGCCGACGAGCACGAGGTTGATCGTCGGGGCCGAGCGCTCCCTGCCGCACAGCGCCAGCCCCAGCGCGGACACGCCGGCGAGCCCGAGCGCGGCGGTCGACGGCGCGGGTGCCACGCCGCCGCCCAGCACGTGGGCCAGGGCGGCGAGGGTCACGCAGACGGCGGCGAAGGCGGCCGTCCGCGCGAGCCTGAGGGGAAGTCGCGCGCGCATGAGTGTGCCCCATGTTCTCACGGGGCAGGGGCATATGAGGCCCTGAGGTCGAAGCTGTGCAATGCCTGGGCTGAATATGGCTTTTGTCGCTAGGGTCGTGCCCACCACGTCGACATTGAGGTGAGAAACGTTGCGGCACTTAGCTGGATTGCTCATCGGGCTGGTGGTGACGGCGGCTGTGCTGGCCGGCGGGGGATGGGCCGTCCAGCAGGCGGCCGGGAGTTCCGTGGCGACCGCACCCGACAGCCAGACGTTGTGGATAGCGCTGGGCTCGATGGCCGCGGTCGGGCTGGTGGTCGGCCTCGTGGTGGCGGGCCGGGTCTCCCCGCTGGCGACGTTCCTGCCGTCGATGGTGCTGCTGGCCTGGACGGTCGTCTACGCGCTCGACGTGAACAGGGCGCTGTCGTTCATCCCGGCCGAGCCGTCGATGCACCAGCTCGTCAGGGAGGCCGGCGCCGGCGCCAGGACGCTGCTGACGACTGGGGTGTTCGCGCTCCTCGGCGTGGCCCTGTTCATCCCCGTGCTGATGCCGTCGCGCTGGTCGCGGCGGGACGACGACCTGGACGAGGAGTACGAGACCACGCCGGAGAGCAGCTACTACTAGGTGGCGCCGCTGCCGGTGTAGAGGCGGGCGACGACGTCCTCGATGCTGGACTGGTCGGGGGCCGTGGCCATCAGGTCGCCGAGCGTACCGTCGAACGCCAGGCTCCCATGGTCGATCAGCATGACCCGGCGGCACAGGCGCTCGATGTCACCGAGGTCGTGCGTGGTCAGCAGCACGGTCGTGCCGCGCTCGGCGTTGAGCCGCTTGAGGAAGTCGCGGATGCCGGCCTTGCTGACCACGTCGAGCCCGATCGTCGGCTCGTCGAGCACGAGCACGTCGGGCGCGTGCAGCAGCGCCGCCGCGAGGTCGCCGCGCATGCGCTGCCCGAGGCTGAGCTGGCGCACCGGCGTGCGGATGAACGCGCCGAGGTCGAGCGTGTCGGCCAGCTCGGCGAGCCTCGAACGGAACGCAGCGCGATCTACTTTGTAAAGGTGCCGGATCAGCTCGAAGCTGTCGGCCAGCGGCAGATCCCACCACAGCGTCGTACGCTGCCCGAACACCACACCGATCCGCCGGGCCAGAGTCGTGCGCTTGCGCGACGGATCCAGGCCCGCCACCCGCACGGTGCCCGAGGTAGGCGTGAGGATGCCGCACAACATCTTGATCGTGGTGGACTTGCCGGCGCCGTTGGGCCCGAGATAGCCGACGAACTCTCCCGGCGACACGGTGAACGACAGGTCGCGCACGGCGTGGACGAGGCTTCTCTGCACCTTGAACGAGCGCCCGGCCCGATCAAGCTCGATCATGGTCAACTCCCCGTGGATCGGTAGTGCCTGATGCCCTGCCGCCAGGCGAGCGCGGCCGCCAGGGCGAGGGCCAGCGCGGCGGCCGGCCCGAGGAAACGCATGAACTCGGGCGTGCCGAGGGGGTCGTCCCTGCCCAGCGCGTACAGGCCCGGCTGCCAGTTGACGAAGGCCAGCGGGAGCACGTAGGTCACGCTCCTGACCAGGTCGCGGGCATAGATGCTGAGTGGGTACTGGGTGAGCTGGTGGCCGCCGTAGGTGAAGGCGTTGACCAGCTCCGGCGCGTCCGTGAGCACGAACTGCACCGCGCCGGCCAGCGTCCAGAGCGCGCTGAAGATGACGATCCCGGTGATCACCATGACGGGGATCATCCAGGCGCGCCGCCAGTCGAGGTCGAGCGCGGCGACGGCGTAGCCGAGCACGAGCCCCGCCTGAAGGACGCGCCCGATCCTGTTGGCGTTGAAGCGGTCGGCGCAGAGCTGGAGCCACGCGCTCACCGGTCTGATGAGGAACGTGTCGAAGGTGCCGGCCTTGATGTGCTGGCTCACCCGGTCGATGTTGCTGACGAACATGTCGCAGACGGTGAAGGCGAGGCTGGCGGTGCCGTACAGGAAGAGGACCTCGTCGCGGGAGAAGCCGGCGAGTGTGGTGGTGTTGGCGAAGACGACCAGGATCACGGCGACGTCGAGCGCGGTCGTGGCGAAGCCGAGCACGATCATCAGCACGAAGGAGCCGGGGTAGGCGGCGGCGGCGCGGGTCCAGGTCCAGGCCAGCCGGGCATAGATGCTAACCACCCTGGATCACCACCTTGTGGCGGATCGCCCTGGTGCCGAGGGCGCCGAGCCCGAGCAGGACCGCCGCCCAGAAGGCCTGGAAGGCGAGCGTCTCCATGACGGGGGCCTTGCCGAGGTAGAGGTCGGTGGGCAACTGGACCATGGCGGCCCACGGCAGCGACCTGGCGACGTCGGCCAGCCAGCCGGGGAAGATGTGCAGGGGCACCATCATGCCGCTGAAGAACGTGGTGAGCACCATCGACAGGACGGCCACGCCGCGGTCGTCGACGAGCCAGCAGACCGACAGGGCGATGAGGTAGCGCCAGCCGAAGCTGACGACGATGGCGAGCGCGAAGCCGGTCAGGAACGCCACCCACCGGCCGGGGCCACCGGGGACGACGACGCCGAACACGACCGCGCCGACCAGCATGGGCGGGATGCCACGCGCCAGGAAGAGGTAGGCGGCCCTGCCGACGTCCTCGGCGAGGGTCCAGGCCTGGAGCGGGGCGGGGCGGACGAGGTCGAGCGCGATGTCGCCGCTGCGGATGCGTTCGGGTATGCCGAGGCCGCCACCGAACAGCTGCATCGGCGCGATGAACGCCTGGGTGACGAAGCAGTACGTGATGGCGTCGGTGATGTCGTAGCCGGCCAGGCCCGGGCGGGCCTGCCACAGCGCGATGAGGATGTAGGCGCGCAGGATGCCGAACACGCTGTTGGTGAAGGCGCCGGCGAGCGCGGCCGCGACGTAGGTGGCGTGTTTCCTGAAGCCGTACCGGACGAGCCGGGCATAGAGCGGTATGGTTTTGCACCTCCGGGGAGTGATGACACGGTGACCCACCGTGTCCGGACCCGTGCGCGGGTCTGCCGACGAGAAGCAGGAAATTATCCGTTGCGGCCCCGGCGGCTCGCAACGCGTTTTAGCGCTGCGGGGATCCAGATACTTACTGGCCGGTAGGAGCCGGCGAGAGGGGGAAGGGGACTTACTGGAGGACCGATATGCGGATCGACGGGGACGTAGTTCCTGAATACCCCCTGAGCTGGCAGGCCCGCGCGCTCACCGGTTTCATGCGCGGCACGTTGAAGCCCGCGTCCATCCTGTTGATGCGCCACCCGCTGGCGCTGGTCTGCGCGGCCAGGCTCGGGGACCTCGCGCGGCTCGTGCAGATGCCGTATCCCGAGCATGTCGCGATCGCGCCCGCGGTGCTCTCGTCGTGCGGCGGCGAGTGGGTGCGCGGCGGGGACGGTCTCGACGAGCGCAAGGTGGTGCTCTACTTCCACGGCGGCGGATACTTCTCGTGCTCGCCGGGCACGCACCGGCCGATCACCTGGCGGCTGTCGGCGGCGGCGGGGCGGCCGGTGCTGGCGCTCGACTACCGGCAGGGGCCCGTGCACACGCTGGCCGACTCGCTGGCGGACGCGGTGGGCGCCTACGACTGCCTGCTGCGGCGCGGCCACGAGGCCGAGGACATCGTGCTCGCGGGCGATTCGGCCGGCGGTCACCTGACGCTGGCGACTCTGCTCGCGCTGCGCGACCGGGGACTGCCGCTGCCCGCGGCGGCGATCTGCCTGTCGCCGTGGGCGGACCTGACCGACGCTCCGCGCCACGCGAACCGCTGGCAGGACCCCATGCTGCCGGCCGGCCGGGTGCGCTGGCTGGCCCGCAGGTGGACCGCCGGGCTGGATCCGCGGGATCCGCTGGTGTCGCCGGTGCACGGCGACTTCACGGCGCTGCCGCCCCTCATGATCGTGACGGGGTCGACGGAGGTGCTGCGCGACGAGGGCAGGCGCGTCGCCGAGCGGGCACGCCAGGCCGGGGTGCCGGTCAGATACGAGGAATGGGACCGCATGCCGCACGTCTTCCCGATCCTGGCGGACGTGCTGCCGGAGGCGCGGCTGGCATTCCGGCACATGGCGAAGTTCCTGGGGGCGGTGGCCGACCGGCCGGGTTCGCTAGGGGATCCGGCCGCGGCATGAGTTGTGTCGTGTCCCTTTTTCCGGCGATCGGCATGCGGCGGCAGATCGACACCGTGTAAGGTTAGGTATACCTAACCTGAATCAGGGGGCTGTGCGAATGGCTGAGAAGCCCACAGATCATCATAGAGGCGTCGTCCTGCGGACCGAGTGGATCTCGCGGCTTATGGTGCGCGTCGTGCTCGGGGGCGACGGGCTGTCCGAATTCGCCACCACAGGGCTCACCGACCACTACGTGAAGCTGGTCTTTCCGTACGAGGACGTCGACTATCCCGAGCCGTTCAGCGTGAAGACGTGCCGCGAGACCATGCCGCGCGAGCACTGGCCACGGCTGCGCACCTACACCGTGCGCGCCTGGGACCCTGACACGCGCGAGCTGACCCTCGACTTCGTCGTGCACGGCGACGAGGGGCTGGCCGGGCCGTGGGCCGCCGCGGCGAAGCCTGGGGACGTCCTGCTCATGCTCGGCCCCGGCGGCGGCTACGCACCCGACTCCGAGGCGGACTGGCACCTCCTCGTGGGCGACGAGAGCGCGCTGCCCGCGATCGCGGCCTCGCTCCAAGCGCTGCCTCAGGGGGCGCTCGCCCACGTCCTGGTGGAGGTGGACGGGCCCGGCGACGAGCAGAAGCTCGAATCCGCCGCCGACGCGCGGATCCTGTGGCTGTATCGCGGCGACCGTCCCGTGGGCCACGCGCTCGTGCAGGCGGTGCGGGAGCTGGAGTTCCCCGAGGGTGACGTGCACGCGTTCGTGCACGGGGAGGCGGGGTTCGTCAAGCAGCTCCGCCGGCACCTGCGGCTCGAGCGGGGCGTCCCGCTGGACCGGCTGTCCATTTCCGGTTACTGGCGCGCGGGGGTGGACGACGAGGGCTGGCGGGCGGTCAAGAAGGACTGGAACCGCCAGGTCGAGGCGGAAGAGGCGGCCGCGATCGCCTCCTGACCCCCGCCCTCGCAGGGGACGAAACGCCACTTACGTCACATGGCTTCCTCACCCCGGAGGAACGAACTCCTTACCTCTGATACCGCTTATGCAAGACATGCGGAAAGCCTGCCTGGATGCGGTCACAGTGTGCTGTGCCGTGTTCCAGACAGGAAGGGCGAAACCCGGATGGCGCGTGGTGCGAGCGACATGCCTGCCGGCGTGCGACCGCTTACGGTGGGCGACCCGGTCATCATCGGGCGATATCTGCTGCTGGGCCGCCTCGGCGCGGGCGGGATGGGAGTCGTCTATCTGGCCGAACACCCTCAGGGTGGCCTGGTGGCGCTCAAGACACCACATGCGGTGCACCTCAACGATGCCACGTTGCGCGCCCGCTTCGCCGAGGAAGTGGCCTTCTCGCGCAGACTGGTGCCGTTCTGCACGGCCGCCGTCGTCGAGCACGGCACCGACCAGGGCCGGCCCTACCTGGTCACCGAGTACATCCCGGGCCCCGCGCTCTCCCAGGTCGTCCAGGCGGAGGGGCCGCTGACGCCCGACCGCGCCTACGGCGTGGCGCTCGGCGTCGCCGCGGCGCTGGTCGCGGTCCACGAGGCCGGGCTCGTGCACCGGGACCTCAAGCCGGGCAACGTGCTGCTGTCCACGAGAGGGCCGCGGGTCATCGACTTCGGCATCGCCTGCGACGTCGACACGCTGTCCGCCCACACGCAGGCCGGGCAGGTCATGGGCAGTCCCGGGTGGGTGGCGCCGGAGCGGCTGGCGGGCAGCCTGACGGGCATGGCGGCGCTGCCGCCGTCCGACGTGTTCGCGTGGGGGTGCGTGGTGGCGTTCGCCGCCACGGGGCACCACCCGTTCGGAAGCGGGGAGGCGGATGTGCTGACCCGGCGCATCCTGTTCGAGCCGCCGCGGATCGAGGGCGTGCCCGCCCTGCTGCGGCCCGCCGCCGGGGCGGCGCTGGCCAAGGAGCCCGCCGACCGGCCACGGGCCGCCGACCTGCTGCGGGTGCTGCTCGCCGCCGGCGGCGTGGGCGATCCGTGGGATCTGCGCCAGGCGGTCGACGAGGTGCTGAGAGAGATCTGGACCCCCGTGCCGTACCCGCCAGGAGGGAGGCGGGTACGGCACGGGGGCACCGGGACAGGGTCCGGCGCGTGCGCCGCCGCCCCCGGGGAGGCGGGCTTGGAACGATCCCGCAGGCGCCGCAGGGCCAGGGCCGGAGCGAGCCTGTCGCACGCCAGCTTCGCCGCGCTGGCCACGGTCTCGATCGCGGCCATCACGGTGATCGCGGCGTCGGGGGCGGACGGCGCGCCCATCGGGGGCGGCTCGCTGCTGCCCGGGGACCCGCCGCCCGCCGTGCGCTCGGAGGGCAGCGCCGCGTCCACCACGCGCCCCGTCGCCACCCCGGCAGGGCGCGTGCCGCCCACCCGGACCGTGCCGGCGACGGCGCCCGCCACGCCCACGGTGTTCGTCACGCGCACCCGTACGAAGGAGGGCGTCCGCGGCCCCGCACCTCATCGGTGGGACACGTTCCGGCCGCCGGGAGGCCGCCCGTCCGGCGCCGCCAGGCCGGAGGAGCCCCGCGGGGACGGCCCCGGCGCGTGCGCGGACCCGGCCGGCAGGAGGCGCGGCACCATGGCCGGGCGCGACTGCCCGCGGCCGTCATCGTCGGTCACCACGATCCCCCAGGACGGGCCCGGCGAGTCGCCGGGTCCCTCCACGCCCGGGCGGGACACCCCGGCACCGACGCCCACCGGCACCTCATGAGGAAAGGCCGCGCCAGTGCTGGGGAGGACTGGCGCGGCCTTTCCTGTGAGACGCCGGGGAACCCTCGCATGCCCTGGAGGTGGCCGGCGCGTTCAGGCGCTCAGCGGGTGAACTGCTCCTCCTCCGTGGAGCCCTTGAGCGCGGTCGTCGAGGAGTCGGGGGCCACGGCCGTGCTGACCAGGTCGAAGTAGCCGGTGCCGACCTCGCGCTGGTGCCGGGTCGCGGTGTAGCCGCGCGCCTCGGCGGCGAACTCCGCCTCCTGCAGCTCCACGTACGCCGGCATGCCGTCGCCGGCGTACCCCTGGGCCAGGTCGAACATGGAGTAATTGAGGGAGTGGAACCCGGCGAGCGTGATGAACTGGAACTTGTACCCCATGTGCCCCAGCTCCCGCTGGAACTTGGCGATCGTGGAGTCGTCCAGGTGCTTCTTCCAGTTGAACGACGGCGAGCAGTTGTAGGCGAGCATCTGGTCCGGGTGCTCGGCCTTGATCGCCTCGGCGAACTCGCGGGCCACCTGCAGGTCGGGCGTGCCGGTCTCCATCCAGAGCAGATCGGAGTACGGCGCGTACGCCAGGCCGCGCGCGATGCACGCCTCCAGGCCGTTCCTGACCCGGTAGAAGCCCTCCGCGGTGCGCTCGCCGGTGGTGAACGCCTGGTCGCGCGGGTCCACGTCACTGGTCAGCAGCGTCGCGGCCTGGGCGTCGGTCCGCGCGATGATCAGTGAGGGGACGCCGCAGACGTCGGCGGCGAGGCGGGCGGCGTTGAGTGTCTTGATGTGCTGCCCGGTGGGGATCAGCACCTTGCCGCCGAGGTGGCCGCACTTCTTCTCGGAGGCGAGCTGGTCCTCCCAGTGCACGCCGGCGGCGCCGGCCGCGATCATGCCCTTCATCAGCTCGAAGGCGTTCAGCACGCCGCCGAACCCGGCCTCCGCGTCGGCCACGATCGGCGCCAGCCAGTGCGGGCTCTCGACACCCTCCGACCAGGTGATCTGGTCGGCCCGCAGCAGCGCGTTGTTGATGCGCCGCACGACGGCGGGCACGGAGTTGGCCGGGTACAGGCTCTGGTCCGGGTAGGTCTGGCCGCCCAGGTTCGCGTCGGCGGCGACCTGCCAGCCGGACAGGTAGATCGCCTTCAGGCCCGCTCTCACCTGCTGGACGGCCTGGTTGCCGGTCAGCGCGCCGAGGGAGGCGACATAGTCCTCGGTGTGCAGCAGGCCCCACAGCCGTTCGGCGCCGAGCCGGGCCAGCGTGTGCTCCTCCTGGACGCTGCCGCGTAGCCGTATCACGTCCTCGGCGCTGTAGGTGCGCTCGATGCCCGCCCATCGCGGGTCGTCGTCCCATTCGTCCTGCAGCTGCTCCGCAGCTCCCTTGAGGCGATCCGTCATGATCACTCCTTCGTCGTCCCCTGGGGCTTACGCCGAGTCTTCTGCCCCCGGCACCACGGTCGAAAGTCGGCGACGAGGACAAGATTCACGGAAATTTCCAGAATCTGCACTACTTACAAGTATTCTGGGGGGAAGAAATCCAGAGTTTTCCCTCACCTGGCGCCTTCGTTCTCGTTCGCGAACCTCGGTGCCGCGGCGGACACGAGCACGGCCACCACGCTCCCGTTCAGAGCCGGTGAGGGCAGCTGAAGATCACGTGGTGGCCGTGGTGGAGGTCACCTCCCGCCGCTGATGGCGATGCGCACCAGATTGCGGTCCTTGACTCCGTACAGGGCGCGGTGGGACGGGTCGAGGGCCAGCTTGGGCTCGCCGCCGAACCACTGGCCCGCCAGCCCGCTCACGATGGCCTTCGCGGTGAACGTCTCCAGGTCGATCTTGTACACCTTGTCGCCGTCGCCGCAGTACGCCACCCGGCCCATGACGAACAGGTCCCCACCCTTCGCCCCGACCTGGAGCGTGCGGGTGACCTTCCGGGCCCGCGGGTCGAACTCGAAGACCACGCCCGTGCTCGCCATGCCGTACACGTGCCTCGGGCCGAGCGCGAGCGCGGACATGTAGCGGGCGTCGGGGACGGGCTCGACCTGCCACAACAACTCGCGCGCCGACAGGTCGTAGGCGGCCAGGCGCGCGGTGGAGGTGACCGGCGGCAGGCCGAGGCCCTCCTGGGTGAGCGTGCCGAGATAGGCGATGCCGCGCCGGGTGACGACCGAGTAGACCGTCTGGCGCTCGACGGCGGGGCGCTGGGTGACGTACTCGCCGGTGCGCGGGGAGTAGAAGGACAGCGCGCCGTTCATGTGGCCGGGCTCGGGTTGGGTGGGCATCACGAGCACGCCGGTCCGGTCGTCGTAGGCGAGATCGCGCGGCCGGTCCTGCTGGTTGCCGGTGCGCGCCAGCAGTTCGGCCTCGGTGTCGCCGGCGCGGTGGGAGTAGAGCGCGGCCTGCGTGTAGACGCCGAGGTAGGTGGTGTCCCCGACGGTGAGCATGGTCTTCGGCTCGCCGGGGATGGACAGCCGGGTGACCTCGCCGGTGGCCAGGTCGTGGATGTCGGCGCCGCTCTTGCCGCCGACGTAGACACGCTCGCCGTCGGAGTGCACCGACATCGGCTCTTCCGGCGCCGCCCGGAAACCGCGCTGCACCAGGTTGCGGTAGTCCAGCGCGCCGGTCGCCGGGTCGTAGACGAACACCGCGTTGTCCTGCACGCCGTAGACGCGGCCCTCGTGGGCCAGGATGCGGTGGGTGGCGGCCTCGAAGTACGGCACGCCGAGGACCTCCAGCTCGCCGGTGTCCAGCCGGCAGCGGTAGAAGGTGCCGGTGGGCCGGCCCGCGAAGTAGACGTGGCCGTCGTGGATGAGGACCGAGACGATGTACTTCTCGCCCGGGGCCGTGGCCTTGACGACCCGGTGGTCGGACGGGTCGGCCTTGTTCAGGATGATCAGCTCGGCCAGCGAGTTCATGCCTCCGGCGATGTGGGTGTCGGAGACGTCCATGCTCGACACCCAGTCGCGGTCGGCCAGCTCGGGCGGCAGCAGGTCGCGCCGCTCGCCGGTGGCCCTGTCGATCGCGATGAGATGGGCGTTGGCGCCGACGCCGGCGTAGACGTGCGTGTCGTCGGCCTGGACGGCGCGCACGTACGCCTCGCCCGGCACGGCCTCGCCCAGGTCGCGGGTGGCGCCGGTGGCGGGGTCGTACTCCTTGACCTTGCCCGGCTCCGACGTGCCCAGGTAGACCTTGCCGTCGGGGGCGGCGGCGAGGGTCCAGATGAAGTGGTCGGGGAAGGAGGCGACCTTCGTGACCGTGCCGGCCACCGTGTCGAGCTTGTACAGGTCGGACTTGGCGTGGGTGCCGACGTAGACGTCGGTACCGACCTTGCACATCGCCCACACCCCGATGCCCGTGGGGATGTCGAAATGGGCGGTGACCGAATCCTCGGCCAGGTCGTAGGCGCCGACCACGTTGGGCGACAGCCCGCGCGATCCGGCGTAAAGCACGCCGCCGACGAACTCGGCGTTGCCGAGAGGGCTGGCGACGCTGGCGGGGCCCAGGTCGGTGAGCGTGCCTTCGGCGGGTGTGGCGGCGTGAGCGGCTGTGGCCGGCAGGCCGGCGGCGACCGTGGCGGCGGCGGCGACCTGCAGGAATCGACGGCGGGGGATCATGTGCGGCTCCCTGGTGCGGTTTCGCCGCACGCTATAACGGCCTGGGCCGTAATGTCTAGATCGCGAACGGGCCCCGCGCCACGACCCCGGGCCGACCCGGATCGACCCGGAGTCCGCCGCACCGGCCCGAAGACTGGGGTTGGTCCGAACCGGCCCGGCCTGGAAGGGCGGGACTGGGCCCGGGATCGATGGGCGAACCCGACCCGAGGCCGGCCTGGTGGACCGGGACCGATCCGGAAACTGGGACCGGGAGTCGGCCGGAATGGAGCCGTCCGGGCCCGATCGGGGGCGAACGGGATGGAGCCGTCCGGGCCCGATCGGGGGTCGGCCGGATGGAGCCGTCCGGGACCGATCTTGCGGCCGGGATGGACGCGGTCTGGTTGTGTGAGGGCCGGCGTGGGGTGTCCTCTGTTCGCCTGCGTGCGATCCGAAGGAGTGACGGCCTCCGCCGCGATTCGGCGGCGACCGTTATGCAGCACGCCCGGGGGAGCCGGGCAACCGCAATCGTCCGTCAGGTCCGCACCGAGACCAGGCCGGGCGGGTCATCGTGCCGTTGACGGGTGACGCTCGAAAAGTTACGGTCTGGACCAAAATAGAGCACAAATGAACGAGAGGTCCTGGGCATGCTCCGATCCCTGCTTGTCGTCGTGGCGGGCCTGTTACCCGCTCTCGTCTCACCCGCCGCCGCCTCGGCCGCTCCCTCACGGTGCGGTGGCGAGGCGGTCACCACGTACGGACCGGCCTCGGTGACCGGGGCCGTCGTCGGCGCCGCCGTCCACGAGGGCCACGCCTACGTCGTCACCCGCGGCCCCAAGCCGCCCGTGCTCGCCGAGATCGACCTGAGCACCCGGAAGGTGGTCAGAAGCGTGACGCTCCCCGACGGCCCGGCCGACGGCGAGCCCGAGGGAGGCTGGGCCGTCGCCGTGTCCGGCGGGAAGGTCTATGTCGGCACCTACCCCGTCCCCGACCTGTACGCCTTCGACATCGCCACAGGGAAGGTCACGCACCTGCACTCCTTCGGCGCGGTCGGCGGCTTCGTCTGGAGCCTGGCCGCGGCCCCCGACGGCACCCTGTACGCGGGCACCTCCCCCGACGGGCGCGTGTGGGAGTACGTCCCCGGTACCGGAGCGGTCCGCCGCTACGACGTGCCGGCTCAGGGCGAGCACTATGTGCGCGCGGTCGCGGCCGACGACCGCTACGTCTACGCGGGCCTGCTGGAGAAGCAGCTGCTCGTGCGGATCGACCGCGAGAGCGGCGCCGTCCGGCAGCTCGCGGCCGGCGGCGCCGCGATCGGCGTCGTCGCGCTCAACGGTGACCGGGTCCTGGCGGCCTCCGGCGGCGAGCTGATCGACGTCCGCAGGGACGGCACGGACCTGCGGCGGGTCACCGTCGAGTCCGGGCTCCTGGACGCGCTGACCACCGCCGCCGACGGCTCCGTCTACGCCGCCTCCCGCCCCGACGGCGCCGTCTACCGCTACCGGACCGGCGACACGGCGCTCACCAAGGTCATCGACCCGCCGTCCTACGGCGACGAGACCCGACTGCTCCACGTGACCGGCGATAACACGCTGCTGTCCGTCGCCGGCAGCGGCGGGCTGTGGTCGCTGGACGTGGGCACCGGCGCGGCCGAGTTCACCGACCTGATCGACGCGGGCCTGACGCCCGGCGCCGAGCGGACGCAGAGCATGCTGCTCGTCCCCGGCCACGCCGTGTACGTCGGCGGGCACTTCGCCATGGAGATCCGCGACCTGCGCACCGGCGGGCACCGCAGGATCCGGGTGCCGGGCGAGCCCAAGGCCATGGTCGGCAACGGGAACAAGGTCTACGCCGCCATGTACCCCACCGGCGAGATCATCTCCGTCGACGTGCGCACCGACGAGGTCCGCAGCCTCGGCTACCTCGGCCACGACCAGAAGCGGCCCTGGGACATCGAGTACGACCCCCGCTCCGGCAAGCTCCTGGTCGCGACCGCGTCGTTGTCGGCGAGCATCAGCGGTGCGCTGTCGGTGGTCGATCCCCATACCGGCGGGATGGACGTGTATCAGGGGATCATCCCGGGTCAGAGCCTCATGAGCCTGACGCTCGACGTCGAGCGGGGCGTGGTCTACCTGGCCGGCGACGTGTTCGGCACCAGCGCGCCGTCCGCCTCCATAGCCGCCTTCGACCTCGCCCGCCGCTCCGTCCTGTGGCAGGCCGAGCCGATGCCGGGCCACCGCACCTTCCAGGACGTCAAGCTGCACGGCGGGTTGCTGTACGCGTCGTACAAGCGCGACTCGGGAGCCTGGATCGCCCTGGACCCCGAGACCCGGCAGGTCGTCCGGCGGGGCAGGCTGTCCGGCTACGGCGAGCTGACCGTGCACCGGGGCCGCCTGTTCGCCTCGGTCTTCCGTGCCGGCGGCAACGCCTACGAGCTCGACGCCGAGCGCGGGGCCACGCTGCTGGCCACCGGGATGGGCGACGAGTGGCACACCAACCCGCAGCTCCACTTCGAGCCCGGGTCCTGGAACGCGTGGGCGATCGCGGGCCGCGACCTCGCGCGGATCCGGCTGGACCCGCGTTGCCCGCCCGTGACCGTCCCCGCTCCCGGGACCAAGGGTCCGGCCTGAACCGGAACGTGTCCTGGGGCGCCCGCTCGCGGTCGGCGCCGCGCCGACCGGCGACCTGCCGGTGGCGCGGCGCCACCCGGAGCCGGCAGGCGTGCGCGGACCGGCCGGCCGTGGGCTTGCGGAGGAAAGGCGAAGGCTAGAAAATGGCTCGTTTTTCTGCCTAAGATGCCGAGCATGGGGCCCTTGCTCGGTGAAGAACCGCTGTCTTTGACGCAGGAGCTGGATCTGATCGCCTTTGGCCAGCGACTCCGTCACCTGCGTAAACAGCGCGGCCTCACCCTGTCCGACCTGGGATCGCGCGTCGGCAGGGCGCCCAGCCAGCTGTCACTGCTGGAGAACGGCAAGCGCGAGCCCAAGCTGTCGCTGCTCAAGTCGCTGGCCTCCGCCCTCGGCGTGCCCGTCGAGGAGCTGCTGCGCCGCCAGCCGCCCAACCGCCGCGCCCAGCTGGAGATCGCGCTGGAGGAGGCCCAGCGCGACCCCATCTACGCGGGGCTCGGGCTGCCGCGGCTGAAGGTCTCCGCCCGCGTGCCGAACGACGTGCTCGAACACCTCCTCGGCCTGTACGGCGAGCTGCGCGCCCGGCAGGCCCGCGGCACCGCCACCCCGGAGGAGGCCAGGGTCGCCAACGCCGAGCTGCGCCGCCGGCAGCGGGAGGTGGGCAATTACTTCCCCGACATCGAGAAGGCCGCCGCCCAGGCGCTCGACGCCGTCGGCTACCGTACGGGCGCCCTGTCGCAGAGCATGATCCAGGGGCTGGTCACGCACTTCGGCTACACGGTGCACACCGCCCAGGACCTGCCGCGCTCCGTACGCTCCATCACCGATCTCCGCCACCGCCGCATCTACGTCAAACACGAGCAGCTCGGCATGCACACCCCGCGCACGATCCTGCTCCAGACGCTCGGCCACCTCGCGCTCGGCCACGACAAACCCCGCGACTTCGCCGACTTCCTGCGCCAGCGCACCGAGGCCAACTATTTCGCCGCCGCCGTGCTCGTCCCCGAGCGGGCCGCCGCGCCCTACCTCCAGGAGGCCAAGTCGCAGCGGGCGGTGTCGGTGGAGGACCTGCGCGACGTGTTCGCGGTGTCGTACGAGATGGCCGCCCACCGCTTCACCAACCTGGCCACCCACCACCTGGGCCTCGCCTGCCACTTCGTGCGCAACGACGCCGGAGGCATCATCTACAAGGCGTACGAGAACGACGGCATCGTCTTCCCCGCCGACGAGCAGGGGGCCATCGAGGGGCAGCGCATGTGCCTGCAGTGGTCGGGGCGGCAGGTGTTCGCCTCGCCCGACCGGTTCTCGGTGTTCTACCAGTATTCCGACTCGCCCACCGGGACCTATTTCTGTGTGGCCCACGTCGATCCGTCGCGCGAGCGGGACTTCGCCATCACGCTGGGGGTGCCGTACAAGGAGTCGCGCTGGTTCCGGGGGCGCGAAACCACCAACCGCACCCGTTCCGGCTGTCCCAACGGTGACTGCTGCCGCCGCCCGCCCGCCGGGCTGGCCGAACGGTGGGAGGGGTACGCCTGGCCGTCCGCCCGCGCCAACTCCCACGTCCTGGCCGCGCTGCCGCCCGGGTCGTTCCCCGGCGTGGACGAGGCGGACGTCTACACCTTCCTGGAACGCCACGCCACCACCCCCTAAGCTGAATCAGGGGGATACGGGGGGAGGGGTCGCATGCTGCCTGAGGTGCGTGGATGGTTGCGGCGCCGTACTTCGTGCGTCACGGACTGGCCGCTCGGCGATCTGGTGGCCGCCAAGGGGACGACCACGGTGAGCGTGGTGCTCCCGGCCCGCGACGAACGGGAGACCGTGGGGGAGATCGTCACGGTGATCCGGCGTGAGCTGGGCCGGCTCGTCGACGAGGTCGTGGTCATCGACTCGCGCTCCACCGACGACACGGCCGTGGTGGCCGCGCGGGCCGGGGCCACGGTGCACGCTCAGGACGAGATCCTGCCGCAGCTCAAGCCGCTCGACGGCAAGGGGGAGGCGCTCTGGAAGTCGCTGGCGGTCACCTCTGGGGATGTGCTGGTGTTCGCCGACGCCGACATCCGGAAATTTCATCCTTCACTGGTATTCGGGCTGCTCGGACCGCTTCTCACCGACCCGAGCGTGGTGTACACCAAGGCCTGTTATGACCGTCCGCTGAACGGCTCCTCGAACGGCGGCGGCCGCGTCACCGAGCTGGTCGCCCGCCCGCTGATCAACCTCCACTGGCCGAGGCTGGCCGGGTTCGTGCAGCCGCTGGCGGGCGAGTACGCCGGCCGGCGCTCCGCCCTGGAGCGGGTGCCGTTCCTGACCGGGTACGGCGTGGAGCTCGGGCTGCTGATCGACCTGCTCGAACTGGCAGGGCTGGACGCGTTCGCGCAGGTGGACCTGGGCTCGCGGGAGCACGCACCGCAGTCGACGGAGGCCCTGGGAGGGATGGCGTCCCAGATCATGCTGGCCGCCTGGTCACGGCTGGAACGCCAGGGCAAGATCGAGGCGTGCCATGTGCCGTCGCTCCGGCTGGCGCAGTTCCGCCGGGCGGCGGACGGGCACGACGTCCTGCTGACCGACATCGGCATCGCCGAACGCCCGCCGATGATCACGATGGCGGCCTGAGCCCACGGCCGGCGACCGGCTCCCCTCGCCCAGCGGGCGGCCGCTCGACGATCTCGGCGGGCGGCCGCGTCTCCGCCCGAGGAGTTCCAGGGCGTCCCTGATCCACGGTTCCTGATCGGCCTACCCGCCGGTAGGGTGTTACCGGCGGTAACTAGCAAGGGGTCCCGCATGAGCGCTTTCTGTCCCGAGCCCAGCGACGACGTGGCCGAGGTACGCGACTGGGTGCACGCCTTCGCCCGCGACGTGATCCGCCCGGCGGGCGCCGAATGGGACGAGCGTGAGGAAACCCCGTGGCCGGTCATCCAGGAGGCGGCCAAGATCGGGCTTTACTCGCTCGACTTCTTCGCCACCCAGTGGTTCGAGGAGAGCGGGCTGGCGCTGCCGGTGGCGTTCGAGGAGGTCTTCTGGGGCGACGCCGGCATCGGCCTGTCCATCGTCGGCACCGGGCTGGCGGCCGCGGCCCTGGCCGGCAACGGCACGCCCGAGCAGGTGGGGGAGTGGCTGCCGCAGATGTTCGGCTCGGCGAACGACGTCAAGCTGGGCGCCTTCTGCGCGTCGGAGCCGGACGCCGGGTCCGACGTCGGCGCCATCCGCACCCGCGCCGTGCCCGACGGCGACGACTGGGTGCTGGACGGCGTCAAGGCGTGGGTCACGAACGGCGGCATCGCCAACGTGCACGTGGTCGTCGCCTCGGTCGACCCGTCACTCGGCACCCGGGGCCAGGCCTCCTTCGTCGTCCCCCCGGGCACGCCCGGCCTGTCGATGGGCCAGAAGTTCCGCAAGCACGGGATCCGCGCCTCGCACACGGCCGAGGTCGTGCTCGACCGCGTCCGCGTACCGGGCTCGTGCCTGCTGGGCGGCAAGGAGAAGCTGGAGGCCCGGCTGAGCCGGGTGCGCAACGGGGAGCGGGCGGGGGAGCAGGCGGCGATGCGCACATTCGAGACCACCCGCCCGGCCGTCGCCGCGATGGCCGTGGGCATCGCGCGGGCGGCCTTCGAGTACGCCAGGGACTACGCCCGCGAGAGGGAGCAGTTCGGCCGCAGGATCGGGACGAACCAGGCGATCGCCTTCCTGCTGGCCGACATGGCGACCCGCGTCGACGTCGCCCGCATGCTGACCTGGCGGGCCGCCTGGATGGCCAGGAACGGCAGGCCCTTCGAGCAGGCGGAGGGCTCGATGTCGAAGCTGGTGGCCGGAGAGACGGCGGTATGGGTGACCGAGCAGGCCGTCCAGATCCTGGGCGGCGCCGGCTACACGCGCGACCATCCGGTCGAGCGCTTCCACCGCGACGCCAAGATCTTCACCATTTTCGAGGGCACGTCGGAGATCCAGCGGCTCATCATCGGCAGAGCGGTCACCGGGTTGCCGGTCCGCTGAGAACGTCCGCCGGCGGGCCTGAGCCCGCCGACGCGCACGCCCGGCCAGGTCGGGCCGGCCCGCCCGTCTGCACCACGACGACAAGGCCGCGTGGGTCGCGTACAACGAAGCCGGACACGATCATGCGCGTAGGCGCGCCGAGCAGATCAGCGAGCGGAGGCGCACCTGGACCAGGCCACGTCGGTGACGGAGACGTCGTACCTGATTCCATGGGTGCAACCGGGCGGAGACGGTCAGGGTGAGCGCGCCCGCACCAGCCGCGAGCGTGGCCGCGAATGGCCGGGTGGAACGACGCCCCGCCGCAGACCGTCAGGAAGCCGCACGCACCACCGATGAGTTCTGCTCCTCGCGGCGGTCCTAGCGTGCATGAGCGAACAAGCACCCAGCGCGACCACGAACCTCGACCGCTACGGAGACGCGGAGCTGCCGTGGAGCCGCGCCCGTGACGCGCTCGCCGCCGTGCCGAGCCCCGACGTCACGTACTTCCTCGGGACGTGCCGCCCGGACGGAACGCCGCATGCCGCGGGCGTCGGCGCGCAGTGGCTGGACGGCGACCTCTACTTCACCAGCAGCCCGGCCGCCCGCAAGGCTCGCGACCTGGTGGCCAACCCGCGCTGCACGATCTCCGTCCGGCTGCCCGGCATCGACCTCGTCCTCGACGGCAGCGCGGCCAGGGTGACAGATCCGCAGACGCTGGAGCAGGTCGCCGCCGGCTACCGCGCGGGCGGCTGGCCGGCGGAGGTGGACGGCGACGCGCTCACGGCGCCGTTCAGCGCGCCCAGCGCGGGGCCGCCGCCCTGGCAGGTGTACCGGTTCGCCTTCCACACGGTGGTCGGCGTCGCGACCAAGGAGCCGTACGGCGCGACCCGCTGGCGTTTCGAGCCTCAGCAGCCGTAGCGCCGGCGCCGCCGGCCACCGTGCCCGCGCGATCACGCGGCCGCCCACGATGATGACGGCGCGCACGATGATGTGGCGGGAGCGGGCGGCGCGTCACAACCACCCACTCCTGCGCAGCAACCGGTGGACGACGATCACGGCGACGACCATGACGCACAGGCTCAGCGGGTAGCCGAGCGACCAGTGCAGTTCGGGCATATGGTCGAAGTTCATGCCGTAGATCCCGGCGATCATGGTGGGGACGGCGATGACGGCCGCCCATGAGGAGATCTTGCGCATGTCGGCGTTCTGCTGCATGGCCACCTTGTTCTGGTCACGTCCCACCAGGGCCAGGTGGGCGCTTAAGGCGCTGGTGAGCAGTTCGTTGTGCTCGTCGACCCGGGAGTCCACGCGCAGCAGGTGGTCCAGGACGTCACGGAAGTGATCGCGGGTGCCGTCGCACAACGCC
This sequence comes from Nonomuraea deserti, assembly GCF_004348685.1. GTDB lineage: Bacteria > Actinomycetota > Actinomycetes > Streptosporangiales > Streptosporangiaceae > Nonomuraea > Nonomuraea deserti. The sequence continues at coordinate 7,045 of NZ_SMKO01000089.1, read as the reverse complement.
ACCCGGCCTTTCACGATCTCCTCCAGCACGGGGACGAGCGGGTCCTGGGCGGTCCGGAACTCCAGGACCTCGCGCTTGAGTGAGTAGATGTCGGCGGTGACGTCGTCGCGCTCGCCGCTGAAGACGCGGCGCTCCAGCGCGATGAGGTCGAGTTCGACCTCGTGCGAGATCTCGGCGTAGGTGTCGACGACCTGGTCGCAGATCGCGTAGAGCACCCCGGCAGGGCCGGTCGACAGCAGGTCGGGATCGGATTCGACCCGCCGGCGCACCCCGCCCAGCGGGTTGGCCTGGCCGTGGCGGACGCTGATGACGAAGTCGTCACCCAGGAAGAGGTTGATCTCGCCGACCTCGATGTCGGAGGTCTCCTCGACGTACAGCAGCGGCTTCAGCACCACGAACAGGGTGTCGTCGTAGCGCTCGAGCTTGGGCCGCTGATGGGCGTGAATCGCGTCCTCCACCGCCAGCGGGTGCAGCCGCACCTCACTGGTGATCAGGTCGAACTCCTCCTGAGTGGGCTCGTGCAGGCCGATCCACAGGAAGCTGTCGCCTCTGACCCGGGCGGCGCTGAAGGCATCGCTGATGTCGCCGCTGACGGTCTCACGCACACCACCGCAGTAGATGGCCTTGTCCACAATCATGGTGAGATTGTCGCGCGGTCAGCGACTCGCGGCCCCTCGGCCGAGGGCGTCGAGGAGCGCGCGCTCGCGCTCGGCGCTGAGGCCCGCGCGTCGTTCGCGGTGGAGACCCTGCTCGCGTTCCCAGGCCAGCGTGTCGGACACCAGCTCGGCTCGGGGCCGATGGCGCAGTCCCGCCGCCTGCGCCGCGGCGCCGCTCCTCGCCGACCATCCTTCCCAGCCCGGCTCGACCAGCCACATCGGCAGCGACTCCGCCCCCATGTACTGGGTCACGCCGTGCTCGAGCAGCCAGGCCGACTCGGCGGTGACGACCGGGCCGGTGTGCCCGCCGGCGGTGCGGCACAGCTCGATCCACTCGCCGAACGGGACGACGGGGCCGACGGCGTTGTAGGTGCCGGTGGTGCCGCGCTCCGCCGCGTCGAGCAGCCAGGCGGCGAGGTCGCGTACGTCGATGACCTGCGTCGCACTGTCCGGCGTGGCCGGAACCAGCATCGGCCCGTGCGGGTCGCGCGCGGCACGGGCCACCCAGTAGCCGGAGCGCCCGCTGTGATCGCCGGGGCCGCCGATGAGACCGGCGCGGGCGATGAGGAGGCGGTCGCCCACGGCGGCCGCCGACGCCTGCTCGCAGGCGACCTTCGCCTCGCCGTAGAGCGCGTGGTCGGCCTCGGCGCGGTCGGTCGGCGCCAGGAGGGGCGCGGACTCGTCCATGCCCGGCTCGGCGTGGAAGGCGTAGGCGTTGCCGGAGGAGACATAGGCCCAGTGCCGGGCCCGGCCGCCCAGCGCGGCGAGCGCCTCGCGGACGAAGCCCGGCTGCCACGACACCTCGATGACCGCGTCCCAGTCGCGGCCGAGCAGCGGCGCGTACGCCGAAGGGTCGCGCCGGTCGGCGACCACCAGGGCCGCGCCGTCGGCCACCGGCCCGCTCTCGCCGCGCGCCAGGCACGTCACCCGGTGCCCGCGCTCGAGCGCCTGCCGGGACACCTCCCGGCCCACCCATGCTGTCCCGCCCAGAACCACGATGTCCATCCCGCCACCCAAGCATCGCGAAGGTCCGGGAGCCCAGGTGGGTTCACCGACAGCGGACCCGGTTCGCTGTCAGCGCACGGAGGCACGCCTAGTAGCCCGACGGGCGCACCAGCCCCGTCTCGTACGCGTAGACGGCCGCCTGGGTGCGGTCCCGCAGCCCGAGCTTGACCAGGATTCTGCTCACGTGGGTCTTGACGGTCTGCTCGGCGACGACCAGGCGCTCGGCGATCTCCGCGTTCGACAGGCCCTGGGCGATCAGCGACAGCACCTCGGTCTCGCGTTCCGTCAGATCGCCCACACGCTCCTTCAGCGGGGCACGCGGCGCGCCGCTCATCCGGGAGAACTCGGCGATCAGGCGTTTGGTGACGTTCGGCGCGAGCAGGGCGTCCCCGGCCGCCACCACCCGCACCGCGTGGGCCAGGTCGGCCGCCGACGCCTCCTTGAGCAGGAAGCCGGAGGCGCCCGCACGCAGCGCCTCGTAGACGTAGTCGTCGAGGTCGAAGGTGGTCAGGACCAGGACCCTCGTGGTCGCGTCCGGCTGCCCCGCGATGCGGCGGGTCGCCTCGATGCCGCCCAGCTCGGGCATGCGCACGTCCATGAGCACCACGTCGGGCTCCAGCTCGGCGACCTTCGCGACGGCGTCGAGGCCGTTCACGGCCTGGCCGACGACCTCGATGCCGGGCTCGGCGTCGAGCAGCACGGTGAAACCCTGACGGACCATCACCTGGTCGTCGGCTATGAGCACGCGGATGCTGGTCATGGGGCGGCCTCGATGCCTTTCTGCGGAGGTTCATCCGCGTCCTTCTCCGTGCCGACGGGCAGGAACACGCTGACCTCGTAGCCGCCGTCCGGCGTGGGCCCCGTGACGAGGTCGCCGCCCAGCATGGCCGCGCGCTCGCGCATCCCCAGCAGCCCGTGACCCGCCCCGGGCGATGACGGAACCGGCGCGCCGGGTGCGGCGTTGACGATCCGGAGGGTGAGGGCGTCGGGCTGGTAGGACAGCCGGACCGTCACCGGGGTGCCCGGCGCGTGCCGCATGGCGTTGCTGAGCGCCTCCTGCACGATCCTGAACGCCGACAGCTCCACCCCCGGCGACAGCGGGCGCGGCGTACCCGCGGTCTCGGTCGACAGGGCCACGCCCGCGCCGCGCACGTTCGCGAACAACTCGTCGAGCCGGTCGAGCGTGGGCTGCGGCGCGTCCCCGGGCGGGTCCTGCGCGCGCAGGACGCCGAGGACCCGGCGGAGCTCGGTCAGCGCCTCCACGGCGTTCTCGCGGATGCCCGCGAGGTTCTCCTTCAGCTCGTCGGGCGGGTTCGCCACCAGGTGCGGCGCGACCTGCGCCTGGATGGAGATCACCGACATGTGGTGCGCGACCACGTCGTGCAGCTCGCGCGCGATCCTGCTGCGCTCCTCCAGCAGCGTGCGGCGGGCTCGCTCCTCGGCCGTCAGCTCCTCCTGGGCCTCCAGACGGGTACGTGTCGTCCTGAGCGCCCGCACCCCCGCCCCGACCGCGACCGAGAGCGCGCCCGCCAGCAGGGCCGTCAGCACGTCGCCGGAACGGCTGCTCTCGGGCAGGAACACCACGCACCACACCATCGCCAGCGTGGTGATCACCAGCGCCTGGGCCGCGACGCGGGGGCGAACCCGCAGCGCCAGCAGGAACAGCACACCGGCCTGCAGGGCGACACCGGAGCCCGTCCACGGGAACGCCACCGCGTCGGCGTGCACGGGCCTTGGAACGCCCGTCCCGCCCGGGTCGACCATCCAGGGAAAGGTCAGGCTCTGCGGGAGGTAGGTCATTCCCGTACGCGCGCCGATGACCATGACGGCGATCGACGCCCACCAGGCGGGCAGCGGGCGGGACATCGCCAGCACGAGGACCGCCGCCTGGATCATGGCGAGCAGCGGAACCGTCGGGTCGACGCCCTCTCCTCCGGGGAACATGCCCATGACCAGCGCGTAGAGGATGACCAGGGCATGCGGGAGGCGGGACAGCCCGCGTGGACGCGACATGCGGGGAAGGGGATCGGCGCGGGTCGTCCACAGGTCCGCGCGTACGGCGTCGAGGGCTCCGCGCAGCCTGCCCACCTCGCCCACGTCCCCTCTGCCCTTGTGCCGCCCCCGGTCAGGATGATCCAGCATGCCGGGGCTCCGCAACCGGCTCGGCGGGCGACCGTACCCGCTCGTGACCGTGGAACGCCGCGCAGCACACCAGCAGCGCCACCGCGAACACCGGCAACCAGGCCACCCGGGCGAGCACCCAGTCCGGCCCGTCGGGGACGGTGTGCAGCCCCGTCCACGGCGTCGAGCCCGCGGCGAGCAGGGCGACCGAGGCGACCGCGATCATCGCGGTCTGGTGCCAGAGGAAGATCGTCATCGACGCCAGGTTCGCCAGCGCCACCGCGGCCCAGGCCGCGGGCCGGCGCAGCAGCCGCCGCAGCGGGCCGAGCAGCAGCAGGGCCGCGCCGCTCTGGGCGATCCCGAAGGTGACGGCGGCCAGCGAGGGCGGGTCGAGGTTGGACAGCGGCGCCCCCGGCACGCCGACCATGGTGGCGGGGTACCCGCCCCAGCCGACGAGCGCGACGGCGGCGGCCCCGCCGCCGAGCAGCAGCGCCCACCCGGTCGCGCGCCCCTGCAGGCGGCCACGGGCCCAGGCCGCCCCGATGCAGTACGGCACCAGCCACCCGGCCGCCACGTTGACCCACAGGAGCGAGCCGTCGCCGGGCCCGGCACCCACGAGCCCGCCCGGCAGGCCCTCCGCGAGGCCGCCGAACCTGACCAGGTCGACGCACGCGACCGCGGCGAACGGCCAGGCCGGGTGCAACCTCGACACCAGCGGGGTCGCCGCGGTCAGCGCCGCGAACACCAGCAGGAACCACATCGGCGACAGCACCAGCTTGACCAGCGCCTGTACGCTCTCCAGCCGCGCCCCGGCGGCCAGCATCACCAGGGCCGCCCCTGCCCACACCGCCGGCACGACCACCGCCGGCCGGAACAGCCGGGCCACCCGCCCGGCTAGCCACCGCGCGTACGGCACGCCCTCCGCCCGTGCACGGAGGTGGGAACGTGTCCCCACCAGCCCGCCCACCAAGAAGAAGACCGCCAGAGTCTGGAACACCCACGAGAGCGGCGCGAGTTGCGGCATGTGCCGCAGCGGGCTGGTGACCCGCACGGACCCGCTCTCCACGACCAGCGCGGTCACCAGCCAGTGCCCGGCCACCACGCCGAGGATGGCCAGGGCGCGCAGGGCGTCGAGGGCGCGGTCGCGGCCGGCCGGGGTCGCGGCGTCGATCCGCGCGGCGAGGTCACGCATCGGCGCCGGCCTGCCCGGACACGATCCGCGCGATGCTCGCCAGGGCAGTGGAAGCGGGTGCCAGGTAGTCGCTGTGCCCGCCGCCGCCCGCCGCGAAGATCCTGGCGCCGAACCGGGGCGAGACAGGGTCGGCGCCCAGCCCCACCGTGACGAACGGTAACGCGACCGACACATGCGGCAGGCCCGCGACCCAGTCTCCCGCCGTGCGCCCCGCCCACACCGTGGCAGGGGTACGCAGCGCGGCGGCGTCGGGCACGCCCGCGCCGGGGCTGCCGAACAGGACGATGCCGGCGACGTCCAGCCCCGGCGCGGCCAGGCCGCACACCACGGAGCCGTAGGAGTGACACAGGAGCGTGACCCGGGCGCCCGGCCTGGCCCCGCGCAGCTCCCGGACGAAGGCGCGCAGGCGGGGAGCGGCCTCGGCGGCGCGGTGGGGGGCCACCGCCTGGAGGCTCACGCTGCTCGGCGTGGCGTAGCCGAGCCAGGCGACCACCGCCGACCGGTCGCCGAGCGCGTCATGGAGGCGCAGCGAGCCGCCGCGCAGCATCCCGTACTTGTCGAGGTCGATGCCGGCGCCCGGGACCATCACGGCGATCCGCTCGGCGGAGGCCAGGCCGCCGAAGACCTCCACGGTCCGGCCGCCGTCCCGGCCGTCGAAGGACAGGAACCGCCGACCGGGATCGGCCATCTCCCGCAGCCTGGCGGCCCGCCACCGGTGGCCGTGCCGGGCCGCCGTCCGTTCTGCGGCCAGGATCTCCGCGCGGGCGGCCGCGTACCGCCCGGCGAGCCCGGACGGGGTCGCCGCGGCCAGCGGGGGTACGGGGGCGGGCGCGGGCGCCGGAACCGCCCCTGGGCGGGTCACGCCGCTGATCGGCCCCGCCACCGACGCGGTGAGGAGCGTGGTGAGCAGGACGCGGCGCAGGCTGCCTCGCCGGCGGGTCGCCATGGGCGGTGATCCTTCCGTGCCGGAGACGTACTCGGGCCTCGAAGGTATGGATCACCGCGGGTAGCCGGCGTCCCGCTGCGGGGTGCACCTCCGGCGTAGCTCTGACGTACTACGGGGTGCAGACGCCGCGCGTGTGACGGTCAGCGCGACGGTGACAGCAGCGGCTGCTCCTTGCTCGGGACGCTCTGGCGGGTGGTGCCGTCCGGAAGGGTCTCCTCGAACGCGAACGGGAGCCCGGCCGCGATGGACGGGTGCGCGCTGTCCATGAGCTGGAAGTGCAGATGCGGCTCGCTGGAGTTGCCCGAGTTGCCGCACTGCCCGATCAGCTGCCCGGCCTCCACCCGCTGGCCCTTGCGGACCTGGACCGAGCCGCGCTTGAGGTGGGCGAACGCGGCGTACACGCCGTCGCCGAGGGCGAGGATCACGTGGTTGCCGAGCACGCCGCTCGGGCCCGCCAGCTCGCGCGCGAAACCCTCGACCATGGCGTAGACCAGCGCGGGCCAGGAGTTGCGGCTCAGGTGGTCGCGCCAGAAGTCCCGGGCGCGTACGACGGTGCCGGCGGCCGGGGCGTAGATCGGGCTGCCGAAGCCGGGGAACGTCTCGGGGCGGCTCATCACCGGCGCTCGTACCACGGCCTTCCACTCGGTGTCCTCGTCCGGCCAGTTCACCAGGTCCACCGCGTACGTCTGGCCGTAGGCGTGCAGGCCGTGGCTGGGCACCTTGTCGGCCGGGCTGTTGACCGCGAGCCAGCGTCCCCGCACGGGGCTGGCGACCGGGATCGGCCGGCGTTCGACGGCGCCCGCAGGCAGGAAGACCGAGGCGAAGCCGGACAGGAACAGCACGAGGCCCACCACGCTGAGCCAGGAGACGTGGTGGACGAACTCGCCGATCGCCAGGAGCAAGCCGACGATGATCATCGGCATCCGGATCCGGGCGAGGATGACGGGGAACATGACGTCCTCTCGGTGGGGGTTCACGTCTGCGCCGCCGCGCGGGCGGTGGCATGTGATCTACCCACGTCGCGGGCACGCAGTCGTGCGCGCCTCGGCGCCCCCCGATGACGGAGGGCTGGTGGCGGGTGGCCTGATGACGCGACTGACGGCGCGACTGAGGGCGGGCCTGATG
>NZ_SMKO01000088.1 GCF_004348685.1 Nonomuraea deserti | reverse complement strand
CGCCCGCCCTGGTACGCCGCCCCCGGCGCGATCGCCTTCCTCGTCCTCGCCTCCGCGGCACTGGTCGTGCTGACCTGGTACGGCGTCTCGCACGTGGTGGCCAAGACGCTCGCACCCGTCAACCGCATCACGAGCAGGCTGGCCGAGATCACCGCCGACGGCGGGGGGATGCGCGTGCCCGTGCCCGAGAACGCCGACGAGATCCGGGCGCTCGCGGAGACCGCGAACCGCACGCTCGCGCGGCTGGAGGACTCGATGGAGCACCAGCGCAGGTTCGCCTCCGACGCCTCGCACGATCTGCGCAGCCCGATCACGGCGATGCGCACCGAGGTCGAGGAGGCCCTGCTCGCCCCCGGCGAGGCCGACTGGCAGGATGTCGGCGGCAAGCTGCTCTCCAGCCTCGACCGGCTGCAGAACATCGTCACCGACCTGCTGACGCTGGCCAAGCTCGACGCGGGCGCCCCCGCCCGGCTCGCCCCGGTCGACTTGAGCGAGCTGGTCACCGCCGAGGTCGCCAGGCCGCGCACGAAGGACGTCCGGATCTCGGTGCAGCCCGGCGTGGTCGTGACGGGCGACCGGCTGAGGCTGGCCCGCCTGCTGACCAACCTGCTGGACAACGCCGAGCGGCACGCGGAGCGTACGGTCGCCGTGATCGTGCGCCGCGACGGCGAGGCCGTGCTGGAGGTGCTCGACGACGGGGCGGGCATCGCGCCCGAGCACCGCGAGATGGTCTTCAGGCGCTTCACCCGGCTGGACGCCTCGCGCAGCCGCGACGCCGGCGGGACCGGGCTCGGCCTGCCGATCGCCCGCGAGATCGCGCGCACGCACGGCGGCACGCTGAGGATCGAGGACTCCCACGCGGGTGCCCGATTCGTCCTGCGGATGCCGGTAAGGGAGGAGTAAAGGTGGGTAGTAATGGTTTTCGACCCCTCGCCGAGAACGCCCGGAGATCCACCAGTACCATGATCACCGCGAGATGACGCAACAGACGGCGCGCCCAGTTTGTCCAATAAGAACCCTTTTGATGAGAAATTAGAGTTACCCGCTGTGGCATCAGGTTTCAGCCGATTACGGCGCGAGGATCTTCTGAAGACGGCCTGCGAGGTGATCGCCGAGCAGGGGTTCGGGCATACCAGGACCATCGACATCGCCAGGGCCGCCGGCGTCAGCCAGGCGCTGCTCTTCTACCACTTCGAGACCAAGGACCGGCTGTTCGCCCAGGCCTTCACCTACGCGGCCCGCCTGCACCTCGACGCCCTGAGCGACATCGAGCGATCGCCCGGCACGCCGCTCGAGCGGCTGCGCACCCTCCTGCGGCTCTGCTCCCCCGCGATCCCCACCGAGGGCTGGAGGTTGTGGATCGACGCGTGGTCCGAGGCGATGCGCAGCTCCGAGCTGGAGGACATCTCGCGGCGCATCGACGCCCAGGGCCGTCTCATCCTTCGCGAGATCATCGAGGCCGGCGCGGCCTCCGGCGAGTTCGTGTGCGCCGACCCCGAAGGGGCGACGTGGCGGATCCTGGCGCTGGTCGACGGGCTGGCGGTCCAGATGCACGTGCACCCCAGGGCGCTGTCCCGGCGCCGGGCCGGCGCGCTCATCCGCACGGCCGCCGCCAACGAGATCGGAGTCGCCCCGGAAAAGCTGTGACGAAACCTGCGGCCCTCACCTTCCCGCGCTATTGGATGCTTCGTACAATACCGGGCGAGGAGAGGAGCGCACGCGATGGCACAGGCACCGAGCTCTACCGCCGCCAGGGAACGCGACGAGCAGGTCGCGAACAGGAAGGCCTACGAATCGGTCATCGAACGCCTCTCGAAGGCGTCGGTCGACAAACACTGGGAGCCCTATCGGGACATCCCGTGGGACGACCCCGAGTTCCAGGTGGATCCGGCCGACCCACGCTGGGAGCTGCCCTCGGTCGACAAGCTGGGCGGCCACCCGTGGTACCGCGGCCAGCCCCCGGAGAGGCGGGCGGCGATCGGGTTGTGGCGGGTGGCCACCGCCATGAAGATCGGCCTGCAGTTCGAGAACCTGCTCAAGCGCGGGCTGCTCAACTACGCCTACCGGCTGCCGAACGGAGCGCCCGAGTTCCGGTACGTCTACCACGAGACCATCGAAGAGGGACATCACGGGATGATGTTCCAAGAGTTCGTGAACCGTACGAAGCTTCCCGTGCGTGGCATGCCCGGTCCGCTGTCGGCGATCGCGCAGGCGGCGCCCTTAATCCCGCTGATCTCGACCGAGCTGTTCTTCGTGTTCGTGCTGGGCGGCGAGGACCCGATCGACCACGTACAGCGCAAGGTGCTCAAGGACGACAGGGCGCACCATCCGCTGGAAGAGACGATCATGCGGATCCACATCGCGGAAGAGGCCAGGCACATCTCGTTCGCCCGCCACTACCTGCGCAACCGGGTGCCGCGGATGCCGGCGTACCGGCGGCTCCTGCTCGGCATCGCCTCCCCGATCATCCTCGGCGTGATGGCCCGCATCATGCTGGCGCCCCCCGGCGCGCTCATCAGGCACTTCAAGATCCCCTTCAGCGTCGTGTCGGAGATCTACCTGCGCAACCCGGCGGCCAAGCAGGAGATCCGCGACTCCATCGGCAAGACGCGGGAACTGTGCGCCGAGCTCGGCCTGATCAACCCGCTGACCCGGCGGATCTGGCGGCTCATGGGCATCTGGGCGGAGCCGGGGCGCGCCTAGCGCGCCCGACCGGGCGGCCGCCTGGCGATCAGGACCTCGGTCACCGTCACCTGCTCCCACGTGCCCCGAGGGTTGTGCGCGAGCAGGGCGCGCCTGGCCGCCCGGGTGAAGGACTCCATCCGGTCCCCGAGCCTGGCGGGAGAGGTGTAGGAGTAGGACAGCTGCAGGCCGATCACCGCCTCCAGGTCGTAGACCTGGCGGTATTCGTACGGGATCGCGTCCAGGTCGCTGAACGGCGAGGCGGCGAGCACGTCGTCGTGGTGCTCCCCCGTGGCCTGGTACGAGTTGGTCGCCGTGAAGGTGTTGACGCCGAACGCGTCGCGCACCCGCCGCATGGCCGGCTCCCAGGGCAGCTCCTCACCCGCGCGGGACGGGCCGACGAGCGCCACGACACCGTGCGCGGGCAGCAACTCGTCCAGCTCCAGCAGCACCGCGCGGCGGTCCATCCAGTGGAACGACCTGCCCATGACGACATGGTCGAACCCGGGCAACTCCCGCAACCGCGTGGAATCGCCGCTCAGCCAGCGGATGTTGCCCGCCCGCGCCGCCAGCCGGCGGCCCTCCGCCAGCATCTCCGCGTCGGGATCGACGGCCAGTACCTCCCGCACGCGCCGCGCGAGCGGGATCGCGACCGTGCCGGGACCGCAGCCGAGGTCCAGCACCGTGCTGTCGTCGCCGAAGGTCATCGCCAGGTGCTCGATGGCCGGCTCGCCGTGACCGGCCCGGTATTTGGCGTAGTAGGGAGCCGCGCCGCCGAACAGGTCCGTCATGGATGGGACCATATACAGGTTCGAGACGCGACGATGGAAGGTTTCCCCTGTGAGGCGGCTACTCACGGTCCTGCTGCTCGCCTTCACGGCGACCGGGATCGCCCTCTCCCCTGCCGAGGCGCACAACGTGCTGATCAGCAGCGACCCCAAGGACGGAGCCACGCTGACGGCCTCTCCCGCGCGGGTGACCCTGGTCTTCGACCAGCCGGTACGCCAGGGATACGCGCAGGTGGGCGTCACCGGGGCCGGCGGGTCGGCCTGGGCCGACGGGGCCGCCGAGATCGCCGCGGAACGGGTGTCGGTCAAGGTCAAGCCGCTGGCGGCGGGCGGCTCGTACGTCGTGGGCTACCGCATCCTGTCGGCAGACGGGCACCCGGTCACCGGGAAGATCGGCTTCAGCCTGACCACGGACGCCGGCGGGGTGGCCTCCGGCACCGCCGACCAGGGAACGAACGACGGCACCACCGAGACCCGAGCCCAGGGGACGAACGGCGACGCCGCCGAGACCGCGGCCGACCCCGACGCCGCCGAGATCGCGGCCGACCCCGACGCCGCCGAGGCCGCGGCCGACCCCGACGCCGCCGAGGCCGCGGCCAACGGCGGGGCCGGGATGGCCGTGGTGTGGATCGTGGGAGCGCTGCTGCTCCTCGCCATGGGCACCGCCGTGGCCCTCCGCCGCGCGAGACCCGCCCAGGCAACCGCCATGCCCGGCACCACCCCCGACCACGCGCCCGGCCGCACCGACCCCGCGCCGGGCACCGCGGCCGATCCCGCGCCCGGCGGCACCGCTGCCCTCGTACCCGGCACCGCCGACCCCGCACCCGGCGGCACCACCGGCACCGTGCCGGGTTCCGCGGCCGAGGGGACGAAGGCGTGACCGTCACCGCTCCCCCCGCTCCCGCTCTGTCCGGGCAGCGCGTCGGCGGGCGGCTCGTGGCCGGCGCGTTCCCCGTGTGCGCCATCGTCGCCACCGTGGCCGCCAGTTCGTTCTCCGCGCAGGAGGCCGTACCCGGCATCCCCATGCCGGGGCCGCTGGTGTCGGTCGGGCTGCCCGTCGTGCGGGCGCTGCTCGACGTGTCCGCCGTCGCCGTGGTGGGGCTCAGCCTGGTGGCCAAGCTGCTCGGGTTCGACCGGCCCGAGTACACCGAGCCGGTGATGGTCCGCGTCCGGCCCCTTGCGGTGATGGCGGCCTGGGCGTGGGCGATCTGCGCGCTGCTCACGATCGTGTTCCAGGCGGCCGAGCTCAACCCCGGCGCCGTGCCGACGTTCGGGATGATCGCGGACTATGTCGGAAATGTCGGAACGGGCCAGGGGCTGCTGTTCAGCGCGGCGTGCGCGCTGGCGGCGGCGGGCATCGGGCTGATGGCGGTGCGGTTCGGCGAGAAGGTGCCGGCGGAGCTACGCGTGATCGTCGCGCTCTTCGGGCTGCTGCCCATCCCGGTCACCGGGCACGCGGTCAACTCCATCTGGCACGACCCCATCATGATCTCGATGGAGATCCACGTGATGGGGGCGGCGGCATGGGCGGGCGGCCTGCTGGTGACCGCCGTCTTCGTCGCGCCCCACCCGGGCCTGCTGGCCATGGTGCTGCCCAAGTTCTCTAAGATCGCTTCGGTGTGCCTGCTTCTGGTGGCGCTGTCCGGGCTGATCACGGGGCTCGGCACGATGGCGCTCACGCCCGGGGTGAAGCTGCCCGAAGCGCTCCTGACCAGCGACTACGGGCTTCTGGTCGTGACCAAGGTCACGCTGGTGGCCCTGTTGGTGCCGCTGGCGGCGCACATCCGTTTCCGCCTGCTGCCCGCTGTCCGCAAGGGCCGGGCCACCGCCCTCGTGGGATGGGCGGCGGCCGAGGTCGGCGTGATGGGGCTGGCGTACGGCGTGGCGGTGGCGATCACCCGCGCCTCGATCGTCTGACGACGCCGCGCAGCGACCCGCGAGGAGGGCGACGGGAATCCTCCGGCGCGATGGAGCCGGACGCGACCCGCCGACGCCGCGGAGACGCGGCCGACCCGCCCGGCACCGCGGGAAACGGGTGCGGGGCGGTCGGCGCTATGGAGTGACGGGTGCGATCACAGGAGAGGTGGCCCCGGCCGGTCGCGGGCGGCGCCTGCTCGCGACCCACTCCACCACCAGCCAGCCGGCCAGCAGGCCGAGCCCGGCCCAGACGGCCGACGACGTGGCCGGCGGGGGCGCGCCGAGCAGGCCTTCCTGGCCCTTGAGCACGTCGTACACGCCGCCCATGACCGCGTTCTGGGCCGTCAACGCGACGTACGCGCCGGCTGTCGCCCCCGCGGCCCCCAGCAGAGCGCGTACGGCGGGCATCCGTACCAGGAACGCGACGTCCACCAGCAGCCCGGCTACCACCAGGAAGAACGGCACCGCCGACGGCGGGAACCCGGTGTACGTCAGCAGCGGCCAGATCAGGGTGCGGACCCCCACGTAGGCGGCGGCCACCAGCGTGGCCCCGCCGAACCTGCCGATCAGCATCCTGGCCACCACCAGCACCGCCACCCCGACGACCACCGCGTAGACGGGGTAGAGGAAGTCGGGCACGGGCAGCGCGAACCCGGTCATCATCGTGCGGTCGACCGGCCGCCCCATCTGGTCGGCCGCGAACTGCAGCAGGATCGGCTCGGCGTAGACGGCGCCGTTGTCCCAGGCGCCGATCGACAGGATGCCGTATTCCTGGTGCTGTTCGGGGAAATGCACGTTCTCCAGGAAGAACGCGAGGAACGCGCCGAGCACGACCACGCGCTCCCGGCCGGGCGGCGCGCCCATGAACCAGCCCCGGACCACGCCCGCGATCATGAAGAACGTTCCAAGGTAGAGCATGATGTGCGACGGGCTCCACGAGGTGATGTCGAGCCCGTTGACGCGGTGGTTGATCAGGTCGAGCGGGACCGCGACGAGGAAGATCCCGGTGCCCCACTGGATCAGCCGCAGCGCGGCCTTGTCGACGCCGTAGCCGGTGTAGCCGTGGATGATGGTCAGGGCCAGGGCGAGGGCCGTGCCCGCGGAGTTGAGCAGGTGGGGTGGGGCGAGGTCATCGCGCAACCACTTGAAGTGCCACGAAACGTCCCACGCCGAGCCGAGCAGCTTGAGCGTGAACGCCACCAGCCATCCGAAATAGAGCACCCTGAACAGGTCGTGCGGCGTCTCGCGCCCCGCCTGGCCTCTGGTCCAGTAGGGCAAGGCCCACTCGGCGGCCTTCTTGATAGATGCTGGAGACTTCACGGAAGAGAATCTTACGGTCACCGTTCCGGTCGGTGGCCGGGAGTGGGTGCCGGGGGAGGTCCGCTGCCGGCCGAGGCGCGCAGGGAGTACATGAGGGGGAGCTTGGGTGCGCCGCCGGGGACGCGGTAGCGGCCGTCGGCGGCCTCGAGCGTGGCGAAGCGCTGGAAGAGGGTGAAGTCGTGCTCGTGGAGAAACTCCACCCGCAGCCCCGCCGCGCACACGGCGCTCACGACCTCGCCGAGGCCGTGCTGGAACTGCACGGACGTCTGGTGTTCGAGCACCTCGCCGCCGGTGTACGTGTGCGGTTCGACCCAGACCTGCGGCTCGCGGTCGAAGTAGTCGTGCGTGACGGTGGTGCCCGTGGCCTCGTCCAGGATGTCGGGGAAGGGATGGAACTCGGCGAGATAGAGGAAGCCGCCCGGCTTGAGCAGCGCGGCGACCGTCCGCGCCCACCGCGTCAGGTCGGGCAGCCAGACCAGCGCCCCCACGCCGGTGTAGACGATGTCGTACGCGGCCCGTCCCAGCGCCTCGGCCGCGTCGTACACGTCGGCCGTGACGAACCTCGCCGGGAGGCGGCACGCGGCGGCGATGGTCTCCGCCTGAGCGACGGCGGCGTCGGAGAAGTCGAGACCGGTCACCTCCGCCCCGAGCCGGGCCCAGGCCAGGGTGTCGAGGCCGATGTGACACTGCAGGTGGGCCAGGCGCCGGCCGGACACGTCGCCGACCTCCTCCCGCTCGAACGACCTCAGCGGGCTCCGGCCCGCGACGAAGCCGTCGACGTCGTAGAAGTCGCTGCCGGCATGGATGGGCACCCGGGAGTTCCAGTTGGCCCTGTTGGTCTCCAGATAGTCCACGACGTCAGAGCCTAGACACGGGCGGCCCGTCTCAGCGATCTCTCAGGTGCGGTCAGTAGGCTCACCGCATGAAGCGTGTGGCCGCGTCGGCGGCGGCGCTCGCCCTCATCGCAGCGACGACGTGGCTGGTGTGGCCGTCGGGTGCCGAGGTGCGGGGCCAGGATCAAACCATCACCGTCGTCGACGGGCCGGCCGACGACCAGCGGGTCGAGCTCGACACGACGTTCTTCCCGCCGCCGGGCGGAGGGAAGGCCCCTGCCGTGCTGCTCGGCCACGGTTTCGGCGGCAGCAAGCGGAGCGTCGAGGACGAGGCGATCCGCATCGCCCAGGACGGCTACGCCGTACTGACCTGGTCGGCGCGCGGGTTCGGCCGCTCGACGGGCGAGATCGCGCTCAACTCCCCCGACTACGAGGTCAAGGACGTCAAGCAGCTCATCGACTGGCTGGCCAAGCGTCCCGAGGTCCTGCTCGACGCGTCGGACGACCCGCGCGTCGGCATCGCGGGTGGCTCGTACGGCGGCGCCATCGCGCTGATGACGGCGGCCCACGACCGGCGCGTCGACGCCATCGTCCCGCGGATCACCTGGTCGGACCTGGCCGACGCGCTCTTCCCCAACACGGCCGTCCCGCTCTCCGCGGCCGGCGACGCCGGCCAGAGCTCCGCCGCCGGCAGCCTGCCCGAGGCGGAGAACGGCGTGTTCAAGCGCATGTGGGCGGGCATCTTCTTCGGCCAGGGCGTCTCGCTCGACAGCCTCGCCCTGCGGGGGCGGCCCGAGACCGCCCGGCCGCTCACGCCGGAGCAGGCCAGGTGCGGCAGGTTCCGTCCCGAGATCTGCGCCGTCTACGAGGAGGTCGCCAAGACGGGCAGGCCCACCCCGGAGGCCGTCGACCTGCTGCGCGAGTCGAGCCCGATCACCGTGGCGGCCCAGATCAAGGCGCCGACCCTGCTCATCCAGGGCCAGCGCGACTCGCTGTTCCCGCTCAGCCACGCCGACGCCAACGCCAGGGCCATCGCCGCCGGGGGCACACCCGTCAGCCTGGCCTGGTTCGACGGCGGGCACGACGGCGGCGACGGCGAGGCCGACTGGGTGTTCGAACAGTCGTCGGCCTGGTTCGCCCGCTACCTGAAGGGCGAGGGTGACGGGAAGACGGCGCCGCCGGTCAGCGCGTTCACGGTGACCCGCGACGGCGGGCGCGACCCCGGCACCCGCCAGCGCGTCCGCCTGCACCCCGAGACCGGCTCCTACCCGGGCCTCGGAGGCACCGCCACCAGCACCGTCGAGCTGGCGGGCCCCGCCCAGAACATCGCCAACCCGCCCGGCGGCGCGCCCGCCTCGATCTCGTCGGTGCCCGGCGTCGGCGGCCTGCTCGGCGGCCAGAACAGCCCCGGTGTCGCGATCGACATGCCGGGCCAGAGCGCCGCGTTCGAGTCGCGGCCGCTCACCGCCCCGCTGCAGCTGACCGGCAGCTCGACGGCCACGATCAGGGTGTCGGGCCAGGGCGGGACCGAGGCGACCCTGTTCGCCAAGCTCTACGACGTGGCCGACAGCATCCAGCCGCCCACGCTGCCCGCCGGTCTGGTGGCGCCGATCCGGGTGGCCATCCCCGAGGGCGCGACCAGCGCGGAGGCCACGATCACGCTGCCCGCCGTCGACCACGCCTTCGCCGCCGGCCACCGGCTGCGGCTGGTGCTGACGACGACGGACATGGGGTTCGCGACGCCCGCCGAGCCCGCCACGTACCAGGTCTCGCTCGTCTCCTCCACGCTGACCGTCCCGACGGTCGGCACGCTGGCCGCCGCCTCGGGCGGGGTGGCGTGGTGGGTGTGGGCGATGCCGCTGGCCGCCGTGGTGGTCGCGGCCGCGCTGCTGGTGACCGGCCGCGCCCGGGACCGCCGCCGCCCCGGTGCCCGCACCGGAGCCGCCGCCCTCCCCGAGCCCGCCGACGGCCGCACCCCCGTGCTCACCGTCAACGGAGCGGCGGCCGAGGCGCCCGCACCGGATCCTGCGGTGCCGCTGGAGATCAGCGGGCTGGCCAAGGCGTACAGCAACGGCGAGCTCGCCGTCGACAACCTGTCTTTCCGCGTCGAGCAGGGCCAGGTGCTGGGCCTGCTCGGGCCGAACGGCGCCGGCAAGACGACCACGATGCGGATGATGATGGGGCTCATCCAGCCCGACGGGGGCGAGATCCGCATCTTCGGCGAACGGGTGACGCCCGGCGCTCCCGTGCTGTCCAGGCTCGGGTCGTTCGTCGAGGGGCCGGGCTTCCTGCCGCACCTGTCAGGGCGGGACAACATCGAGCTCTACTGGGCCGCCACCGGACGGCCCGTCGCCGACGCCCACTTCGACGAGGCGCTGGAGATCGCCGGCCTCGGCAAGGCCCTCCAACGGGCCGTACGCACCTACTCCCAGGGCATGCGCCAGCGGCTGGCCATCGCCCAGGCCATGCTCGGGCTGCCCGACCTGCTCGTGCTCGACGAGCCCACGAACGGGCTCGACCCGCCCCAGATCCGGGAGATGCGCGAGGTGCTCAAGCGCTACGCGCGCGACGGCCGTACCGTGATCGTCTCCAGCCACCTGCTGGCCGAGGTCGAGCAGACCTGCAGCCACGTCGTGGTCATGCACCGCGGCAAGCTGGTCTCCGCCGGCCCGGTGTCGCTGCTGCTCAGCTCGGCCCCCCGGTCGGCCGGTGCCGGCAACGGGCACGGCACGCGCCTGGAAGACGTGTTCCTCGACCTCATCGGAGACAACGCATGACCGCCGCGCCGGGCTACGCGCCCCGCCGTACGCTGCCGCTGCGGGTGGAGATCGTCAGGCAGTTCAAGCGGCGCCGCACGATCGTGATGTTCGGGCTGCTGCTGGCGCTGCCGTGGATCCTCGTGATCGCGTTCCAGTTCGGGCCGCAGGGCGGCGACCGGGACCAGTCGCTGCGCATCTCCGACCTGGCGACGGAGAGCGGCCTCAACTTCGCTGCCTTCGCGCTGTCCGTGTCGGCCAGCTTCCTGCTGGTGGTCGCGGTGGCGCTGTTCTGCGGCGACACCGTGGCCAGCGAGGCCAGCTGGTCCTCCCTGCGCTATCTGCTGGCCGCGCCGGTTCCCCGCGACCGGCTGCTGCGGCAGAAGCTGATCGTGGCGCTGGGCTACTCGGCGGCGGCCGTGATCTGCCTGCCCGTGATGGCGCTGCTGGCGGGCACGCTGGCGTTCGGCTGGAACGACATCCAGGTGCCCGGCACGGGCGAGACCATCCCGGCGCTCGACGTGCTGCCGCGCTTCGGCATCGTGATCGCCTACGCCCTGGTCAGCCAGCTCGTCGTGGCCGCCCTGGCCTTCCTCGTCTCCACCATGACCGACTCCCCGCTGGGGGCGGTCGGCGGGGCGGTCGGCCTGTGGATCGTCTGCACCATCCTGCAGGCGGTCGAGGCGCTGGGCGTGCTCCGCGAGTTCCTGCCGACGTTCTGGAACAACGCCTGGCTCGACGCGCTGGCGCCCGAGCTCGAATGGAGCGGCATGATCAAGGGCGCCTCGGTGTCGATCACGTACGCGGCGATCCTCATCGCCGTGGCCTTCCGCCGGTTCCGGCGCAAGGACGTGGTCAGCTAGTCGTCAGCTGGTTTCGGCCCAGTCGAAGGCCTTGGTCACGGCCTTCTTCCAGCCCGCGTACCCCTTCTCGCGCTGCTCCTCGTTCCAGCCGGGCTCCCAGCGGCGGTCCTCCGCCCAGTGGGCGCGCAGCTCGTCGGTGTCCTGCCAGAAGCCCACCGCGAGCCCCGCGGCGTAGGCGGCGCCGAGCGCGGTGGTTTCGGCGACGACCGGCCGGCTGACCGGCACGCCGAGGATGTCCGACTGGAGCTGCATGCACAGGTCGTTGGCCGTGACGCCGCCGTCCACCCGCAGCACGTCGAGGACCACGCCGGAGTCCTGCTGCATGGCCTCCACCACGTCCCTGCTCTGGTAGCAGATGGCCTCCAGCGTGGCGCGGGCGAGGTGGGCGTCGTTGTTGAAGCGCGACATGCCGACGATGGCGCCGCGGGCGTCGGCCCGCCAGTAGGGCGCGAACAGGCCGGAGAAGGCCGGCACGAAGTACATGCCTCCCGAGTCCTCCACCTGCCTGGCCAGGGTCTCGCTCTGCGGCGCCGAGGTGATGACGTGCAGCTGGTCACGCAGCCACTGCACCGCCGAGCCCGTCACGGCGATCGAGCCTTCGAGCGCGAACACGGCGGGCTGGTCGCCGAACTTGTAGGCGACCGTGGTGAGCAGCCCGCTCTGCGAGCGCACCCGTTCGGTGCCGGTGTTGAGCAGCAGGAAGTTGCCGGTGCCGTAGGTGTTCTTGGCCTCGCCCGGCGAGAAGCAGACCTGCCCGACGGTGGCGGCCTGCTGGTCGCCCAGGATCGCGGTGATCGGCACCTCCCCCGCGGCCGGTCCGAACGGGGTCGTGACGCCGTAGGCGGCGGGATCGGACGACGGCCGGATCTCCGGCAACATCTGGCGCGGGATGCCGAAGAAGGACAGGAGCTCGTCGTCCCAGTCGAGGGTGTCCAGGTCCATGAGCATCGTCCGGCTGGCGTTGGTCACGTCGGTGGCGTGCACGCCGCCGTCGACGCCCCCGGTCAGGTTCCACAACGTCCAGGTGTCGGTGTTGCCGAAGACGGCCTCGCCCCGGTCGACCGCCTCGCGGACGCCGTCCACGTTCTCCAGGATCCACTGGATCTTGCCGCCGGAGAAGTAGGCGTCCGGGTGCAGCCCCGTCCGGTCGCGGATGACCTGGCCGCGGCCGTCGCGCTCCAGCGCGGCGGCGATCTTGTCGGTGCGCGTGTCCTGCCAGACGATCGCGTTGTAGTAGGGACGGCCGGTGCGCCGGTTCCACACGATTGTGGTCTCGCGCTGGTTCGTGATGCCCAGCGCCGCCAGGTCGCTCGGCTGCAGTCCGGCGCGCTGGAGGGTGCTCTGGATGACGGCCGCGGTCCGCGTCCTGATCTCGATGGGGTTGTGCTCGACCCAGCCCGCCCTGGGCAGGATCTGCTCGTGTTCGAGCTGGAACTTGGCGACCTCGCCACCGTCGTGATTGAAGATCATGAAGCGGGTGCTCGTCGTGCCCTGGTCTACCGCCCCGACGAAATCGGGCATGTCATTCTCCTTCGCGTTTGTCAGGGTCCGCCGGTCTGACGATGTCACGATCTTCGGGCCGCGGCAGGAACCTGGAGATGAGCGCCTGGTAGAGGCCCGCGCCGATGAGGCCGCCGATCAGGGGACCGATGATGGGCACCCAGAAGTACAGGTCGCCGTGCTGATCTCGCCACGCGTCGTGGTAACCGGTGAGGAAGCTCGCCAGGCGCGGCCCGAAGTCGCGCGCGGGGTTGATCGCGTATCCGGCGTTGGTGCCGAACGACATGCCGATCGCGACGACGATCAGGCCGATGACGAAGGGCCCCATGTTGGCGTTGGGCGCCATGTTCCTCGTGTCGATCAGCGCGAAGACGAGGAAGAGCAGGATCGCGGTGCCGATGATCTGGTCGCGGAACCCGCCCCACATGTCCACCGGCAGGGTGCCGTTGCCCGGCAGGGTCGAGAAGACGATCTGGGTCTTGAGCGTGTGCCCGGGGTCCGCCATCGTCAGGATCTCGGTGAAGTTCCAGCGGACCAGCAGGGCGGCGACGAAGGCCCCAGCGGTCTGCGCGAGCGCGTACGGCAGGACCTTCCACCACGGGAAGCCCTGGAAGGCGGCGAACCCCAGCGTGACCGCGGGGTTGATGTGCGCGCCCGAGGTCCTGGCCGCGGTGTAGACGCCGAGCACCACCCCGAGCCCCCAGGCCCAGGCGATGCTGTCGTGGTCGCCGACCTCCGCGGCGACGACCGAGGCGACCACGCCGCAGCCGAACAGAATGAGCACCGCTGTCCCGGCGAACTCGGCGATCAGCTCGCCGGCCAGCCCTCTGCGGTCGAGACGCCCGGCCACGGCCATCCCCTTCCTCTCGTGTACCCGTTGTGTGCCATTCCCGTAATCAGGCGATGCATACGGGCTGTATATGACACATAACAGTAAGTGAGGAAACGGGAATGGCCTGGGCGGACGCGCGGGAGGCGCGGTCCCTGGTCAGAGCGTGCGTACGAAGGTGACCAGGCGCGTGCCCGGACCGTTGTAGTCGGGGACGGGGTTGCCGACCTCGAAGCCCATACGACGGTGGAAGGCGATGGAGCGCTCATTGACCGGCGCGGTGATGGCCCTGACGACGTGCCGGCCGTGGTCGCGGGCGATGCCGAAGAACCGTTCGTACATCGAGCGGGCGACCCCGCTCCCCCTCGCGCCGGGCACGACGCCGACGAAGTGGATGTACGCCTCGCCGGGCTGCGACGGCGAGACGAAGCCGATCAGGAACCCCGCCATGCCCCCGGAGCCCTCGGCGATCAGGCTGGTCCGGTGGAAATGGTCGAGGAACAACCTGGGCAGCGCGGGCAGGACCGGCCGCCCCCACCAGTCATCGACGACGGCCGCGATGGCGTCGTAGTCGCCGGGGGTGGCGGCGCGCAGCGCGTGTCCTGTCATGTGCTGATTCGCAGGCTAGCCCCAGTGCGGCGGCCTGTTGTCGAGATAGAACGCGTCAGGGTCGTCGGAGCGCCACTCGCCCCAGCCCTCGTCCGTGTCGTCCGCCGTCTGCTCAGGTAGGAAATCTTTCACACCCAACATGCTACCTAGGCGTACAAACCCCTACCCAGCGTGTCCACCGGCTCCAAGACAGGCGGCAGGCACGGCGGTACGATGCGAGAGCAGGTGTCGCCTACCCCCCGTGAGGCTGCCCATGGCCACCCCGACAGGCTGGCGGCGAGAAGGCAATCTGCCGGCGGAGCTCACCAGCTTCATCGGCCGCACGCGCCTGCTCGCCAACCTCAAACGGCACCTCGCCGAGTCGCGCCTGGTGACCGTCACGGGCATCGGCGGGGTCGGCAAGTCGCGCACGGTGCTGCGGCTGGCGCATCAGGTGCGCGCCCACTATCCCGACGGCGTGTGGTTCGCCGACCTGGCCAGGCTGCAGGACGCGGGCATGGTCAAGCACACGATCTCCTCCGCCCTCGGCATCGCCGACCAGTCCTCGCGGGCGGAGTCCGAGTCGTTGTCGGAATGGGTGGGCGAGCGCGACATGCTGCTCATCATCGACACGTGCGAGCATCTGGTGCAGGGGTGCGCCGAGCTGGTGCACGAGCTGCTGGAGGCCGCGCCCAACCTGAAGGTGCTGGCCACCAGCCGGCAGTCGCTGCACCTGCCGTACGAGCACGTGGTGCCCGTGCCGCCGCTGCAGGTGCCCGGCGACGACCCCGCCGAGAGCCTGTTCACCAACGAGTCGGTGCAGCTGTTCGCGGTCAGGGCCGGGGCCAGCGTGCCCGACTTCCAGCTCGACGAGGACAACATCGAGGCCGTGGCCGAGCTCTGCCGGCGGCTCGACGGCATCCCCCTGGCCATCGAGCTGGCCGCGGTGCGGCTGCGGGCCCTTTCGGTGGAGCAGATCCTCGGCCTGCTGACCGACCGCTTCAGCCTGCTGGCCGGGGCGAGCCGCACGGCCCTGCCCCGCCACCAGACGCTGCGGGCGGCCATCGGCTGGAGCCACGAGCTGTGCGAGCCGGCCGAGCGCCTGCTGTGGGCGCGGCTGTCGGTCTTCGCCGGCGACTTCGAGCTCGACGCGGCCCGGTTCGTCTGCTCCGACGGGCGGCTGCCGTCGGAGGACATCACGGACCTGGTCACCGGGCTGGTGGAGAAGTCGATCCTGCTGATCAGAAGCAACCACGCCGGCGTCCGGTACAAACTGATCGACACCCTCGCCGAATACGGCGAGGAGTGGCTCGAGAAGCTCGGGCAGGCCGAGCAGCTGCGGCGACGGCATCTGGACTATTACCTGAGCCTGGCCCAGCGCGGCGAGGACGCCTGGTCAGGGCCACGGCAGATCTACTGGTTCGTCCGCATGCGCCAGGAGCACGACAACGTCAGGGTGGCGCTGGAATACGCCCTCAAGACCCCGGGCAAGGAACCGCTGGCGCTGCTCCTGCTGTCGTCGTTGTGGTTCATGTGGGTCTGCTGCGGGTTCGCCCGCGAAGGACGCCTCTACCTGGAGCGGGCACTCGAGGCCAACCCCAGCCCGAGCAAGGAACGCTGCAAGGCGCTCTGGGTGCTCTCGTACATCCGCAATTCTCAGGGCGACAGCGTCGGCGGGCAGTCGGCCGCGGAGACGTGCAGCACCGAGGCCATCCAGGTGGGTGACTCCCGGGCGGTGATCCTGGCCTCCAAGATGCAGGGCACGGCGGCGATGCTCCAGGGCGACATGCCGAAGGCCAGCGCGCTCCTGGGTGTGGCGATCGAGTTCAACACCGACAACAAGGAGCTCAACCCCGGCCTGCTGCCCGCCATCGTCGAGTTGTCCATCGTCCTGACCGCGCAGGGCGAGTTCTACGAGGCCGAGTCCTTGCTGCAGGACTGCCTGCAGGTCTGCAAGGAGCGCGGCGAGCTCTGGGTGAGCTCCCATGCGCAGTGGGCGCTGGCGGGCGCCAGACTCGCGACCAACCGCCCCCAGGAGGCCCTGCACAACGTCAGGGAAGGGCTGCGCATCAAGCTGCACTTCCACGACACCCTCGGCACCCTGCTGGCCCTGGAGTCATCGGCGCGGATCTTCGTGGCGCTCGACCGGTTGCCGCTGGCCGCACACCTGCTGGGTGCGCTGCAGCAGAACTGGAAGTCGGCCGGGCTGCCGCAGTTGGGCGCACCGTTCCTGTCCGCCGACCATAACGCGTGCGTCAGAGAGTGCTCACGCCGGATGGGCGAGCTCGCCTACAAGAACGCCTTCGAGGAGGGCGCCCGACTCGACCTCGATGAGGCATCGGCGATGGCGCTGGGCGAGTTGGTCGCCCTCGAGGAAGGCTGACACCGCGGCTCAGACGGCCTGCGGCCAGCGGGTGTCGTCGGGCCAGGCGTTCACGAACCGTGCGCTGCCGAACGAGAACTCGATGTGGCCGCGGACCCAGTGTTCGAGGCCGCGCACATAGTCGAGCACCGGCGGCGGTGCCCATCTCTCCAGCGCCGCGCGCCGCTCGACGAACGCCGCGATGGCCTCGCCGTGCATCCTGGCGACCTCCTGCAGCGCGTCCTGCAGGAGGAGCGACTTGTGGGCGGCCAGCACGGTCACGAGGTTGTGCCGGGCCTTGTCGGCGCGGTGCTCCTTGGCATAGGACAGCAGGTCGTTGTCCCAGCCGACGAGGTCGCACGCCAGGTCCGAGAGCGCGCGCACATCGGGGTGATACCAGTCCTCGGTCTCGATCCGATAGCCGCCGCCGATGTCGATGAGCGCGAAGCAGGTGTACGTGGCGCCGGTGGTGCGGCGCATCAGGAGGTAATCCGCGGGGACCGGGATCAGATCGGCCTCACGGTTCGCAGCCTCCCAGATCTGGGCGAAAAGGTATTCCTTCACCGCGCTCCGCCACCGTTCCACCTGTTCGGGAGTGGCCATGGCGGAGATCCGGTCCAGTAGCCCCCTGAGGGCGAGGCCGAACGGGTCGCCGGGCTCCGGGGTACGGTCCTCGTCGAGGCTCTCCAGGAGCGACGGCAGGGCGCGGGCGACGGCTGCGGCCCGATGGCCCGTGAGCTCACTCTCGCAGAACCCGTCGTCGAAGGCCCAGAGCCAGAAGTACCAGTCGGTGATCAACCGGAGACTCTCGCGCGGCACCGTGGGGTTGGTCCGCGCGGGGAGGAGGCCGAGTTCGGAGCGTCTGAAGTGCTCGGCGGTCTCGGCGCTGGGGAGCATGTTGGAGGCGACCAGCCATGCGTGGCTCTCCAAGCCGACCTCCGCGACATGCACGTTGATCTCACTTGGGAACGGACATGGCAGCGGAGGGATGTGGAGGGGTCGCCTGCTGAAGCAATGCGCAGAAGTATCCACGTCATCCAGCATGACGATGGACCGCTAAAAAGACCACACTTGGTAACATCTGTGCCTTTTCTGCATATTTCATGCTATGTACCGCTTTGCGCGAACCAGCGAAGACACTGTTCATTCGCGAACATTCGCGCGGTGCCCAGAGCGGAGGGCTGACCCGGCGCACAGGTCGGCGCTCGCGTCGAGGAACGCTCTGACCACGGCCGATTCCTTTCTGAAAACGGGGTCCGCATGCGGCGTCTGACCGCGGTCAATGGCGCGGTCGGGCTCGGCGCCTCTTGTGACGAGCATCGTGACGGTCTCGGCGTGACCGTAATAAGCCGCCGGCATCAGCAAAGTGTCACCTTTGCCGTTGGTCAGGTCGGCCGGCACCCGAGCCCCGACGTACGCGCGCAGCGTCTCCGTGTCGCCCGCCCTGGCCATGTCGAACAGCTCCGTGGTGAACCCCTGGGCCTCCGGGTCCCCGTCCATGCATGCCGTTCTGCCTCGATAGGGTGCCGTGCACGGAATCGTTCGGTCCCGCCGTAGGTTCTGGAGAGAGTACCTAGGGAAAGGCTGTCCAACCGTGTTCGACCCGAAGGATCTCTACAAGCTCGCAGACGACGCGCCCGAGCTGCCCGATCCGGTGTTGCTGTACCACTTCGACGGTTTCGTCGACGCTGGCGGTGCCGGACGTCTCGCGCTGGGCCACCTGCTGGCCGAGCTGGAGCACCGGGTCGTGGCGACGTTCGACGTCGACCGTCTGCTCGACTACCGGTCGCGGCGGCCCATCATGACCTTCGACACCGACCGCTGGGTCGAGTGCGAGAACCCCGAGCTGGCCGTTCATGCGGCGAAAGACTCGACGGGGACGCAGTTTCTGGTGATGAGCGGGCCCGAGCCCGACAGGGAGTGGGAGCTTTTCACCAAGGCGGTGGGCGAGCTGGTGGCGCGGCTGAAGGTGAGCAAGATGGTGACCATGCACGGGATCCCGATGGCGGTCCCGCACACGCGCCCGCTGGGCGTCACGATGCATGCCAGCCGGCCCGAGCTGATCAACGCGCAGACGAGCGCGTTCGGGCGTGTCCAGGTGCCCGGCAGCGTCGCCGCGCTGCTGGAGCTGCGGCTGGGCGCGCAGGGCAACGACGCGCTGGGCTACGCGGTGCACGTGCCGCACTATCTGGCGCAGGCCGAATACCCGACCGCCGCCGTCACCGCGCTGGAGGCCGTGACGAAGGGGACGGGGCTGGTGTTCCCGACGGAGGCGCTGCGCGAGGCGGCCCGCCGTACGAACACCGAGATCGAGGAGCAGATCCAGGCGTCGGCCGAGCTGTCCACCGCCATCAAAGGGCTGGAGCAGCAGTACGACGCGTTCGCGGAGGGCACCGAGCGGGAGAACCTCATGGCCGAGACGACGCCCATGCCCACGGGTGACGAGCTCGCCGCCCAGTTCGAGCGTTTCCTGGCCGAGCGCGACGACGAATGACCCGTACCCCTGGCAGGGGATCTTCCGGCGATACGCTGGGGTGATGAGCGACATCCGGGTCGGGCTGGTCGGCTACGGCACCGCCGGGGCCTTCTTTCATGCCCCGCTGATCCACGCCACCCCCGGCCTGGCGCTGGCGGCCGTCGTCACGCGAAACCCCGGCCGGCAGGCGGAGGTGGCCGCGAAGTACGGCGCGACCGGCGTGGGTGACGTGGACGCGTTGTGGGACCGGTGCGACCTGGTGGTGGTCGCCTCCCCCAACAGGACCCACGTGTCCACGGCCACCGCCGCGCTCGCCCGCGGCCTGCCCGTCGTCGTCGACAAGCCGCTGGCCAGGACCGCCGGGGAGGGGCGGGAGCTGGTGCGCCTGGCCAAGGAGCGCGGCCTCATGCTGGCCGTGTTCCACAACCGCCGCTGGGACGGCGACTTCCGCACCGTGCGCCGGCTGGCCGGCGAGGGGCGGCTGGGCGAGGTGCTGCGGTTCGAGTCGAGGTTCGAGCGGTGGCGGCCGGAGCCCAAGGGCGGCTGGCGGGAGGCCGGCGGGCCCGACGAGGTGGGCGGTCTCCTCTACGACCTGGGCAGCCATCTCGTCGACCAGGCCCTGCAACTGCTCGGCCCGGCCACGCAGGTCTACTGCGAGAGCGATGTCAGGCGCGCAGGGATGGCCGCCGACGACGACACGTTCGTGGCGCTGGCACACGCCGGAGGGGCCCGCTCGCATCTCTGGATGAGCTCGATGGCCGCAAGGTCCGGGCCCCGGTTCCGGGTGCTGGGGTCGGTGGGCGCCTTCGTCAAATACGGGATGGACGTCCAGGAGGAGCGGCTGCGGGCCGGCGCCGCGCCCGGCACGCCCGGGTTCGGGGACGACGAGGAGTCACGCTGGGGGCAGCTCGGCACCGAGCACGGCCACCGCACCGTGCTGACCGAGCCGGGCGCCTACCTCGACTTCTACCGAGGTGTGGAGGCGGCGCTGCGCGAGGGCGCGGCGCCGCCCGTCGACCCGGAGAGCGCGGTCGACACCCTGGCCGTCATCGAGGCGGCCCGCCTGTCGGCCACGCAGGGGGTCGTCGTCCACCTGAGCTGACAGCCGCAGGAGATCGTCGTCCACCAGAGCTGACAGCCGCAGGGGATCGTCGTCCACCAGAGCTGACGGCGGGCGCCGTCAGTCGCGCAGGCGGGAGCGCATGGCCTCGGTGTCGGCGCCGGTCCAGCCGTGCCCGGCCAGCCATTCGAGCGGCCCGCCGAAACGGTCGTCGAGCACGCCGAAGAACTGCTCGATGTACCCGGCCCGCGGCATGTGGTCGTCGGCGGGGCGCGAGTCGAGGTCGCCGCGGTAGGTGTCGCTGCCGCGCAGCCGCTTGAGTATGAGCTCCAGCCGCTCACCCGTGGCCACGTAGTCCTCGACGATCGCCTCCCTGGTCGCCCCCGCCACCTCCAGGGCGAGCGCCGACAGCACGCCGGTGCGGTCCTTGCCCGCCGCGCAGTGCACCAGCGACGCGCCGTCGTCGAGCGCCATCGCGCGCAGCGCGTCGAGCACGGCGTCCGGCCGGTCGCGCAGGTAGCCGAAGTAGAAGCCGGTCACCCGCAGCTCCTCGTCCAGCCCTCGCTCCGCCCACGGCAGCACCCGCTCCCCGTCGATGGCGTCGGCCTCGACGTCGGTGTGCCGGCCTCCCTCGGCGAACAGGGTCAGATGGTGGTGCCGCACCTCGGGCACCCGCGTCAGCGGCCCGGGGCCCTCCAGTGCAACCTCCGCGTTCGAACGGAGATCGACCACGTGCCGCAGGCCCAGCTCGTCCACGAGCAGCGTCACGTCGCCGGGTGTGAGCCCCTGCAGGTTGTCGGCACGGTAAATTCGCCCGCGACGGGTGCGCCCGCCGTCACGGGTGGGCAGTCCGCCCAGGTCACGCGCGTTGACCGCGCCTTCCAGGTCTATCCACCTCGTCATCTCGTCCATTATTGCGACCCTATATGTCCGCCATGATGAGCAGAATCGCCGTTCATAACGCAGCATGAACATATGGATCCACGAGCTCTGCCTCCACGGCTGGTGATCGATCCAACGCTGCCCCCGGCGATCTCGAGCGAGCTGCGGTCGAGCCCGCACCTTCTCCGGATGGCTCGATCCGGCCGGCAGCTGGACACCACGCGCCATCCCGCCCTGATCTTCCTGCTGCCCGGCTTCCTGCTGGCGCTCTCCCTGCTGTCCAGATCACCGTTGTTGTTCCTGGCGGGCACCGGCGTGGGAATGATCGTGTTGTTCCGCTGGATGGCTCAGGACACCTACAACAGATCGGCCAGGCGGAAGCTCCGCGCCGCCCGAACCCACGCCGACCGCTACGTCCTGCCGGAGGATCTCGACCACCCGTGCCAGATGCTGCTGCGCAGGGCGCAGCACGCCGCAGAGTCCGTCCTCAACTCCCGGGTCCACGCGGCGGGCCTGATCGACACGGTCGACAACCAGGTGTCGCTGCCGGAGGAGGTCTGGCAGATCGCGCACCGGCTGCGGCGGTTGTCGTCCATGCACGCCGAGCAGGGCAGGATCATCCCCCGCGAGCTGCCGTCCGGCATGGAGGACGCGTTCAAGCCCTACACGAAGGCGCTCGACGCCGCGTGGACGTCGCTGTCACGGCGCGTACGCCACCTGGAGAAGTACGCCAAGCAGGTGCGCAAGGCGGACAAGGCCTACTCCGCCCATCGGCGGCTGGAGGCCCTGGCCGCCAGGACCCCCGAATACCAGGCCCTGATCGCCGACACCGTGCGCGACGAGATGGCGCACGAGCGCATCAGGGAGCTGACCGACCATGCGGCGCACGTGCGCAAGATGTTCGAGGAGAGCATCCTGCAGGCGAGGCAGGCGGCCGGCGAGCTGATCAGGAGCCCGCTCGGCTGAGCCGGCCGCGAGGGCCCTCGCGGGTGCTTCGAGCCGATGGGGTACGGCCTGCGCAGGCCGTACCCCATCGGTCGTCTAGAGGCCGATCACGTGACAGGTGGCCGTCACCGTCTTGCCGGGATCGCTCTCCGAGGTGGCGGTGAGCTTGACCTTGCCCAGCCGGACGCCGCCGGACTCGCGCACGGCGTTGACGGTGACGAGTTCGTGCTTGCCGAACCCGACGGAGGCCAGGGCGTTCGGCAGCTGGACGGTCCAGCCCTTGCCCTGCACCTCGGCCTTGAGCCGGTAGACGTCGGCGTTCAGGTAGGCGCTGACGTCCTCGGGGTGCTGTCCCTGCGCCGGGGCGGCCCTGCCGGTGTTGAACAGCGGGAACTTGCAGGTGGACAGGTTCTTGCCGGTGGGGATGCCGGCCGCGGGCAGCACCTTGACGCCGCGCCGCTGCGGCCCGGGGCCGTCGAGCGAGCGGATCGCGACCGTGTACGACAGGGTGCCGTCGCGGCCGCGCTTGAGGTCGGTGACGTAGAAGTGCAGGCGGTTGGCCTCGTCGACGTACTCGTACTCGCTGCCGGAGTCGGTGCCGGCGTGGAAGAGGGCGTCGGAGAGCTGGCGGTAGTCACCGATCGTGATGGGCACCTTGGTCCCGTCGGGCATGACGTAGTCGGTCATGCCGATGTCCTGCGGGTTGGCGTCGATCACCCATTCGAACGGCGCCCGGTCCTCGTTCTTGGTCTTGGCCAGCAGAACGCCGGAGTCGGGGGTGAACGAGTCGGAGCCCATGCGGTCCACGACCTCGACCGTGTAGTTCTCGTAGCCGCCGCCGTCGCAGAGCGGGTCGGTCCGCGTGTCACAGGCCGGGCTCTTGTCGCCGGTGTCGAAGGTGAGGTTGACGCCCGACAGGTCGTTCTTGCCCGGCTGGACCGCGCGGGCCCGAATCTCGGCGGTGACCAGGCCCGACTCGTCGAGCGCCTCGCGTGACAGGCGTAGCACGTTCCGCTCGTCGATCATCTCCAGCTTGATCTTGTTGCGGAGCATGTGCTGGGCGCCCATGGAGGCGCCGGCGGTGGGCGGGATCAGCCAGCGCGAGTGCGGGCCGCCGGGCCCGTTGAAGCTGCCGCGACTCAGCATCTCCCACACGCCCGTGTACGCCCTGCGCGGCGGCACGCCGTACGGGTTGTTGTAGTTGTCGCCGATGCCCATGATGTGGCTCAGCTCGTGGGCGTAGACGGCCATGCCGGAGCTCTCGGCCTGCACCGAGTCGATGCCGAAGCGGGCGTTGGGCCAGAAGGTGGAGCCGGCCTGCCATGAGGTCCAGTCGACGTAGCGGGTGTCGACCCAGTTGGGCAGCGCGGCGTCCGGCGGGCCCCACTCGTCGGGCACGTCCTCCTTTGTCGGGAATTTCATCATCCCGAACTCCTGCCAGGTGGACGACTCGTCCTGGCCGGCGCTGAGGTAGAAGACGAAGTCGAACTGCTCGGCCGCCTCCTGCCCGACGTCGGCGATCCAGGCGGCGTTGCCCTCGGTGCGCAGGTTCTTGTCGCACGAGTCGCCCGCGGGGCACCCGGTGCCGCCCTGGAACTCCATGGCGTACTCGTGGTCCTTGCCCGACATCGTGTAGGGGCCGAACCCGGTCAGCTCCACGCCGTACCTGCCGCCCGAGTCCTCCATCCAGTACTCGTGGATGGTGTGCCCCTTGTTGAGCTTGTTCGGGGTGTTGAGGAAGTCCTGGTAGAACGTCGCCACCTGGTCTCGGGGGATGTCGTGGGCCTCGGCGCTCGGGTTTCCGAAGATCGTCGAGCCCTGGGGCTGGGTCGCCACGAACGGCTGGTTGGGATAGTCGAGCAGCACGAGCGCGCCCTTGAAGGTGCGCTTCGACCCCTTGACGGAGGGGTCGGCCCAGTTGGTGCCGGGCGGCTTCTTGTAGTCCGCCCACGTCATGTGGTCGGGATTCTTCCAGTTCTGCGGGTCGATGGGCTTGAGGCCGCCGGGCAGGCGGGTGCGCAGGGCCTGGGCGTCGTCGGGTGCGTCGACCTGCCAGGGCTGCGTCTGCGGCCAGTGGTCCTGCCGCCAGGGATGCTCGGGATCGGTGGGGGGCGCTGCGGAAGCAGGGGTCGCCATGAGGCTCACCGGGATCATCACGATGACCGCGGGTAAACCCTTCAGCAGCTTCTTCAGGGCGTTCACGGCTTGACGGTATAGAGGTAATTGTCGGAGATCAACGATCAGGCGGCGGGAAGCCGGACAACTTCGCCGACCTAGCCATTCGCCCCGTTCATCGCGATTGCGGGCATATCCTGCCTTCACGTTTAATGCCTAGAGGGGAAGTCTCGACGGGAGTCCTGATGCCGTCTGCCAAGCGTGCCGGTCCAGCTCTGGGCAGGCGCGCTCCCGGGCCCGTCGTCCTCCATTCCGCCCCGCTCGTCCTGCCCGTCAGCACCGTCCCCATCCGCGACGGCGCCGTGGCGATCAGGGGCGAGCGGGTGCTCGCGGTCGGTACGCGAGCCGACCTGCTCGCTTCGTACCCCTCCGCGGAGGAGCTCCGGTGGCCGGGGATGATCGTGGCGGGGCTGGTCGACGCCTGCTCCGCCGTGCCGCCGGACGCCCCGGGAGTGACCGCGCGGGGCGGCGTGCTCTCCGACCTGGCTGACTGCCCGGCGCTGCCCGGCATCTCGTACGTCGAGGTGACCAGCGCCGGCGAGGAGGAGTGGGAGGAACACGACCGGGACGCGGTCATCACCGCCATCCGCGAGGCGGACCGGCCCCGCGTGGTGGGGATCGCCGCCCACGCGCGCGACCCGCAGGTGCTGGAGGACGTGGCCGTGCTGGCCAGGACGTTCGGGCTGCGGCTGCTGGTCCGCCTGGACCGCCACTCCCCCGCGGAGCTTGACGAGGCCGGAGTGCTCGGCCCGCTGTGCCACGTCGCGAGCGGCAGGTCGCTGGACCCGGGCGAGCGCAAGCTGCTGCGGCTGCGCAGGACCGTCGTGGCGCTCTGCCCGCCGGAGCCGCCGCAGGTGCAGGACGCGCTGGCCCTGCTGGACGAGGGCAACACCGTCGCCTTCGGCAGCCGCGGGCCGGCCGGCACGCCGCCGACCGGCCCGCTGGGGCTGGCCGGGGCGATCAGGCGCCACGCGCGGGAGCTCAGGCTGCGGCCCAAGGAGCTCGACCGCCGGCTGGTCGAGGCCGCCACGCTGGGCGGCGCCAGAGCACTGGGCATGGACCGCGGCCGGGGCAGGATCGGGTCGCTGGCCGCCGGCACCCGTGCCGACTTCGCCGTCTTCGACGCCCGCGGGCGTTACCCGTACGCGGCCCTGCTCTCCCAGCCGCCCTGCCTCGCCACCGTCGTCGGCGGCGTGCTCACCCGCGGGGCCTGACAGCCGGCTCACCTGAACTGGGCGTCCACCAGGCTCAGCAGCCCTCGCAGCTGCTCGCGCTGCTCCTCGGAGAGCACCGCGAACAGCTCCCCGCCCGCCTGCCTGCGCGCGTCGCGCGCCCGCGCGGCGAGGTCGCGCCCCTCCGGGGTGATCACGACCAGCGTGGAGCGGCGGTTGGCCGGATCGACCTGCCGGCGCGCCAGCCCCGCCTCCTCCAGCGCGTCGACGACGGGCGTGAGCGAGCGCGGCACGATCCGCAGCTCCTCGGCGAGCCGCACCATCCGCAGCGGCCGCTCGGCGTCGTCCAGCACCCGCAGCGCCCGCGCCTGCCCGGGGCTGAGTCCGAGCGGCTCGAGCAGGCGCGCATAGCCATGCCGGAACCGCCTGCCGACCAGCTGGAAGAGCTCCGTGAGCTCCATGTCTGCCATGCCGGAAAGCTTAGCCGGAACAAATATGAGCTAACCTCTGTTTGAGCGGGCATCAGAAAGGAGAATGCACGTGGCGGACGAACCACGCGCGCCGCTCGGGCGCATCGCCGGGCTGTTCAGCGCCTATCGCGGCCGCCTCGCCCTGGTGGGCCTGCTCATCCTGCTGTCCTCCCTGGTCTCGCTGGCCTCGCCGTTCCTGCTGCGCGAGGTGCTCGACGTGGCCATCCCGTCGAGGGACACCGGCCTGCTCGCGCTGCTGGCGCTCGGCATGATCCTCGTGGCGGTCGCGACCAGCGTCTTCGACGTGGTGCAGACGCTGATCTCGACCACGGTCGGCCAGCGGGTGATGCACGACCTGCGCCTCGCGGTCTACGGGCACCTGCAGCGCATGTCGCTGGCGTTCTTCACCCGCACCAGGACCGGCGAGGTGCAGTCGCGCATCGCCAACGACATCGGCGGCATGCAGGCCGTGGTCACCTCGACCGCCGGCTCCATCATCTCCAACCTCACCACCGTGATCGCCACCGTCGTCGCGATGCTCGCGCTCGACTGGCGGCTGACGGCGATCTCGCTCCTGCTGCTGCCGGTCTTCGTGTGGATCAGCCGCAGGGTCGGCGCGGAGCGCAAGCGCATCACCGCCGAGCGGCAGCGCAAGCTGGCCGGCATCGCCTCCATGGTGCAGGAGTCGCTGTCGATCAGCGGCATCCTGCTCGGCCGCACCATGGGCCGCTCGGCCCAGCTCACCGATCGTTTCGGCAAGGCCTCCGACGAGCTGGCCGAGCTCGGCGTACGGACCGGCATGGCCGGGCGCTGGCGGCAGTCGTCGATCCAGATCGTCATGGCCGCCATGCCGGCGATGATCTACTGGGCCGTGGGGCACACCGGCGCCATCTCGGTGGGCACGCTGGTGGCGTTCACGACGTTGCAGACCCGCCTGTTCCGCCCGGCGGTGTCGCTGCTGCGGCTGGGCGTCGAGGTGCAGAGCTCGCTGGCGCTGTTCGGGCGGATCTTCGAGTACCTGGACCTGCCGGTGGACATCCATCCCGGCACGCGCACGCTCGGCGACGTGCGCGGCGAGGTCCGGTTCGAGAACGTCGACTTCTCCTATGGCGACGCGCCCGCGCTCGCCGGCGTCGACATCACCGTCCCGGCCGGCTCCACCCTGGCCGTCGTCGGCGAGACCGGCTCGGGCAAGACCACCCTGAGCTACCTGCTGCCCAGGCTCTACGACGTCACCGGCGGCCGGGTCACGATCGACGGGGCAGACGTACGGGAGCTGACGTTCGAGACGCTGAGCGACGTGGTGGGCGTGGTGTCGCAGGAGACGCACCTGTTCCACGCCACGATCGCCGACAACCTGCGCTTCGCCCGGCCGTCCGCCACGGAGGAGGAACTGGAGGAGGCCGCGCGGGCGGCCCGCATCCACGACCACGTCACCGCCCTGCCCGACGGCTACGACACGCTCGTCGGCGAGCGCGGCTACCGGTTCTCCGGCGGCGAGAAGCAGCGCCTGGCCATCGCCCGCACGTTGCTGCGCGACCCGCCGGTGCTCGTCCTCGACGAGGCGACCAGCGCTCTGGACACGCGGACGGAGCGGGCCGTGCAGGAGGCGCTCGACGCCCTGGCCCGGGGGCGCACCACGATCACGATCGCCCACCGCCTGTCCACGGTCCGCGACGCTGACCAGATCGTCGTGCTCGACCACGGCCGCGTCGTCGAGCGCGGCACCCACGAGGAGCTGATGGCCCGCGCCGGCCACTATGCCGCGCTCGTCAGCCGGGATCATCCGCTGAAACTCACCTAAACCGCTTGAAACCCGTGTCTTGCCTCACATTCCGGGCTGATCGGAATCCGTTTCCTGGAGCGCCGTGTTTGATCCCGCGGTGCATCGTCAAGGCAAGGATCGGTCGTGTCTCCCTCCTCCCCCACGTTCAGGGCTCTGCGTCATCACAACTACCGGCTCTGGGCGGGAGCCGACATCGTCTCCGTGACCGGCACGTGGATGCAGGTGCTCGGCGTCAACTGGCTCGTCCTCACGCTGACGGGCTCGGCGACGAGCGTCGGGCTGAGCCTCGTCATGCAGGCGCTGCCGACCCTGCTGCTGGGCATGTGGGGCGGGGCGCTGGCCGACCGCCTGCCGGGCCGGCCCGTGGTGATCGTCGCGCAGCTCGCGCACGCGGCGCTCGCGGCCGTGCTGGCCATGATCGCCCTGACGGGTGTCGAGTCCGTACTGCCGATCTACGGGGTGGCGCTGGCCGGCGGCGTGGTCACCGCGCTGGGCGGGCCCGCGCTCGGCCGTTTCGGCGCCCAGGTGGTGCCGCCGGCCGACCTGCCGAACGCGATGGCGCTCGGCTCGATCCTCAGCTCCGCCGGCCGCATCCTGGGCATGAGCCTGGCGGGCGCGCTGCTCCCGTTCACCGGCAACGGCGGGCTCTTCGTGATCAACGCGGCCAGCTTCTTCGTGGTGATCGCGGCGGTGGCGGCCATGCGCCGGGCGGAGCTGCACCCGCTGGCCACCGCCGAGCGGCAGCCCGGCGCCGTACGCGACGGGCTGCGGTACGTGCTGCGCACGCCATGGCTGCTCGTGGTGCTGGCGCTCTGGTTCGTCTCGGGGAGCGTCGGCCGCAACTTCCAGGTCACCATGGCCGCCATGAGCGCCGGCCCGCTGGACGCGGGCGCCGGCGGGTACGGGCTGCTGTCCACCGTGTTCGCCGTCGGCACGGTGCTCGGCGGCTTCGTGGCCGCCTCCCGGCCTCACCTGACGATCCGGCTGCTGCTGCTCACGGCGTTCGTGACCGGGGTCGCGCAGGCGGTGAGCGGGCTGATGCCGGGTTTGTGGACGTTCGCGGCCATGATGTTGCCGATCGCGGCGGGTGCGGTGACCGTCGACACCACCGTCTCGGCGCGGGCGCAACTCGACAGCCCCGAGCCCATGCGCGGCCGGATCATCGCGGCGCTGTCCATCGTCAGCGCCGGGGCGGGCGCGCTCGGCGGGCCGCTGCTGGGCTGGCTCAGCGACGCCATGGGGCCGAGGGTCGCCCTGGAGATCGGCGGGGTGGCCTGCGTGGCGGCGACGCTGTTCGCGGCGGTGGCGCTGGCCCGGCTGTCCGGCCGGACGATCAGGCAGGCCGCCGGGCTGCGGCCACGCCTGGAGAACGCCTGACCGTCCAGGGAAGAAGTCCACTGCCCCTCTTGCCTGTAGCCGTTGATGGAGCTAACTTGTAACCGAAGTTTGAGGTTAGCTCCATCAGGAGAAGCAGCGAGGAGGTTAGAAAATGCT
This sequence comes from Nonomuraea deserti, assembly GCF_004348685.1. GTDB lineage: Bacteria > Actinomycetota > Actinomycetes > Streptosporangiales > Streptosporangiaceae > Nonomuraea > Nonomuraea deserti. Next base: position 8,034 of record NZ_SMKO01000088.1, on the reverse strand, counting down.
CTTGACCTCGATTGACCCGTTCTTCCAGGAGTTCGAGCGGCAGTTCAGCCGCCTGGCAAACCAGACCTTCGACAGCGGCAGCGCCGTGATGCCCATGGACGGGCTGCGCCGCGACGACGACGTGCTGCTCCGCTTCGACCTCCCCGGCATCGACCCCGACTCCATCGAGGTCACGATCGACCGCGGGGTGCTGAGCGTGAGCGCCCGCCGCGAGGAGGAGGTCGCGGAGAACGAGCGGCTGTTCGTCCGCGAACGCCCGATGGGCACCTTCACCCGTCGGGTCTACCTGTCCGAGCACCTCGACAGCGAGGAGATCGACGCGGGCTACGCCAACGGCGTGCTCACCGTCCGCATCCCGGTGCTCGAGCGGGCCAGGCCACGCAAGGTGGAGATCCGGCGAGGTGAGACCAGGGCCATCAAGGCCTGACGCGCGGTCCGGGGGCGGGCTCCCCGGCCCGTCCCCGGATCACGAGGAGGGCCACGATGGCAGAACTTCCCCTTGACGACGAACACGCGCCTCTCTACTCCCTCGGGCAGGTGGCCGAGATGCTCCAGGTCCAGCACGCCTTCCTGCGGCGGCTCGACCAGCACGACGTCATCAGCCCGAGCCGTTCGAGCGGCGGGCAGCGGCGCTATTCCCGCCGCGACATCCTGATCGTCCGGCACGTCACCCGCATGACGGCAGAGGGCATGACGCTCATCGCCATCCGCCGGATCCTGGAGCTCGAACGCGAGCTCGCCGACGTGCGCCGGGAGCTCGACCAGGCCCGCGCCCGGCTGAACGGCGAGCAGCAGTGACCCGGTGAGCCGCCCTCCCGGCCGGTCCGCATAGGAGGGTTCCGGACCGCTCGCTGGGTAGGGGGCCGGTATGACCGAACAACCTCCGGACCGGTACGGCTACGCCGATGAGCAGGAGATCGAGGTCGAGGAGTGGACCGACGACCTCGGCCTCCACCACGAGGTCGCCGAGGACGACCCCCGGCACAGGGACACGCTCGACGAGCGGCTGCGGCGGGAGGCGCCGTCCCGGCTCCACGAGCCCCGGCCCAAGCACCGGCTGACCCAGCCGGACGAGGGGCTCGGACCCGACACGGACGACGAGGAACTCGGTGCGGACCAGGGCGGCGACACGGATGACCTCTCGGCGGAGGAGCGGGCCGTACGCATCTATCCCGACGAGAACCTCCCCTGAGGGGAAGTGCCGCCGCGCGTCCGCCGGGGGCTTTCAGGTGAGAGCGTCCAGCGCGGGCAGCAGGGCGTGCAGGTCGCCGGCGATCACGTCGGCCGCGCCGGCCTGGGGGCGCTCGGCGTGCAGGTAGCCCCATGGGCCCCGCTTCAGCAGCGCGGTCCGCATGCCCGCCGCCCTGGCCGGCAGCACGTCGTTGTCGAGCCGGTCACCCACGTAGAGGATCGCGGCGGGCTCGTGGCCCGCGACGGCGGCGACCTTGGCGAAGAATCCGGGCTCCGGCTTGGAGACGCCCCACCCCTCGGAGGTGTGCACGGAATCCGCCGGCAGGTCCAGGGCGACCAGCGCGTCGTAGGCCCGTTCCGGCTGGTTGCCCGCGATGATCACCTGGTATCCGGCCGCCCGGATGGCCGCCAGGGCCTCGCGCACGTCGGGGTAGAGGTCGCCGGCGTCGAAGGTGTTGCGCATGCCATGGGGGTCGTCGCGCTCCCACGCGGCTTCCTCCCTGGCGAGGTCGAAGCCGGGGCGTACGAGCTCGAAGGCGTCACTGTGCGGACGGTCCAGCGCGGCCATCCCGCCGAGCGCGCCCATCAGCGTGAACGCGCTCACTCCCAGCCGCTCGGCCCAGCGCGACCAGATGCGCGTCTCGCTGATCAGCGTCTCACCGACGTCGAACACCACAGTTTTGATCATTAATCCCCCTTTTTCACCACATATGTCCGGGCATGGGCACGGACAACACCAAAGGGGATTTTTACACGAAACCGGAGCGGCTCGCGGACCCCGAGCCCGACGCCTCGATGATCAGGCGGTGAGCTTCTCCATCGCCTTGGCGATGCGTTTCTCCGACACCGGGGTGGGTGTGCCGAGCGTCTGGGCGAAGAAGCTCACCCGCAGCTCCTCGATCATCCACCCGATCTCCGCGACGTCAGGGTCCCCGCGCCGGGCCGGGTGGAGCTTCTGCCGCAGGTCGTGATAGTCGTCCTCGACCTTGTGCACCCGATCCATCCACTCCCGGTCACGCCACGGATCCTCGGGGAGCTTCGTGAGCCGGCGGTCGATCGCGCGGAGATAGCGCAGGACGTCAGGCAGCCGCCGGTGGCCCGTGGCGGTGACGAACCCCGGATGGACGAGCCTGCCGAGCTGGTCGCGCACGTCGTCCGTCGCCGCGCTCGGCTGCAGCGCGTCGAGCCGGGCGCCCGCCGCGTGCCAGACGCTCAGGATCTGCTCCACCTTCCCCAGCACGTCGGCCGAGGTGTCATAGAGGTGGGCCCGCACGTGCTGGTAGAGGCGGTCGAAGGCCACCGGGTCCCAGGCCGGGCCGCCCACGTCGAGCATGAGCTTGTCGACGGCCGCGTCGACCACGTCGTCGAACAACGCCACCGCCCCGCCGTGCGGGCTGCGCGACAGGGCCAGCTTGGCCTGGTTGGACAGGCCGCCGAGCAGCGACTTGGCCGGGTTGGTGACGTTGAGCAGGAGCAGGCGGCGTACACCGGGCCAGTGGGAGCGGCGCTGCTCCACCTCCGTCTCGAAGATCTTGATGGAGACCGAGTCGCCCGCGTCGACCAGCGCCGGATAACCCTTCATCCGGCCCTGCTCGAACACCTTGGGCAACGTGCCGAAGCTCCAGGTGTGCAGGCCCGTCTGCTCCAGGTCGTCGCCCGCCTGCGACAACGTCCGGCGCAGGCGCGGCGCGAGGCGGCGCTTCAGCGCGTCGAGGTCCTTGTCCTCGGCCACCGTGCGCCTGCGCTCGTCGATCACCCGGTAGGTGATGCGCAGGTGGTCGGGCACCTGGTCGAGCTGCCAGGCGTCGTGCGGCACCCGGATGCCGGTCAGGCGCAGCAGCTCGCGCTCCACGGCCTCCAGCAGCGGCTCGCCGCCCGGCTCGACCCCCTCCAGCACCTGCCTTGCGTAGTTGGGGGCGGGCACGAAGTTGCGGCGCAGGTTTTTCGGCAACGACCTGATCAGCGCGGTGATCAGGTCTTCGCGCAGGCCGGGGATCTGCCAGTCGAAGCCGTCGGAGCTGACCTGGTTGAGCACCTGGAGCGGCACGTGCACGGTCACGCCGTCGGCACCCTCTTCGGCATCCGAGCCCGGCGCGAACCGATAGGTCAGCTTCATGCGCTGGCCGAGCTGGCGCCAGGTGTCGGGGTAGTCGCGGGTGCTGATGTCGGCGCCCTCGTTGACCAGCATCTCCTGCGAGAACGTGAGCAGGTCGGGCTGCTCGTGCCTGGCCTTCTTCCACCAGGAGTCGAAGTGGCGGGCCGAGACGACGTCAGCGGGCACCCGCTGGTCGTAGAAGTCGAACAGCGCCTCGTCGTCCACCAGGATGTCGCGGCGCCTGGCGCGGTTCTCCAGCTCCTCGACCTCTCCGAGCAGCCGGCGGTTGTCCTTCAGGAAACGGTGGTGGGTGTCCCAGTCGCCCTCGACGAGCGCGTGCCGGATGAACAGCTCGCGCGACAGGTCGGGGTCGATGCGGCCGTAGTTGACCTTGCGGCCGACGACCAGAGGCACACCGTAGAGAGTGACCTTCTCCAGGGCGATGACGGCGCCCTGGTTCTTCTCCCAGTGGGGCTCGGAGTAGGTGCGCTTGACGAGGTGCTGGGCGAGCGGCTCGACCCAGCCTGGCTCGATCTTGGCGTTGACGCGCGCCCACAGGCGGGAGGTCTCGACCAGTTCGGCCGACATGAGCCACTGCGGCTGCTTCTTGGCCAGTGTCGAGCCGGGGAAGACGGCGAAGCGGGCGTTGCGGGCGCCGAGGTATTCCTGGATCGGCCTGCGGCCGTCCTGGCCGCGTTTCTCCATGACGTCCTTGACGCCGATGTGCGACAGGAGCCCGACGAGCAACGACGCGTGCACCTGCTGGGGGTCGGCGGGCCGGCTGTTGGGCTGGGCCCCGAGCGCCTGGCGGAGCTGGCTGTAGATGTCCTGCCACTCGCGCACCCGCAGGTAGTTGAGGAACTCCGCCTTGCACAGCCGCCGGAACGCGCTGGACGACAGCTCCTTCTGCTTGTCGCGCAGGTAGTGCCAGAGGTTGAGGTAGGCCATGAAGTCGGAGTCGGGGTCGGCGAAGCGGCGGTGCTTCTCGTCGGCCTGCTGCTGCTTGTCGGCGGGCCGTTCGCGTGGGTCCTGGATCGACAGGGCGGCGGCGATCACCATGACCTCGCGCAGGCAGCCGTTCTTCTCCGCCTCCAGCACCATGCGGCCCAGCCGGGGGTCGACGGGCAGACCGGCCAGCTTGCGGCCGATGGGCGTGAGCTTGCCGTGGGCGTCGAACGCGCCCAGCTCGTGCAGCAGGTTGACGCCGTCCTTCACCTGGCGGCGGTCGGGCGGCTCGACGAAGGGGAACGCCTCGATGTCGCCCAGCCCGATCGAGGTCATCTGCAGGATGACCGAGGCGAGGTTGGTGCGCAGGATCTCGGGGTCGGTGAACTCGGACCGGTTGAGGAAGTCGTCTTCCTCGTAGAGGCGGATGCAGATGCCGTCGGAGGTGCGGCCCGAGCGGCCCTTGCGCTGGTTGGCGCTGGCCTGCGAGATGGCCTCGATCGGCAGGCGCTGCACCTTGGTGCGGTGGCTGTAGCGGGAGATGCGGGCGTAGCCGGGGTCGACGACGTATTTGATGCCGGGGACCGTGAGCGAGGTCTCGGCCACGTTGGTGGCCAGCACGACGCGGCGGCCGGTGTGGCGCTGGAAGACACGATGCTGCTCGGCGGCGCTCAGCCGGGCGTAGAGCGGCAGGATCTCGGTGCCCGTGAACTCCGCCTTGGCCAGGGCGTCGGCGGCGTCGCGGATCTCCCGCTCGCCCGACAGGAACACCAGGATGTCGCCGGGGCCCTCGCCGATCAGCTCTCTGCAGGCGTCGACGATGCCCTGCGTCTGGTCGTCGTCATCGTCGAGCGGGCGGTAGCGCACCTCGACCGGGTAGGTGCGGCCGGAGACCTCGATGATCGGCGCGTCGTCGAAGTGGCGGGAGAAGCGCTCGGGGTCGATCGTCGCGCTGGTGATGACGACCTTGAGGTCGGGGCGCTTGGGCAGCAGCTGTTTCAGGTAGCCGAGAATGAAGTCGATGTTGAGGCTGCGTTCGTGGGCCTCGTCGATGATGAGGGTGTCGTACTGGTCGAGCATGCGGTCGTGTTGCAGCTCGGCCAGCAGGATGCCGTCGGTCATCAGCTTGACCAGGGTGCGGTCACCGGCCTGGTCGGTGAAGCGGACTTTGTAGCCGACCACGTCGCCGAGTTTCTGGCCGTCGCCGGCGCCGAGCTCCTCGGCGATGCGCTCGGCGACCGTGCGCGCGGCGATGCGGCGGGGCTGGGTGTGGCCGATCAGCCCGCGCACGCCCCGCCCCAGCTCGAGGCAGATCTTGGGGATCTGGGTGGTCTTGCCGGAGCCGGTCTCTCCCGCGATGATCACGACCTGGTGGTCGCGGATGGCCGCGAGGATGTCGTCCTTGCGCTGGGAGACCGGCAGGTTCTCCGGATATGTCACTTTCGGTACGGCTTCGCGGCGGCGTACCAGGCGCTGCTCGGCCCGCTCCACGTCGGCGAGGATCTCCGCGACGATCTTGTCACGGGCGTCACGCGAGCGCACCCGGCGCATGCCGTCGAGCCTGCGCCGCAGCCGCCGCTGATCGCGGGGCATGAGGTCGGGCAGGCGGGATTGGAGGTCGGCGAGTGGAGAGGACAACGAAGACGTTCCCATACTGCTTCAAGGATATTTGAGCCCCGCGTCCCCGGAGCCAACCGCCCATGGTGCCCGACCGCGCCGGCCCGCGCATCCCAATATCCCGGCGCGCCTGACGATCGTGCACCGTGACCACGCTGCCCTCCGGGCCCGGCGAAGGAGTTGCGTACGACCGAAGGTGTGGCCGGTCAGCGGGACGCGGCGGCGCGGGCGGCGCCGATGATGCCCGCGTCGTTGCGGAGGGCGGCGGGCGCCACGGGGGTGTCGAGGTGGATGTGCGGGAGGAACTTGTCGGCCTTCTTGCTCACGCCTCCGCCGATCACGATCAGCGAGGGCGTGAACAGCATCTCGACATGCCGGAGATAGTCCTCCACCCGCCCGGCCCACGCCTTCCAACCGAGGTCCCGCTCCTCACGGACCCGCGCCGACGCCCGGTGCTCGGCGTCCTTGCCGCGCAGCTGCAGGTGCCCGAACTCGGTGTTGCGGACGAGCCGCCCGTCGGTGAACAGCGCGCTGCCGATGCCCGTCCCGAACGTCAGCACGAGCACGGTCCCCCGCTGACCCTTGCCCCTGCCGAACGTCATCTCCGCCATGCCCGCCGCGTCGGCGTCGTTCAGCACGGTGGCCCCGCCGAAGAGCGCGGCCGCGTCGACCCCCTCCCAGGAATGGTCGACGTTGGCGGCCGTCAGCACGACGCCGTCCACGACCACGCCGGGAAAGGTGACCCCGACGGGGCCGCTCCAGCCGAAATGCTTGACGATCGACGCGACCGCGTCGGCCACCTCGTCGGGCTTGGAGGGCTGGGGCGTCGGAATGCGCAGGCGCTCCTCCGTCAGCTTGCCGGCTTTCGTGTCGACGGGCGCGCCCTTGATTCCCGAACCGCCGATATCGATGCCCAACACGTTCATGCCTTTTCCTCTCCCCGCGCGATGCGGGAAAACTCCCGCGACGCCATTTCCGGACCTGACTGAACCCGCTCCCCGCCCCCCGCGTATCTCGCGTCACAAGCGCTAACTAGGAGGCAACGGATGCGGCCACGCATCATCACACTCTGCGCTGTTGCGGTCGTTCTGGGAGCGACTCTCACCACTCCCGCACACGCCACCACCAGGACGCGTTTCGACGTCATCAACCTTGTGTCGGACGTCAAGGGCAAAGCCCCTGTCACCGACCCCAAGGTCGTCAACCCGTGGGGCCTGGCCATGGGCAAGACTCTGTGGGTGTCCAACACCGGCACCGGCAGCGCCACCGTCTACTCCGGCACGGGCAAGAAGGAGAAGACCGAGGTGGCCATTCCGGGCGGGGCCCCGACGGGCCAGGTGTTCAACCCCGGCGACGGCTTCACCGTGAAGGGCGAGCCGGCCACGTTCATCTTCTCCAGCCCGAGCGGCGCCATCACCGGCTGGAACGCGGAGGCCGACCCGGGCAACGCGATCATCGGGGCGTTCACCCGCGGCGCCGACTACAAGGGGCTGGAGCTCGTCGAGACCGACGACGGCGCCTTCCTGCTGGCCGCCGACTTCGCCGGCGGGCGCATCCACGCCTTCGACGAGGACTTCGAGCGCATCCGGCTGTCGCGCTGGCAGTTCAGGGACAAGGCGATCCCCTCGACCTACAAGCCCTACAACGTCGCGGTCGTCAACGGCAACATCTGGGTGGCCTACGCCCTGCGCGACAAGACCACGGGCAAGCCCGTGTTCGGCGACGGGAAGGGCTTCGTGAGCCGCTTCGACGGCAACGGGCGCCTCACCGGGCGCATCTCCAGGGTCGGGCTCAACGCCCCCTGGGGACTGACCGCCGCCCCGAAGGGCTGGGGGCAGTACGCCGGAGCGCTGCTGGTCGGCAACTTCGGCGACGGAACCGTGCACGCCTACAAGAGCGGCCGCCACCTGGGCTCCCTTCGCCTGTCGAACGGCAAGCCGATCGTGCTGCCCGGCCTGTGGGACCTCGAACCCGGCACCGCCGCCACCGGCGGCGAGAAGGCCCTGTGGTTCTCCGCCGGCATCGACGGCGCCAAGCACGGCCTCATCGGCGTGATCGCGCCGCAGGGCACGAAGGTGTCCTCGTCGGCCCCATCGAACAACCCGTCGAACGGCTCGTCGGGCAAGCCCGCCACCCGGTCCTCCAAGAGCCCGTACGGCGGGTACTGACCGGGCGCTCCCTCCCCC
>NZ_SMKO01000087.1 GCF_004348685.1 Nonomuraea deserti | reverse complement strand
CCGCCACTCCCCGCCCCACTACCTGCCGGCTCCCGCCGTTCCCCCAGCGACCGCACTCACCCTAGATTTTGACAATCATTTTCATTCTGTCGCATACTGGGTGCATGATTTCAGGATTTTCCCGGTCTTGTGCTGCACGTCTGCTGGCGGGAGCCGCGCTGATCACCACCGCCGCGTGCGGCGCCGGGTCCGCCAACACCGCGGCGGAGGGCGGCAAGCCCGAGGTGGTCGCCGCCTTCTACCCGCTCCAGTGGCTGACCGAACAGGTCGGGGGATCCGACGTCCAGGTGACGAGCCTGACCGCTCCCGGCGTCGAGCCGCACGACCTGGAGCTGGGCATCCAGCAGGTCACGGCGATCAGGAACGCCGCGCTCACCGTTTACGTCAAGGGTGTCCAGCCGGCCGTGGACGACGCCGTGGAGCCCGACACGAGCTTCGACGCCGCCACCGCCGTCAAGACGATCCCCGCCGGTGAGCCCGCCGGTGAGCCCGCCGGTGAGCACGCCGAGGAGCATGCGGAGGAGGGCGCGGGTGAGCACGCGGAAGAGGGCGCCGAGGAGCACGGCCACGAGGTCGCCTACGACCCGCACCTCTGGCTCGACCCGTCCCGCCTGGCCACCGTCGCCACGAAGCTGGGCGAGCGGCTGGCCGCCGCCGACGCCCCGCACGCCAAGGCGTACCAGGACCGCGCCGCCCGGACGGCCGCCGCGCTGGGAGCGCTCGACCAGGAGCTCGCCAAGGGCCTGGGCACGTGCGAGACCAGGACGCTGGTCACCGCGCACGAGGCGTTCGGCTACCTCGCGGATCGCTACAAGCTCAAGCAGGTCGGCATCACGCTCGACCCCGAGACCGAGCCGTCGCCCACCCGCATCTCCGAGGTGGCCAAGCTCGCCAAGAGCGAGGGCGTGACCACGATCTTCACCGAGACCCTGGTCAGCCCGAAGGTGGCCGAGGTGCTCGCGAGCCAGGTCGGCGCGAAGACGGCCGTGCTCGACCCGCTGGAGAGCAAGCCCTCGGGGGACTACCTGTCTGCCATGCGCGATAACCTCAAAACCCTACAAACAGCACTGGGGTGTACTGCATGAGCGAAACGGCCTTCGCGATGACCGGCGGCCGGGTCTCCTTCGAGGGCAAGCCCGTCCTGCGGGGGATCGATCTGACCGTCCGTCCCGGGGAGGTCGTCGCCCTTCTGGGCGCCAACGGCTCGGGCAAGTCCACGCTGGTCCGCGCGCTGCTCGGCCTCACGCCGCTGTCCGGCGGCACGACCCTGGTGTACGGCTCGCCGCCGGCCAGGTTCCGCGACTGGTGGCGCATCGGCTACGTGCCGCAGCGGCTGCACGTCGGAGGCGGCGTGCCCGCCAGCGTGCACGAGGTCGTGGCCTCCGGCCGGATCGCCAGGCAGAGCAGGTTCCGCAGGACGAGCGCGGCCGACAGGGCGGCCGTGGCGAGCGCGCTGGAGGCCGTCAGGCTGGCCGACCGCGAAGGTGACCCCGTCCAGTCGTTGTCCGGCGGCCAGCAGCAGCGGGTGCTCATCGCCCGCGCGCTGGCCGGGGAGCCGGACACGTACGTGATGGACGAGCCGACCGCGGGCGTGGACGCCGAGACCCAGAAACTGCTCGCCGACACCCTTTCCGCGCTGGTGCTGGACGGCAAGACCGTGGTGCTGGTCGCGCACGAGCTCGGCCCGCTGGAGCCGATCATCACGCGCGGCGTCGTGATCCGCGAGGGCCGGGTCGCTCACGACGGCAGGCCGCCGCGGCCCGAGGGCGACTGCGCGCGGCCCGGGCACGAGCACCAGCACCCGCACGCGGCCGTCGAGCCGGGCGCGGGACCGCTCACGGGTTGGCAGGGGGACCCACGATGATCATTGAGCTGCTTCAAGAGGAGCTCTTCCAGCTCGCGCTGATCGCGGCGCTGCTGGTGGGGCTCTGCGCGCCCGCGGTCGGCACGTTCATCGTGCAGCGCAGGCTGTCGCTGCTCGGCGACGGCATCGGCCACGTGGCGCTGACCGGCGTGGCGCTGGGGTTCCTGACCGGCACCGCTCCCGTGCTGACGGCCGTGATCGTGTCCGTGCTCGGCGCCGTGGCCATCGAGCTGGTCAGGGCGCGCGGCCGCACCAACGGCGACGTGGCGCTGGCGCTGCTGTTCTACGGCGGGATCGCGGGCGGCGTCATGCTCATGGGCATCGCGCCGGGCGGCAGCACCACCAAGCTCAACTCCTACCTGTTCGGCGCCATCGCCAGCGTCACGCCCGAGGACATCTGGATCATCGCCGCGCTGGCCGCCGCCGTGATCGCGGTCGTGGTGATCTTCGGCAGGGAGCTGTTCGTGCTCTGCCAGGACGAGGAGATGGCCAGGGCCAGCGGGCTCCCCGTTCGCTTCCTCAGCCTGCTGATCGCCGTCACGGCGGCGCTCACCGTCGTCATCGCCATGCGCGTGGTCGGCCTGCTGCTGGTCAGCGCGCTGATGGTGATCCCGGTGGCCACCAGCCAGCAGCTGACGCGGGGCTTCCGCACGACGATGCTGCTGGCCATGCTGTTCGGGGTGCTCGCCTCCGTGGGCGGCCTGCTCGCCTCCACCTACTCCGCCAAGGTCCCTCCGGGAGCCGCGATCGTGCTTCTTGCGCTCGCCGGCTTCGTCCTGGCCCTCGGTGTCGGTAGATTCGTACGGCGAGGCCGGACCCAGGAGTCATCATTGAGCGAGCGACCAAAGCTGCGCGTCGAGGAGGTCGCATGACGACGAGACGCGACGCCGTCCACAACACCCTCCGCAAGAGCGAGGGTTTCCGCAGCGCGCAGGACGTCTATGCCGAGATGCGCCTCCACGGCGCCAAAATCGGCCTGACCACGGTCTACCGCGCGCTGCAGGCGCTGGCCGACGGCGGCCAGGTCGACGTGCTGCGCACCGACGACGGCGAGTCGGTCTACCGCGCCTGCGCGAGCGACACCCATCACCACCACCTGGTGTGCCGCCGCTGCGGCCGCACCGTGGAGGTCGCCGGCCCCGCGGTCGAGCGCTGGGCCGAGATGGTCGGCACCGAGCACGGCTTCACCGACATCACTCACACGGTCGAGGTCTTCGGCACCTGCTCGTCCTGCTCCACCTCGATCAGGACGGGCTGAGCGCGCCGGGAGCCGTAGAGCACCCCGAGCACGATCACCGCGCAGCCCGTGAGCTGCAACACCGACGGGCGTTCCCCCAGCGCCAGCGCGGAGATGCCCACGGTCGTCATGGGCTGGATCAGCAGCAGCAGCGCCGTGAGCGCGGCGGGCTGGCGCGGCAGCGAAAACGTGATCAGCGACCATCCGAGCACCTGCGGCCCGAGCGCGAGCAGCAGCAGCCATCCGTGCGCGGGCCAGTTCGGTGTGAAGTCGGCGCCCCCGAACACCGGGCTGAGCAGCGCGATGGTCGCCGCGGTCACCACGGTCGCGTGCGCCAGCGGGCCCGCGCCACGATCCGGCCCCGCCTTCATCAGCAGCAGGAACACCGCGTACGACAGCGACGTGGCCACCCCCGCGAGCACCCCCATCATCGGGTCGCTGCCGTAGGCCGCGCTGTCGAACACCCCGGAGATCAGCACCACGCCGCCGAACACCACCGGCGTCCCGACCATCAGCCGCGTTGACGGCCGCTCCCCGAACACCGCCCAGGCGGCGAACGCCACGATGAACACCTGCAGATTTCCCAGCACGGTCGCCAGCCCCGCGCCCACGTACTCGATCGCGTGGTGCCAGAACAGCAGGTCGAGCGCGAACACCGCGCCCGCCGACCAGGCCAGCAGGAGGGCCCTGCGCGGCAGCGGCCCCAACCTGCGCCGCTCCAGCCAGGCCAGCACGAGCATCGGCGGCACGGCGTACGCGCAGCGGAAGAAAGCGGAGGTCGCGGGTGACACGTCCGCCATGCGGACCATGGGACCAGAGGTGGAGATGATGAGCGCTCCGGCGATCGCGACCATGACGATACGCCGATGTGCACTCACGGAAACCCCCGGAACCCCATGCAAGAGATACGCTGCGACAACGCTAGAACCCGGCGCGTACAGGAGTCAACATGCCGTTTGGCCATGACATGGTGCATTCGCTGGCCACCGTCGTCGAGCTGGTCAACACCTCGCCCTCCACCGGCGGCGACGAGGGCCTGGCCGGCCTGGCCGAACTGCAGGCGTTCGTGGAGTCCCGCCAGATCAGCGGCGTGAGCCGGCTCACGGCCCGCGACCTGGGCCAGGTGCGGATGGTGCGGGAGGCGTTCCACCGCGTCTTCACCGCCACCGACCAGCCGACCGCGGTCCGCACGTTGAACGCGCTGCTGTCGGAGACGCGCATCACGCCCAGGCTCACGGAGCACGACGGGCACCCGCTGCACGTGCACTATTTCGCCGCCGACGCGGCGCTGGCGGAGCACGTGGCGGCCGACTGCGGGGTGGCGCTGGCCCACCTGCTGGTCGAGGGCGAGGCCGAACGACTGCGCACGTGCGCGGCGCCCGACTGCGACCGGGTGTTCGTGGACGAATCACGCAACCGCTCGCGCGTCTACTGCGACAGCCGCACGTGCGGCAACCGCATGCACGTCGCCGCCTATCGCGCCCGCCGCCGCGCCTGAGCCGCTAGACCTGGTTGGGCATCGCCCCGCCGTAGCGGCGGTCGCGCTTGGCGTAGGTCTCGCACGCCTCCCACAAATCCCTGCGGTCGAAGTCGGGCCAGAGCCGGTCGAGGAACACCATCTCGGCGTAGGCCGACTGCCACAGCAGGAAATTGGAGAACCGCTGCTCGCCCGACGACCGTACGAACAGGTCGACCTCGGGGATCTCCGGCTCGTCGAGATAGCGGGCGAACACCTTCTCGTTGACCCTGGACGGCCTCACCCGCCCGGCCGCGATGTCCTCGGCCATCCGGACCGCCGCGTCGACGATCTCGGCCTGCCCGCCGTAGTTGACGCAGAACTGCAGCGTCAGCGTGCGGTTGGCGACGGTCATCTCCTCAGCCGTCTGCAGCTCGGAGATGACGCTCTTCCACAGCCGCCCGGGCCGGCCGGCCCAGCGCACGCGCACGCCCATGGCGTTGAGCTCGTCGCGGCGCCGCCGGATGACGTCGCGGTTGAAGCCCATGAGGAAACGCACCTCGTCGGGCGAGCGCTTCCAGTTCTCCGTCGAGAACGCGTACGCGCTCAGATAGGGGATGCCCAGCTCGAGAGCCCCCTCGATGACGTCGAACAGCGAGGACTCGCCTGCTTTGTGCCCCTCGGTGCGCGGCAACCCCCGCGCCTTGGCCCAGCGGCCGTTTCCGTCCATGACGATCGCGACGTGCCGGGGCACCAGCTCGCGCGGGATCGGCGGCGGTGTCGCGCCTGACGGATGCGGGGACGGGGGTCGGACGTTCACGCGGGCTCCCTTTCGACGTGTCGGAGAGAGCGTATGCCGTGTTCGAGGTGCCACTGCAGATAGGCGGCGACGAGGCCGCTGCATTCGCCGCGATGACGCGACTCGGAGGCGTCGGCCAGGGCCCAGTCGCCGCGCAGCAGCGCGGCCATGAGCCCGATCGTCTCTCCGGCGGGCACGACGGACCCGGACGGCTTGCACGCCCCGCACACCACGCCACCGGCGACGATGGCGAACGCCCTGATCGCCGGGGCCCGGCACTTCGCGCACGCGTCGAGCACGGGGGCGTAGCCGGCCACGGCCAGGGAGCGCAGGAAATAGGCGTCCAGCACCAATCTGGCCTCGTGATCCCGGTCGGCGAGCGTGCGCAGCCCGCCCACCAGGAGCAGGAACTGCCGCAGCGCCGGCTCCTTCTCCCCGTGCGTCAGCCGGTCGGCGGTCTCCAGCATCGCGGTGCCCGCGGTGTAGCGCGGATAGTCGGCGGCCAGCGCCTCTCCATAGGGCCTCAGCGTCTCCGCCTGGGTGACGACGTCGAGGGTGCGCCCGGTGTGCAGCTGCAGGTCGACGTGGGTGAACGGCTCGAGCCTCGCCCCGAAACGCGACGTCGTGCGGCGCACGCCCTTGGCCACCGCGCGGATTTTGCCGGTGCGCTTGGCCAGAATGGTGACGATGCGGTCGGCCTCACCGAGTTTCTGTGTACGCAGGACCACGCCTTCGTCACGGTAGAGACTCACTCGGACATCTTACGGCCACTCTCGGTACCGACGGGCGGACGTTACGGGCATGCTCTGTTGACGCGACTTTGCGTAACCCTCACTAGACTTTGACGCCTGTCCCCGCATCACCCGTTGTTCAACCCCCCGCAACCGCCTCGAAAGGGAGACATGACCCGCGTGGTCCTGCTGGGCGCCTCGCCCGGCCCCGAAACCTCTCCGACCGGCCTGAGGCTGGCCGCGCTAACCGGCAACCCCACCGTGGCCGAACGACTACGCAGCCAGGTCACCTCCATGGATCCGCGGCCCGCCACCATCGAGTCAGGCGATGTGGCCGCCGCCCTGCGAGCCCTGGCCGATGTCGCAGCATCAGCAACGGAAAACCTCTTCATCATCCCGACCAACTCCGTCGTCCACGACGAGCTGATCTACCAGATCACCAAATCCAAGCGCGGTGCGCTGGCGCTCGTCGCGAAGGAGCCGCGCTACGGGATCACCGAGGAGGCGCAGGAGGACACCGGTCAGGAAGACAACGGCCAGGAAGACAGCGACGACGAGCCCGTCCAGGAAGGGCGCGTCCCGATCGCCGAGGCGGAGCCGGAGATCGGCTACGACCGTCTCGAAGGCCTGCCCGTCCGCGCCCGCATCGGCAAGTCCTCGCGCGTGGTCTCGGTGGGCACCGCCTACCACGCGGTCACCAGGCCCAACGCGGCGCTGCTCGGCCCGCTGCACGTGAGCGCGCGCAACGCGCCCGTGCTGGCGCAGACCTGCCGCGAGCTGGCCGAGATCGCCCACCGCTTCGGCGATGACGACGACCTGGTGCAGCTCATCGTGTTCGGCCTGGTGCGCAACGGCGTGTCGGTCGGCATCCGCGGCCGCCGCGACCTGTTCTACCGCCGGGTCACCACCCAGGAGGAGGTCAACGAAGCCGGCGCCGAGATGACCGGCATGGACGAAGACCGCTCCAGGCTCAACAACGCGGTCAAGGGCGCCGACGGCTTCTTCACCACCTACTTCGTCTCCACCTACTCCCGCTTCATCGCCCGCTGGGCGGCCAGGCGCGGGCTGACGCCCAACCAGGTCACGCTGATCTCTATCGCGCTCGGCGTGGCCGCGGCCGCGTGCTTCGCCACGGGCGATCGCCCGTGGATGGTGGCGGGCGGGATCCTGATCTACTTCGCGTTCGTCTTCGACTGCGTCGACGGGCAGGTGGCCCGCTACGCCCGCAAGTTCGGCGTGCTGGGGGCCTGGCTGGACGCCACGTTCGACCGGTTCAAGGAATACGTGGTCTTCGCCGGCCTGGCCATCGGCTGGGTGGTCTCCGGCAACAGCGAGGACATCTGGATCCTGGCGCTGGCCGCGCTCGGCCTGCAGTCGGTGCGCCACCTGCTCGACTTCTCCTTCGGCATCTCCAACCGCCGCAAGCCGCCGGCCAAGCTGCCCACCCTGGCACTCGACGCGCCCGACGACCGCGACCTGCGCGAGGCGCTGACGCGGCGGAAGGTCGAGCGCAGCCAGGGCGTGCGAGGCGTGCTCAAGATGTGGAGCAAGGCGGGCAAGAACCGCGCCGTCCACTGGGCACGCAAGATGATCGTGTTCCCCATCGGCGAGCGGTTCGCGGCCATCGCGATCACCGCCGCCCTCTTCGACGCCCGGATCACCTTCCTCACACTGGTGATCTGGGGCTCCGTCGCCGCCATCTACACCCTCACCGGACGCCTCATGAGGTCGCTCGTATGATCACCCAACCGCAGGCCATGGCCACCCCCACGCCGGACCCCGACGAGGAACGCCGCCGCATCCAGACCGCCCGCCTGCTCGCCTACCGCGACGACGGCCCGCTCGCCCACGCGCTGGCCGGCAAGATCGGCAGGGGCCTTCCGCCCGTGCCCGCCACGCTCGTCGCCCTGCTGGCGATCATCGGGCTCATCGTCGCCGGCGTGCTGGTGCCGGGCCCGATCCTGCTCCTGCCCGTGGCGATCATGCTGCTGCTGGTGCTGCCCACCGCGCCGCGCAACCATCTGGGCCGCTTCGACTGGCTGACCCCGCCGCTGCTGCGGGGCACCGAGTTCCTCACCATGATCGCCATCGGCCTCGTGGCCGACGCGCCGAGGTGGCTGCTGTTCGTGCTGGTGTACGTCGTGGGCTACCACACCTACGACACCGTCTACCGCACCCGCCAGAGCATCTGGCCGCCCGCCTGGGTGTTCCACGCGGGGCTCGGATGGGAGGTGCGCCTGCTCATCATCGGCGCCGGGGCCGCTTTCGGAGCGCTGACCCCGGTGCTGGCCGTGCTGACGGCCTACCTGTTCGTCCTGTTCGCGGTGGAGAGCGTGACGAGCTGGGTCCGCCTCGACAAGTCCTCCGCCCAGGCGGGCGCCGACGCCGAGCAGGACCTCGAAGCCTCCCCCGAAGAGGCGATGGAGCAGGCCAACGGCGAAGCCGCCAAGGGCTGACCGGAGCCGGAGCCGCGGCACCGATCCTCCGCACGTGCCGCGGCTTCGGCGACAATGCGCGCCGTGCCGCCATCACCCGGAACTGAGCACTTAGTCTGGGTTCAGGGACACTCGGGCCGGGTTCCGGTCCGGCCGGAGCCAGGAGAGACGCGGATGGCGTTCTTGTCACGGCTGTTCAAGCGGGGCGATCCGCTGGCCGAGCGCGAGGAGGCGCGCCGGCAAGGGATGCGGGACGCCCGCCGTCATCCGTTAGGCGAGTTCACCGATCCGGAGTTCCAGCCCGCGTACGTGACGGAGATCCGTGCCCGGGCCCGCGAGCAGATCACCGAGGTCGACCGCCGCCTGGCCGCCACGCGTACGGCGCTGATGGAACGGGCGCTGGGCGAGCGGGAGGTCATCCTGCGGGAACTGGGCAGGAGCGACACGCTGCCGCCGCCGTCCACGTTGCCTAACGGCCACGCCCCCGCGCCACCCGACCCAGGACCGGGCACCACCCCCGAGCCCGGCCCAGGACCGGCCCCCGCGAGCGGCTCGCACGCAACCCCCGATACCCACCCGGACACCGGCTCCAACACCACTCCCGAATACCGCCCGGACACCACCCCCGAAACCGGCTCCAACACCACTCCCGAGAACCACCCGGACATCACCTCCAACACCACTCCCGAGAACCGTCCGGGCACCACCCCCGAAGTCCGGCAGGACGCCGTGTCCGGGGTCGGGTCCGGCGGGGTGCCGGTGCCACGGGCGACGGGGTCCGATGCGGCGGCCGCCCGGGCGGTGGGATCGAGGGAGCGGGATCCGTTCATCTCGATCGCGGAGGCCAGGGCGCTGCGGGCCGAGGCGCGGCGGCGGGCCGTGGTCGAGGAGGCGAACGCCGGCGTGCAGCGGGCCAGGGCCCGCATCGAGCACCTCACCCAGGAGTGGGAGAGCGCGCTGATCCAGCGCGACCACGAGGTGGAAGCGGTGCAGGCCAGGGCCGAGCAGCTCATCGCCGCGTACAAGAGCGGCGTGCTGCGGGCCCATCCGCGTAAGGAGGAGGTCCCGTCGCTGTGGAAGGGCGAGATCATCGCCATGGACGCCACGGCGGGCAACCCCATGGCGGTGTCGGGCCGGCAGCAGATCGGGCGGATCCTGCGCGAGGTGGAGAGCCGCATCGAGGTGTGGCACGCCGAGGTGCTGCCCCGGGAGTTGCCCGGCGGTTCCCCCCGCCAGCTGTCACCGGGCACACCGCACACCGACGCGGACGCATACCCAGACCCAGACACGGACCCAGACCCAGACACGGACCCAGACCCAGACACGGACCCAGACGCGGACGCGGACGCGGACAGGGACCCAGACGCGGACGCGGACAGGGACCCAGACGCGGACGCGGACAGGGACAGGGACACGGAGGATGCTCCGGGCACGAGGAACGACCCGCACGATTCGCCACGCGGACGGGAAAACGGCTGATGGCGTTGTTCGCGCAGGCAGGAGAACCGCGGAAGGCGCTCGCCGCGCAGGCAGGAGGTCGGGTGGTGGCGGAGGAGAGTCGCGGGACCAGGGCGCGGCGCCCGGGTTCGGGGAGAGCCCGTACGGCGCGCCGCCTGATCGCGTCGTTACTCGTGCTGCCGGTGGTCACGGCCGGCCTGACGGCGTGCGGCACCGAGGCCAGGGGGCTCTGCGGGGTGGTCGTCGACTCGACCAGCTACGCCGATCCCGCCACCTCCAGGAACGACGTCACCTCGAAGTTGCCGGCGTTCGCGGAAGGGTGTGACTGGATCGGGTTCGCGGCGGTAACGGGCAGCTCGGAGAGCAGCGCCTGCCGCCAGGACCCGGTGCCCGTCGCGGCGACCCGGGCCGAGAACCCCAACGACAATCCCGTGGTCGAGGAGCGGGTCAGGAAACACCGCATCACGCAGGTGGTGCCGAGGGCGGTCAAGCTGTTCGACTGCCCGACGGAGGGCGAGGGGTCGGACGTCCTGGGGGCGCTGCGGTACGTGGCCAAGCAGCTCAGCGCGCAGCGGCAGCCGGACAACGCGCACCGGATCATCGTGTTCAGCGACCTGATCAACAACCGGGGCGAGCTGGACATCAACCGGCTGGACCTCAGCGAGAGCGCGCGCAGCAAGAAGGTCAAGGAGTTGCGGGACGCGCGGCTGCTGCCCGACATGACCGGGTACGCGGTGGTCGTGCATGGTTTCCTGCGGGAGAAGACGTCGAGCCCTGACCGGTTCCCCCAGCTGGAGGCGTTCTGGCTGGAGGCGTTCGAAGCGACCGGCGCGACCACCGTGGACCTGCTGTGACGTCCGGCATAGGCCGTAACGAGAGCGCTCTCTAGCATCGCGCCGGTCGGCACTTTCACCAGGGTTGCGTGCCCGGTGTGGTGATTGTTGACAGGAAGTAAACGCTGTGTTCACATCGTTGAGAGAGCGCTCTCTCGCATCCACACCCCCCATGGAGCGATGATGACAACAGCGAACAGGCGCCGGCGCCGCGTGGCGGCCGTGGCCGTGGTTCTCACCGCACTCACCGGGCTGCTCGTCCAGATGACCGCCGGCGCCTCGGCCTCCGTGCCGTCCACGCCGTCCGGCTGGTCACTGGTCTGGTCCGACGACTTCGAAGGCCCGGCGAACACCCTGCCCTCGTCGAACAACTGGATCATCGACACAGGGCACGCCTACCCCGGCGGCCCGGCCAACTGGGGCACCGGCGAGATCCAGAACTACACCTCCAGCACCTCCAACCTCAGCCTCGACGGCTCGGGCAACCTGCGCATCACCCCGCTCCGCAGCGGCTCCGGCGAGTGGACCTCGGCCCGCATCGAGACCAGGCGATCCGACTTCAAGCCCGCCGACGGGCGCATCCTGCGCATCGAGGGCCGCATCCAGATGCCGAACGTGACCGGCAACGCCGCCCTCGGCTACTGGCCGGCGTTCTGGGCACTCGGGTCGCCGTACCGGGGGAATTACTGGAACTGGCCGGGGATCGGCGAGTTCGACATCATGGAGAACGTCAACGGGATCAACTCCGTCTGGGCCGTGCTCCACTGCGGCGTCGCCCCCGGCGGGCCCTGCGAGGAGAACAACGGCCTCGGCGCCAGCCGCGCCTGCCCCGGCGCGTCCTGCCAGTCGGCGTACCACACCTACCGCTTCGAGTGGGACCGCAGCGTGAGCCCCAACCAGCTGCGCTGGTACGTGGACGGCCAGCAGTTCCACAGCCTCAGCCAGTCCCGGTTCGACGCCACGACCTGGAACAACATGACCGGCCACGCCGGCTACTTCCTGCTGCTCAACGTGGCGATGGGCGGCGCGTTCCCCAACGGCGTGGCCGGCTTCGGGACCCCCACGGGGGACACCGTGCCCGGCAGGCCGATGATGGTGGACTACGTCGCGGTCTGGCAGAGCGGCACGGACGGCGGCGACCCCGACCCCGACCCGACCGATCCGCCCGGCAGCGTCGACGCCCGCTCCACCATCCAGGCCGAGCGCTACACCGCCCAGTCCGGCACCATGGTCGAGTCGACCACCGACTCGGGCGGCGGCCAGAACGTCGGCGGCATCTCCAACGGTGACTGGCTCCGCTTCGACGGGGTGAGGTTCGGCTCGCAGGCCGCCGGCCAGTTCAAGGCCAGGGTGGCGTCCGGGGCGGGCGCCGGGGTCAGCGGGCTGGTGCAGGTGCGGCTCGACAGCCCCACGGCCCCGCCCATCGGTGACTTCGCCGTGGGGAACACCGGCGGATGGCAGAGCTGGCGCACCATCCCGGCCAACATCTCCGGGGTGACCGGGACGCACACGGTCTACCTGACCTTCAGCAGCGGCCAGCCTGCCGACTTCGTCAACGTCAACTGGTTCACCTTCACCACCTCCTGACCGCCTGTCCCGCCTCCGCCGGCGGGCCCGTACGCGCGTGATCCCGTGCGTACGGGCCCGCCGTGCGTCGGAGGAGGTCTCAGGAGCGGGTGCGGCGCCGCAGGACGATGCGTACGGGCCCGCGGAGCGTCGGAACAGGTCAGGAGCGGGTGCGGCGCCGCAGGACGATGCGTTCGGCCCAGCTGGCCGCCTCAGGGTCCTTCAGGCCCTCGACGACTCCCCCGAGGTACGCCGTGGCCAGGCTGTCGAAGCCGCTGTCGAGCTGCCGCAGCCGGCTGGCCCGGCGGCGATCCACCGCCTCGACGTAGTGGGCGATGCTCTCCGCGTAGCCGGCGTCGTGCTGGTAGGCCGCCTGGGCGCCGGCGAAGGCGCGGGCCTCGGCGTCACGTTTGGCCCGTAGTTCCCTGAGGCGGCGGTCGTTGGGGTTGTGCATGCGGCGCCCCAGGTCGGCGGCGATGAGGGCGGTGGCCACGAGGAGCGCCAGCAGGAGGACCATGGTGGGCAGCTGGCCGACGCCCTCGGAGGTGGGGCCGATCTCCTGCCCGTCCACCACCAGGGGCTTGACCAGGGCGTCCCGGCGCAGCACGGCAACGGCGACGATGAGGCCCAGCCAGACGAGCGCCACGCCGATCAGCAGCCAGCGTCCCTGGGCCGAGCTGCCGTGCTCCTGCCAGGAACGGAACGCCCGCCCGTACATGTGGGGCGCCACCAGCATGATCAGGGCTGCGCCGGCGGCGAGGAGCGCGGTCATCGCGACGCTGTCGCCCCAGCTGAGGATCACCTGGTAGAGGATGGGCACCTCGACGACCAGCAGGAGCAGCAGAAGGAGCGCGGCGGGCAGCCAGCGGCGGACGACCGGCCAGTGGCTGCCGGAGAGCGCGATCGAGCTGGGGCGGCCGTCGCCCGGGCGCCTGCTGGGCTGTTCCAGCTCGGTGACGCGCTGCCGGCTGTCGTCCAGGGCCTTGCGCGCCTCCCCGAACGCGCGCTGCGACTCCGCCAGGCGGATCTTCTGCGCCTCGAGTTCGGCGCGCGCCCGCTGGGTCTCCCGCTCGGTGCACTCGTCGATCCTGGCGAGCTCTTCCAGGCGCTCGTCCTCCAGCTCGTGGAAGCGGGGCACGCTGCCGGTCTGGAGGGTCAGCGTGTCGATCTGGCCGCCTTCGGCGTGGGCGCGGCCCAGCGCGCGTTCCTCGCCGCGGCGCCGCGCCCACTCGGGCAGGTGGTAGAGGTCGCCGTCGTACGCGGCCGCGGGCGCGATGCGGGTGACCTGGCCGTCGGGCTCGACGGATGCTTCCTGCTTGCGGCGGACGAAGCGCATCTGGCCTCCCAGCGGGGTCCTGCCATCGATGCTAAGTCGCCGGGGCGCGGATCGACGGCAGGCGCCCGATTTGGGAGACAAGAGACGGATGAGCGGCCGTCAGGTGGCAACTCCCCGCCGGGAGCACGACCGACGCGACGTGGCGACCGTCAGGTGGAGCCCATGACCAGCCGGGAGCACGGCCGAGGGGACGTGGCGGCCGTCAGGTGGAGTCCCTGACCACGAGCCTGGCAGGGAGCACGACGGACGTGACGTGGCGGCCCTCCAGGCGCGACAGCAGCAGCCGGGCGAGCGCGAGGGCCTGGTCGGCGACAGGGACGCGCACGGTGGTGAGCTGCGGGGTGGTGGCCGAGGCTGCGTCGACGTCGTCGAAGCCCGCGATCGCCAGGTTCTCCGGCACCCGCCGCCCGGCCTCCTGCGCCGCCCGCAACGCCCCGATGGCGAGCTGGTCGCCGGACGCGAAGATCGCGTCCAGGGACGGGTTGTCGCCGATGAGCCGGCGCGCGGCCGCCGCACCGGACGCGCGGGTGAGGTCGTCGGCCAGGGCCAGTAGCGGCCTCATGCCGGCGCGGTGCAGGGCCGCGCGGTGACCGGCCAGGCGGTCCTGGACGAAGGTCAGGTCCATGGGGCCGCAGATCATGCCGATGTGGCGGCGGCCGCGGGCGATGAGGTGCTCGGTGGCGGCCGCCGCTCCCCCGGCGTTGTCGACGTCCACGTACGGCACCAGCGACGCGACCGCGGGTTTGCCGAGCAGCACGATCGGCACGCCGGTCCGCGAGAGCCGCTCGGCCAGGGTGTCGGCCCGGTCGGGCGGCAGGAGCACGACGCCGTCCGCCAGCCGCGCCTCCACGTGGGAGGCGATGCGGCGGTGGCTCTCGGCGGTGTCGGCCAGCATGAGCGTGATCTGCTTGCCCGCGCCCTCGAGCATGCTGGTGACGTACTGGACGACGGCCGCGGTCAGCGGATCGCCGCCCTGCCCGGGCACCGACAGGACGAGGGCGACCGTGTTGGTACGCCGGGTGACCAGGCTGCGGGCGGCGGCGTTGGGCACGTAGCCGAGCTCTCTGACGGCCCGCATCACCGTCGCGCGGACCTCGGGGCTCACCGAGGTCTCGCCGTTGACGACGCGCGAGACCGTGGCTCTGGATACGCGGGCGCGGGCGGCCACGGTCTCCAAGGTGGGCCGCCTGGCGCGGGTCTCGGTCAGGCCGTTGCGCGCGATGACGTCGCGATACCACCGGGCGCTGTCCTTCAGGCGGCGTTTCTGGGTGGCGAAGTCCACGTGCACGAGGCCGAACTTGCGCTGGTAGCCGTCGGCCCATTCGAGGTTGTCGAGCAGCGTCCAGACGAAATATCCGCGGACCCTGGCGCCGTTCTCGATAGCGGATCTCAGGGCGCGCAGGTGTTCCTCGATGAAGCTGATCCGGTCGACGTCGTGAATGCCGTCGCCGGTCACCACGTCGACGAAGTCGGCGCCGTTCTCCGTGATCATCAGGTCGGTTTCCGGATATTCCCGCGAAAGGCGGCCGAGCAGCTGGGAGAGGCAGCCTGGCACGATGGGCCAGCCCATGGCGGTAACCGCCGTGGGCACCGTGCAGAAGAGCACGCCCTCGCTTCCCGGGAAAGCCGGATCGGCGGGTTCGCTGGGCTGCGCCTGCACCACCAGCGGCGCGTAGTAGTTGACGCCGAGCAGGTCGATGGGCTGGGCGATGACGTCGAGATCGCCGTCGCGGACGTGGCCGAGCCCCGCGTGGCGCTCGATGAGCGGGATGAGGTCGGCGGGGTAGGCGCCGCGCAGCATCGGGTCGAGGAACTGCCGGTTCGCCAGGGCGTCGATCCTGGCCACGGCCTCGGCGTCCTCCTCGCTCAGCTCCCTGCCTGAGTCGCTCACCTGGGCGGGCGTCAGCACGGGCGAGTGGTTGACGACGGCGCTCACCTTGGCGGCCCCGGCGGCGCGCAGCGCCTGGACGCCCAGCCCGTGGGCGAGCAGCATGTGGTGGGCGCTGCGGAAGGCGTCGGCCGCCGACGTCCTGCCGGGCGCGTGAATGCCGGAGCCGTATCCGAGAAAGGCCGCCACCCACGGTTCGTTCACCGTGAACCACGTGTCGACCCGGTCGCCGAGCCGTTCGTGGACGGCCGCGGCGTAATCCGCGAAATGGCGGGCGGTGTCGCGCACCGGCCAGCCGCCCCGGTCCTCCAGCGCCTGCGGCAGGTCCCAGTGATAAAGGGTGGCATAGGGCGTGATGCCCGCGGCGAGCAATTCGTCGAGCAGCCGGTCGTAGAAGCCGAGCCCGGCCGTGTTCACCTTTCCGCAGCCGTCGGGAATCACCCGCGCCCAGCTCACCGAGAACCGGTAGGCGGCTATTCCGAGGTCCTTCATCAACCGCACGTCCTCCGTACGGCGGCGGTAATGGTCGCACGCCTCCGCGCGGTCGGCGGAGAAGCCGTCCCAGATGGACGGGCCGCGGCCGTCGGCGGTCGTGGCTCCCTCGATCTGGAAAGCGGAAGTCGACACTCCCCAGACGAAACCCTCGGGGAAACTCGCTGCGCTCATCGTGGTGAAAACCCTCCGGACACGGTTCGAGCGCCCAGTCTCCCGCGCGCCGCACGTCGCGCGCCAGCCTGGCCAGGCTGTATACAGAGCGCGTGGAACTGGACCGGCTCGATCGTGACATCATCGCGGCGCTCGTCGACGACGCCCGTGCGACGTACGCGGACATCGGTGATCAGGTGGGGCTGAGCGCGTCGGCGGTCAAGCGGAGGGTCGACCGGCTGCGCGCGACGGGGGCGATCACGGGGTTCAGCGCCCGGGTGGCGCCCCAGGCGCTGGGCTGGACGACCGAGGCCTACGTGGAGCTGTTCTGCCAGGGCAAGACCAAGCCCTCGGACATCGCGCTGGCCGTGGCCAAGTTCCCTGAGGTGGTGGGGGCGGCCACGATCACCGGCGAGGCCGACGCGCTGCTGCACATCAGGGCGACGGACGTCCGCCACGTGGAGCGGGTGATCGAGCGCATCGCTGCGGAGACGTTCGTGGTGCGGACCAAGAGCGTCATCGTGCTCTCCAGGCTGGTCGACGCACCTCCTGGCACCACCGTGCCCCAACCGCGCAACGGACCGCGTACGAGCGCCTGAAAGACGCAACAGACCTGCGCATATACGCAATGTCGACGTCTTGGCCGCCATGACGGCGGTTCCTAGGCTGGCTGCGTCCCTCCAGAGAGGGATTTTCCCTGGTCAACGATGATGGAGCGCTGCATGCCCAAACACTTCCTCATGTGTCGCCCTGAGTACTTCGCCGTCGAATACAGCATCAATCCGTGGATGCGCCCGGAAGCCGGCGCGTCCCGCGACGTCGCGGTTCGGCAGTGGGAAGACCTCAAGAGCGCATACGAGGAACTCGGCCATCGCGTCAGCCTGATCGACCCGATCGACGGGCTGCCCGACATGGTGTTCGCCGCCAACGGCGCGCTGGTCGTCGACGGGCGCGTCTACGGCGCCAGGTTCGCCTACCCGCAGCGCGGCCCCGAGGGCCCGGCCTACCTGCGCTGGTTCGCCGAGCGCGGATATCCGGCGCACGAGCCGCAGCACGTCAACGAGGGCGAGGGCGACTTCCTCGTGCTCGACGAGGTCGTCCTCGCCGGCACGGGCTTCCGCACGGACGTGCGCGCCCACCAGGAGGCACAGGAGGTCCTGGGCCGGCCGGTGATCTCGCTGACGCTGGTCGACCCGCGCTTCTACCACCTGGACACGGCGCTGTTCCCGCTGGACGGCCGGAACGTGGCCTACTACCCGCAGGCCTTCTCGCGGGGCAGCCAGGAGGTGCTGCGCCGCATGTTCCCCGACGCGGTCCTGGCGACCGCTCTGGACGCCGAGGTGCTCGGCCTGAACGCGGTCAGCGACGGCGCCAACGTGGTGATCAACGCCGAGGCCTCCAACCTGCAGTTGGAGCTCAAGCGCCGGGGCTACGAGGTGATCCCGGTCGACCTGTCGGAGCTGCGTAAGGCGGGTGGGGGTCCCAAGTGCTGCACACTGGAGATCAGGGGGGAGAACTGACCATGACCACCAGCGCAGAGCTGATCGAGATCAGCGAGAGCCGCAGCGCCCACAACTACCATCCGCTGCCCGTGGTGATCCACGAGGCACATGGAGCGTGGGTCACCGACGTCGAGGGGAAGCGCTATCTGGACTGCCTGTCCGGCTATTCCTCGCTCAACTTCGGCCACGGCCACCCGAAGATCGTCGAGGCGGCGAGGGACCAGCTCGAACGCCTGACCCTGACCAGCCGCGCGTTCTACCACGACCAGTTCGCGCACTTCTGCGCCGGCCTGGGCGACCTCACGGGCAAGGACATGATCCTGCCCATGAACACCGGCGCCGAGGCCGTCGAGACCGCCATCAAGGTGGCGCGCAAGTGGGGCTACGAGGTCAAGGGCGTCGAGCCCGACCAGGCCAACATCATCGTGATGGAGAACAACTTCCACGGCCGCACCACCACGATCATCAGCTTCTCCACCGACGCTGATGCGCACGACAACTTCGGCCCCTACACGCCGGGCTTCAGGATCGTGCCCTACGGCTCGGCCGACGCGATCAGGCAGGCCGTCGACGCCAACACGGTCGCCGTGCTCGTCGAGCCCATCCAGGGCGAGGCCGGGGTGCTGGTGCCGCCGGACGGCTACCTGACCGAGGTCAGGGAGCTGTGCTCGGCCGGCGGAATCCTGATGATCGCCGACGAGATCCAGTCAGGCCTGGGCCGCACCGGGCAGACGTTCGCGTGCGACGTCGAAGGCGTCGTGCCCGACATCTACGTCCTCGGCAAGGCCCTCGGCGGCGGCGTCGTACCGGTGTCGGCCGTCGCGGCCGACCGCGACGTGCTCGGCATCATCCACCCCGGCCAGCACGGGTCCACGTTCGGCGGCAACCCGCTGGCGTGCGCGGTGGGCATCGCGGTCATCGAGCTGCTGAACACCGGCGAGTTCCAGGCCAGGGCCACCAAGCTCGGTGAGACCCTGCACAACCGGCTGCGCGAGCTGATCGGCAAGGGCGTCACCGAGGTGCGCGGCCGCGGGCTGTGGGCGGGCGTGGACATCGAGCCGTCGCTGGCCACCGGGCGCGAGGTGTCGAAGGCGCTGCTGAGGCGCGGCGTGCTGGTCAAGGACACGCACGGCTCCACGATCCGGCTGGCTCCGCCGATCGTCGTCTCCGAGGACGACCTGATCTGGGGGATCGACCAGCTCACCGATGCTCTCTACGCCTTGAAGGAGCGGTAGGGCGTCAGCCCACGCGTACGGACTCGATCGGCTTCATGGCGTCGTTGCGAGACTCGTACCAGGTCAGCGTGCCGGGGAGGGTCAGGGTGGCCACCGCGTTCTGGAACCAGGGGCCCTTGACGATCCGCCACCGGAAGGGCGCTTTCGGGATGCCCGCCGACCGCGCCAGCAGGCCGCCCACCAGCGTGGCCAGGCCGAACTGGGTGAGCACGTTGGCCCAGCGCAGCACCCGGCTGAGCGGGTTGCGGATCGGCGAGCACACGACCTGGTAGACCGGCCCGGTGTTGGCCTTGGCCAGGTAGGAGTAGTGCACGTCGCCGGAGAGGATCAGCACGGGCTTGCCGAGGTTGATCAGCATGCCGGCCAGGTCTTCGAACGAGCGGCGGAACGCCGCCCAGTGCTCCAGGTCGAAGGCCTGCCGGAGCATCTCGGAGCACCTGCCCACCAGGCGGCCCCACTTGCCGTCGCACAGAGCCTCGTTCCAGTTCTGTACGCCGTGGACGCCTTCGGGCAGCAGGAACGGGATCGACGAGCCGATGATCAGCCGCTCGGCCGGGCGGGTGACCTGCTCCTCGAGCCAGGCCCACTCGTCGGGGTCGAGCATGCGGCGGTCGCCGGGCGTGAGCTGCCTGGCGCACCGCGTGTCGACCATGATCAGCCGGGTGTCCCCGAGGTCGCGGGCGTAGCTCCAGCGGTTGCTGCTCGGCTCGGCGTCGGCCTTGTCGGCGAACGCGTCGAGCGCGTCTCCGGTGTCGCCGTCGCCGCTCATCAGCTTCTGCAGGAGCGGCTCCTCCGCGCGCTCGGCCGGTGAGAGGTTGCCGAGGTGCTGGTAGACGTAGTACGCCCCGAGCCCCGCGATGACCCGGCGGCGCCACCATGGCGTCCTGGCCATCTGCTCGCGCCAGGTCTTCGAGGTGTTCCAGTCGTCGCGCACGTCGTGGTCGTCGAAGATCATCGCGGTCGGCACGGTGGACAACACCCAGCGGATGTCGGGGTCGGTCCACGCCTGGCGGTAGAGCTCGGCGTATTCCTCGAAGTCGGCGATCTCCCCCTGCGGTTCGGTGTCCCTCCGCGATCTGATGTAAGCCAGGATCTCGGGCGACGGGCTGTCGGCGTAGACCTGGTCGCCGAGGAACAGCAGCAGGTCGGGCCACTCCTCGTCGCCGGCCTGCGCGAGGTGGGCACCGAGCTCGCTCAGCATGTCGTAGCCGTGCGTGATCACGTGTGTGGCGTCGTGCGGCACGCTGGTGCGGCACGAGCCGAACATCAGCTTGCGCACCCCTTCAGCGGGCAACAGCCTGATCCGGCTGGGCGGGCGACCCGCCAGGGGCCATACGGGCTCCCCGTCGAGTGTGACGGAATAGGACCCGATATCCTGGGAGAGTCCAACGAGATCCACGATCGCGTAGTGGTGTCCGTGCACGGTGAAGGTAGGCGACCGGTAAGCCCTGCCGTCCGCTTCGACGGTGACCGTGCAGGGGTCGGCGGTCTCCACCCAGATCGAGGCGCTGTCACGATCGACATAACGCAGCATCGGCCCCACCACGAGTGCGGGCATTCCACTCCTCAGATCGACGATTCGGCATACATCCGCTCGCAAGCCTGCCAGAGTGGCGCCGCTCGTGGCACCTCGGTCACCGGCTTGGATTTCTTCCAAGACCTAGGCAAGATCAAACCCCTCGCCATAGGATGATCGTAACAACATCGCCCAAAGTGGAAGGCAATGGCGCTTTCCCCGTAAAAGGGCGTAAATACCAGGAGGAAACTCTTCAATGAGCATCATGGTGCCGTCAACGACGCCGGCCCTGATCACACCGGGCCGTCAAGCGCTCGACTCCGCTCTCCACCAGCTCGCCCAGGCCGCCGAGCATCTCGGGCTCGACGACGGGCTCCGCACGATGCTGGCCACGCCCCGCCGCTCCCTGACCGTCTCGGTCCCGGTGCGGCGCGAGGACGGGCGGCTCGACGTCGTCCAGGGATACCGGGTCCAGCACAACGTCTCACGCGGCCCCGCCAAGGGCGGGCTCCGGTTTCATCCCAGCACCGACATCCACGAGGTCACCGCGCTCGCGATGTGGATGACGTGGAAGTGCGCACTGGTCGGCATCCCGTACGGCGGCGCCAAAGGCGGCGTGGCCGTGGACCCGGCCGGGCTCACCACCCGCGAGCTCGAGCGGCTGACCCGCCGCTACGTCAACGAGATCCTGCCGCTGATCGGCCCGGAGAAGGACATCCCCGCGCCCGACGTCGGCACCGACGAGCAGACGATGGCGTGGGTCATGGACACCTACAGCGTCAACGCCGGCTACTCCGTGCCCGGCGTGGTCACCGGCAAGCCGATGACGCTGGGCGGCTCGCTCGGCCGTGCGGGCGCGACCTCGCGCGGCGTGCAGATCGCGGCGCTGGCCGCGCTGGGCGGCTCGCCCGAGGGCGTGACCGTGGCCGTGCAGGGCTTCGGCAAGGTGGGTGCGCTGGCCGCGCAGTACCTCTCCGACGCCGGCTGCAAGGTCGTGGCCGTCTCCGACGTCACGGGCGCCGTCTACGCCGGCAGTGGCCTCGACATCGCCCGGCTGCGCGCCTGGGTCGCCGAGGAGGGCGGCGTGCACGGCTACCGCCACGCCGACGCGCTGGCCCGCGACGACCTGTTCGAGCTGGACGTCGACGTGCTGGTCCCGGCCGCGCTGGAAGGCGCGATCACCGAGGCCAACGCGCCCAGGATCCGGGCCAGGCTGATCGTCGAGGGCGCCAACGGGCCCACCACGCCGCAGGCCGACGAGATCCTCGCCGCCTCCGGCACCACGGTCGTGCCCGACATCCTGGCCAACGCCGGCGGGGTGATCGTGTCCTACCTGGAGTGGGTGCAGAACATGCAGGCCTACTCCTGGAGTTCCGGCGAGGTCGAGCTCAAGCTGCGCGACCTCATGCAGGGCGCCTACTCCGAGGTGAAGTCGCTGGCCGCCGAGCGCGGGCTGACGCTCAGGCAGGCGGCGCACGTCATCGGCGTGGGCCGGGTGGCCGACGCGCACCAGATGCGCGGACTCTACCCGTGACGATCAGCGGCCAGAACGGCTGAGGGCCGGCACGACCGCGCCATGGCACCGCCGGTCACCACGGCCGCGCGTTACCACTGCCGGTCGCCACGACCGCGAGTCAGAACCACCGGGGGTCGAGGACGACCGCCGGACAGAACGACCGGGGCCCGCCGTCCGGGGCGGGCCCCGGCGCCTGCGCCCACCTCCTGGGCCCACATCCCGAGCCCTGGGCCCACATCCCGAGCCCTGGGCCCACATCCCGAGCCCTGGGCTCACTTCCTGAGCTCGGCGTAGTCGAGCGCGGCCACCAGGCCCTCGAGATCGCGCATGAGCCGCTCGGTGCGCTCGGCGCCGAACGCGACCGCGACGAGCCCGTGGTGCTCGGCCACCGCGCCGTCCACCCGCGCGAGCAGTTCGGCCCCCCGGTCCGAGACGAACACCGCCACCCGCCGCCGGTCGCCCTTCGACGGCCCGCGGTAGACCAGCGCCCGCTCGATCAGCCGGTCGATCGCCTTGGTCAGGGTGGGGTGGGGCATCAGCACGGCCGCGGCGAGCTCGCCCATCGAGTCGCCCCGCCCGTCGGCCAGCGCGCGCATGATGCGCCACTGCTCGACGGTGACGTCCTCGCCCGCCAGCGCGGCCGCCAGCCCTCGGTTGACGCTGCGCTCCGCGCGGCTCAGCAGATAGGCGAGCGAGGACCCGAGCCCAGAGGAGGTCATGGAGAAGGTCCTTTCATCGGGGAGCTAGAAGGGAGGATACTCGTCGGCGTGGCGGCGACCGTCGATCCTCTCGAAGCCCGGCTCCTCCCGTCAGGTTCGATCAGGATCGGCCTGGTCGTGCCCGTGTCCGGGGTCCTCGGCCTGATGGGCCCCTGCGCGATCAACTGCGCCGTCCTGGCGGCGGAGGAGCTCAACGCCGCGGGCGGCATGCTGGGCAGGCCGGTCGAGCTGGTCCTCGTCGACGGCGGGCGGCCCGCGCGCCAGGTGGCGGCCGAGGTGTCCGAGCTGGTCAGGACGGGCACCGTGCAGGCGGTGGCGGGCGCCCACGCCAGTGACGTGCGGGTCGAGGTGGTGGCCGCGATCGCCGGGCGGGCGCCGTTCGTCTACGGGCCACCGTACGAAGGCGGCGGGCACGCGCCGGGCGTCTACTTCCTCGGCGAGACCCCCGACCGGCAGCTCGCGCCGGGGATCGAGTGGCTGGTCGGCACGCGCGGGGCACGCCGGTGGTTCCTGCTGGGCAACGACTACATCTGGCCGCGCCTGGTGCACGCGAGCGCCCGCCCGCTGCTGCGCGCGCTCGGCGCCACCGTGGTGGGCGAGAGTTTCGTGCCGTACGGCGACGCGGTGCGGCGGCTCGACCGGGTGGCGGCGGCCCGCCCGGACGCCATCCTGCTGACGCTGATCGGCAGCGACCTCATGGACTTCAACCGCGCGTACGCGGCCGGCGGGCTCGGCGCGGCCCGGCTCTGCGGCGCGCTGGAGGAGCACGGCCTGCTGGGCATCGGCGGTGACGCCACCGGCGGGCTGTACGCGTCGATGGGTTACTTCCGCGATCTGACGACGGAGGCCAGCCTCGGCTTCGCGCAGCGGTACGCCGCCCGCTTCGGCCCTGACGCACCCATGCTGAACGCCCACGGCCACGGCTGCTACGAGGCCGTCGCCATGCTGGCCGCCCTGTGCGCCCGTGCCGGTTCGCTGGCCGTGCCGGCGCTGGACGCGGTGGCCGACGGCACCACGATCAGCAGCGCGCGCGGAACGCTCACCCTGCTCGGACGGCAGGTACGCCATCCCGTTCACCTCGGAAGGGCGGACGGCCTGGATTTCTTGCTAGAGAAACCTTTTCACTAGAAAGCTTTGGATCTAAGGTGCGAAACGCCCCCGATGCACCCCTCGATGCACAAGGAGCCGTCCATGAGCACCATCGAGCAGTTCGGCTACCGCCAGGAGCTCCAGCGCTCGCTGGGCTTCACCGACCTGATGATCTACGGCCTGATCTTCATGGTGCCGATCGCGCCGTTCGGGATCTTCGGCAACGTCTTCTCCGTGTCCCACGGCATGGTGGCGCTGGCGTACGTGATCGGCCTGGTGGCGATGGCCTTCACGGCGCTGTCGTACGCGCAGATGGCCAGGGCGTTCCCCA
This sequence comes from Nonomuraea deserti, assembly GCF_004348685.1. Classification (GTDB taxonomy): domain Bacteria; phylum Actinomycetota; class Actinomycetes; order Streptosporangiales; family Streptosporangiaceae; genus Nonomuraea; species Nonomuraea deserti. The sequence continues at coordinate 13,021 of NZ_SMKO01000087.1, read as the reverse complement.
TGGCCGGTTCCGTCTACACGTACGCGGGCCGCGGCATCGCCGCCCCCGTCGGGTTCATGGCCGGCTGGGCCATCCTGCTCGACTACGTGCTCGTGCCGTCGCTGCTCTACCTGGTGGCCAGCGTCGCCATGAACTCGTTCGTGCCCGTGATCCCCGTCTGGGCCTGGCTGGCGGCGTTCGTGGTGCTCAACACCGTCGTCAACTACCTCGGCATCCAGATGACGGCCAGGATCACCCGGATCATGCTGGCGGCCGAGCTGGTCGTGCTCGCGATCTTCCTGGTGGTCGCCGGCGTCGCGCTGGCCCAGGGCAAGGCGCAGACCGGCGCGTTCACGCCGATCTTCGAGCCCTCCGGCTTCACCTTCAGCGTGGTGTTCGCCGCCGCGTCGGTGGCCGTGCTGTCGTTCCTCGGCTTCGACGGCATCAGCACGCTGGCGGAGGAGAACCGCGAGGACGCCCGCAGGCTCGGCAGGTCCATGGTGGCCGCCCTCGGCCTGGCGGCCGTCCTGTTCGTGACGCAGACCTGGGTCGCGGCGCTCCTCACGCCCGGCCGCGACGCCCTGATCGCCGACGGGGACCCCGCGGGCAACGCCTTCTACGACACCGCCGCGTTCGCCGGCGGGCCGTGGCTGTCGGTGCTCACCGCCGTGGCCACCGCCGTCGCCTGGGGCTTCGCCAACTCTCTGGTCGCGCAGGCGGCGACGTCTCGGCTGCTGTTCGCGATGGCCCGCGACCGCCAGCTGCCCGCCTTCCTGTCCCGGGTGAACGCGAAGCACAAGGTGCCGGTCAACGCGACCCTCGCGGTGGCCGCCGTCTCGCTGGTCCTCGGCGTCTATATGAGCACCAGGGCGAACGGCGTCGGCGAGCTGGCCTCGCTGGTGAACTTCGGCGCCATGACCGCGTTCCTGGTGCTGCACGTCTCCGTCGTCGTGCACTACGTGGTCAGGCAGCGCAGCACCAACTGGTGGGCGCACCTCGTCGCCCCCGTGATCGGCTTCGCCGTCCTGGTGGCCGTCGTGTACAACCAGAACGTCGCGGCCCAGTGGGTCGGCGGCGTCTGGCTGGCGATCGGCCTGGCGGTCCTGGGCACCACCTACCTGATCGGCCGTAAGCCCACACTTCCCACGGAGGTCTCGTGAACGTCGTCTCCTACCACCCCACGCCGGAGGAACTGAGCTACACCTTCGGCGGGCGCTCCGCCGTCGGCAAGATACGGCCGGGCACGATCGTGGAGCTCTACACGGAAGACTGTTTCGGCGGCCTCGTCCAGAGCGTGGACGACCTGCCGTCCCAGGTGTGCGAGTTCCCCTACCTCAACCCCGTGACCGGACCCTTCCACGTGGAGGGCGCCGAGCCGGGCGACACGCTGGCCCTGCACTTCATCACCATCACCCCCGCCAGGGACTGGGCGGTCTCCACGACGTTCCCCCACTTCGGCGCACTGACCGGCACCCACACCACCGCCATGCTGCAGCCGCCGCTGGAGGAACGCGTCTGGCGCTACGACATCGACCTCGCCAAGGGCGTGGCCGTCTACCACGCCCGCACCAGCGACTTCAGCGTGGAGCTGCCGCTCGACCCCATGCACGGCACCGTCGGCGTGGCCCCGGCCGCGAACGAGGCCCGCATGACGATCACCCCCGACGCGCACGGCGGCAACATGGACACCCCCGAGCTGCGCGCCGGCGTCACCGCCTACCTCGGGGTCAACGTCGAGGGCGGGATGTTCTCCATCGGCGACGGCCACGGGCTGCAGGGGCACGGCGAGGTGTGCGGCACCGCGGTGGAGTCGGCCATGAACACGGTGGTCGCGGTCGAGCTGATCAAGGGAGTGGCGACGCCGTGGCCCCGGCTGGAGGACGACCTGCACCTGATGTCCACCGGGTCGGCCAGGCCGCTGGAGGACGCGTACCGGATCAGCCAGCACGATTTGGTCACCTGGACGTCGGAGCTGACCGGGCTGGACACGCTCGACGCCTACCAGCTCGTCAGCCAGGCCGGGCAGGCGCCGGTCGGCAACGTGTGCGACACCAACTACACGATGGTCGCCAAGCTGCCCAAGGCGTATGTGGGCGACGCCGCGGTCTACGGGTCGGCGCACACCCGCCTGCGCGCGCTGGCCGCCCAGTACACGACTTAGTAAAGACGGATGTCGCAGGTCAGAGGGCTGATCATGGCCCCCGTAGGCTGGCCGGGTGCTCAGGTTGGTGTTGTCCCTCGCTCTGCTCGACCCGACCGCCGTCATTGAGGTGTCCCAGCGCAACGTACCCGCCCCGCGCGTCCTGACTCCTGACGGAGACCGCCTCGGCTACGCGCCGGTCCCCCGCCCCTACACGGGGGCGCGGCGGCTCACCGGGGTGCTGCTCGGTCACGACCCCGTCTCGCGGCGGGGCGTGTTGTGCGGGGGCACGGTGATCGGCTCGCGCAGCCGCAGCCTGGTGCTGACGGCCGCGCACTGCCTCTACCACCGTGGCCGGCTGCTCGAGAACCTGGCCTTCCTGCCCGGCTACGACGGCGGGCGGCCGGGGCTGGGCGTCTGGCCGGCCGTGCGCACGTGGGTGCCGGCGAGGTGGCGGCACCGGCCGTACTCGCCCGGGCTGCTGCCGTACGACATCGGGCTGGTGGGAGTCGGGCGCGGCAAGCGCCCGCTGGAGGCCGTGACCGGCCGGGGGCTGCGGACGATGGCCACGGACAGGGGCACCACGCTGCAGGGCCTGGAACTGCTGGGCTACCCGGCGGGCAAGGGTTATCCGGGCACCAGGCTGTACCGGTGCCTGGGTGACGCGGCAGAGGCGGTCTCCGAGGGGCCGGGGCTGATGGTCACCCGCAACTGCCACGCCGCCGCCGGTGGCAGCGGCGGGCCCGCGTTGTACGGCGGTTCGGTGGCCGGCGTCGTGTCGTCCTCCAGCCCGCTGGGCGACACGAAGGGCTATACCGTGCTCGCCCGGCTCGGCGACAAGCCGTTCAAGCGCATGTTCGCCAGGGCCGACAGGACGATGCAGCTCAGGCAGCGCGACTGACCCCCTCGGGCGCAGGTCAGGCGGCGCGCCCGGCGATCTCCTCGCAGAGGGCGTGGGTGGCCAGGGCGTCGCCGGCGTCGATCATCCGGCCCTCGCGTACGGCGGCGAGGAACTCCAGGCAGATCTGCTCGATGCCGCGCTGCCTGGCCACCGGCACCCAGTCGGGCCGTCTGACGAGGGTCTCGCCGCCCTTGTGGTCGATGACGTCGCCGAGGTTGACCACGCGCCGCTTGGCGCCGTCGCCCATGGCCTCGCAGGACTCCTCGGAGGCCCCGCCGACCCGGTTCATGACGCCGATGGCGGTGAAGCCGTCGCCGGACAGCTCAAGGACGAGGTGCTCGACCTGGCCGTTGCGGACGCGGGTCCTGATCGTGGTGTCGGTGACCGGGCCGGGCGCGAGGAATCGGAGGGTGTCCACCACATGGATAAAGTCATCAAATATCACCCGCCGGGGTATGTCGGGGTGATTGGCGCGGTTCTTCTCCATGAGGAGGAGATGACGGGGATGAGCGGCAAGTCCGACATATCCGGGTGCGTACCGGCGGTTGAAGCCCACCATCAGGGACCTCTTCTCGGTCCGGGCCAGCCGCACGAGACGCTCGGACTCGGCGAGGGTGTAGGCGATCGGCTTGTCGACGTAGACGTGGACACCCGCCCTGAGCAGCGGCTCGACGATCTCGGGATGGGCGTCGGTAGCGGCGTGCACGAACGCCGCCTCGACGCCGTCCTTGATCACCTCGTCCACGCTCGACGACCGGGCGGCGATCCGGTAGGTGTCGCCGAGCCGGTCCAGCCGAGCCGTGTTGCGCGTGCAGAGGTGCAGGTCGAGGGCGGGCTGGGCGGCCAGCACGGGAAGGTAGGCCTTCTCCGCGATGTCGCCCAGGCCGATCATGGCTATCTTCACGCGTCGAGCGTAGCCTTCAGGGCCGCCTCGATCGGGGTGGGCGCCACGCCGAACGTCCGCTCGAACGCCGACGAGTCGAGCACATAGGGCGCGACGAACTGGTAGCGCGTGTGCTTCATCTCACCGATCATGGGCGAGAACAACCCGGCCACCCGCAGCAGCGGCCACGGCATCTGCATCATCCGGGGCGCGGGCCGGCCCAGCAGCGCGGCCATCTTCTCCCCCAGCTGGCGGAAGGTCAGCGGCGCGCCGGTGGGCACGTGCCAGGGCCTGCCCCAGGCCCGCTCGTCACCGCCCGCCGTGATCAGCGCGTCGGCCACGTCCGGCAGGTACGTCCAGCTGTGCGGGATGTCGGCCGGCCAGATGAGCGGGACGGTACGGCCCGCCCTGAGCGGCGCGAGGAACCGTTCGCCCAGGTAGGACTGGTCGGTCGCGCCCGGGCCGAAGTAGTCGGAGCCGCGCACCTCGGTCACCCTGATCCGGCCGGCCTGGTGCGCGGCCAGCGCGTCGGTCCACATCTTCGCGCGTACCTGCATCTTGGGGGTGGTGGAGGCGAGCGGCAGGTCCTCCGTCATCGGGACGGAGACCGGTCCGTACGGGTAGAGGTTGCCCAGGATCGCCAGCACGGCGCCGCTCGATTCCGCGGCGGCCAGGAACGACGCGGCCATCGGCGGCCAGTCGGTGAGCCAGCGGTGGTATTGAGGGTTGACGCAGTTGTAGAGGACGTCGGCGCCCCTGGCGATCTCGATGAGCCTGGCCTGGTCGGCGATGTCGGCGGCCACCTTGACCGCCCCGTCGGGACCACGTCCCGAGCGGGTCACGACGACGACCTCGTGCCCCTGCGCGACGAGCTTGGCGGCGAGATGCGAGCCGACCTGGCCGGAGCCCACGACGACGTGCTTACCCATGTTCAGACCTGCTTCCAGATGATGCGGAGAACCGCGTTGACGACGAAGAGCATGGCAAAGGCGGCCGCGGAGGTGGTCAGCCCGGAGGCGTAGAGCGCCGCCGCGCCGCCACCGAACCACACGATCTCGAGCGCGGCGCGTGCCGGGCCGGTGAGCGGGAAGGTGGCGTTGGCGCCGCCTCCCGCGCCGAACAGCGCCCACGCCGCGATGAACAGCGCCGGAGCACCGAGCCCGGCCAGCAGTTTGATCGCCCAGCTGGGGGAGAGCGTGAAGCCCCAGTAACCGGCCGACGCCAGCACGCCCAGCTCCAGCAGGAACATCAGCGCCATGTTGGCGTGTTTGGCGAGGTTGAGCATCGGGACCTCCAGAGACCACCCGTTCGCTTACGAGAGCAATGCTCTCTCAAGAGAGCAGCGTTCGTCAAGAGCAGTGCTCTCGTTTCTTTGCACCGCTCTGATAACCTGCTGTGCATGACTGCCAGCCGTACCGCAAGAGAACGCGTCAGGGCCGAGCTCACCAGGGAGATCACCGACATCGCGCGGCGCCAGCTCGCCACGGAGGGAGCGGGCGGCCTATCCCTGCGGGCCGTCGCGCGGGAGATGGGCATGGTCTCATCGGCCATCTACCGCTATTTCCCCAGCCGCGATGACCTGCTCACCGCGTTGATCGTCGACGGCTACAACGCCCTGGGCGAGGCCGTGGAGCAGGCCGAGTCCGCCTGCCCCCGCGACGACTTCGCCGGACGGTGGCTGGCCGCCTGCCACGCGGTGCGCGAGTGGGCCGTCGCGCACCCCCACGAGTACGCCCTGATCTACGGCTCCCCCGTGCCCGGCTACCAGGCGCCCCAGGACACGATCGCGGCCAGGGTGCGTGACGTGGCGGCGTACAGCCGGATCGTCTGCGACGCCTGGGAGTCCGGCGCGATCGCTCCGCCCATGGACGAAGGCCCCGAAGGGCTCGAACCCGACGCCGGCTCCTTCCGCGAGCTCATGCCGGGCGTGCCCGACGCGGTGGTCTGGCAGGCCGTCTCGGCGTGGACCGCGCTGTACGGGTGGGTCAACTTCGAGGTGTTCGGCCAGTTCAACAACGTGATCGAGAACCGGAGGGCGGCGTTCGAGCACGCGATGCGCCTCGCGGCGGCCACGATGGGACTTGCTCAGTAGCACTTACTAAGTTTTACTTAATACATGGCACGGAAGACATCCGAGCTCGGCCGCTTCACCGACGTGGCGCTGCTGGTGCTCATCAGCCTGGCCGAGGGGCAGAAACACGGCTACCGGATGATCCACGACATAGCAGAGTTCTCGGGGACCGCGCTGGAGCCCGGCACGCTCTACGGCGCGCTGATGCGGCTGGAGGAGCGCGGGTGGATCGAGCCGGTCGAGACGGCCGAGCGGCGCAAGCCGTACCGGATCACCGAGAGCGGGCGTGACGCGCTGCGGGAGCAGCTCGCCACGCTGCGGCGCATCGAGCAGGCGGGCGCGCGGCGCGCCGCGATCTCCTGGGGGCTGTCATGATCCTGCGTGTCATCGCCGAGTCGGTGCTGGGGCTCTATCCGGACGCGTGGCGGCAGCGCTACGGCGAGGAGGTCGCCGACCTGGTCGCCTCCCGGCCGGTGCGCGTGCGCACGGTGCTCGACCTGATCGCGGGCGCTGCGGACGCGTGGCTCCACCACCGGCGCATCCCGGGACGGCGACCGTTCCGGATCCCGGCGGCCGCCGTCCTGTACGCCCTGGGAGCCGCTCTGTGGTTGTTGTGGAATCCGGGAGTGCGCGACCCGCAGAGCCTCCACCGGGTCTGGGCCGAGGCCACGCGCATGGGGGCGCTCGCCCACACGCTGGAGGGGATGGCGACGTCGTTGTTCGTCACGGCGGGAGTCATGGGAGCACTGGCGGCGGCGCCGGTCGTGCTCGCCGCCTCCAGCGCCATGGGCGGCCCCGGGCAAGGGCTCGTGACGCGGGTGACGTCTCGGCAGGTGGTCAGGACGGCGGTCGCCGTCGCCGTCCCCATCGTGCTGCTCGGCTACCTCTACTACGCGACGGCCTTCGCCGGTGACCGCGAGCCCCTCGGCGACGCGATGACGGGCGGCTACCTCATCCCGCCCGTCCTGGCGTTGTCGTTGCCCGTGATCGCCGTGGCGGCGCAGGCGAGCCCGCCGGCGTCCGAGGTCAGGACCGGCGCCACCGTGCTCGCGGTGGCGGCCATCATCAACACGCTGGCCTGGCTGCCCGTGACGGCCCTGATGCTGCCCGGCCTGGCGCAGGCGTCGTGGACGTTCGCGGCGGCGGTCACCACGAGCGCGGCGGTCGGCATCTGCATGGCCGGGCTGGCCGCGCGGCTCGCGCTCAGGCACGGCCGGGCCGCGATGAGCCGGCTCACCCCCGCCTGAGCAGCGGCACCAGCACCTCGTCCACGATCTCCACCACGAGGCCGTCCGGGATGGGCGTGCCCTCGAAGAGGAAATGTTGCCGCAGCAGCGCCTGCCCGGCGTCGAGCCGGCGAGGAGTGATGTCGCCGGGATCGACCTCGCCGCGCTCGACGGCCCGGCGGACGACCTCCTCCATCATCTTCCTCCCGGCACCCTGGCTGCTCCTCCGCATGGCGTTCAGCGGCGACTCGTTGCGGAGCGCCTCGCCGAGCAGCCCACGCATCGCCTCGCCGGCCGGACCCGACAACGCCTGTGCCGTACGGCGGAGCATGGCCACCAGGTCGTCGCGGAAGTTGCCGGTGTCGGGCGAGGACTCCGGGGTGGGCAGCGAACTGTAGACCGCCTCCATCACCAGCTCGATGCGGGAGGGCCAGCGCCGGTAGAGCGAGGCTTTGCTGGCCCTGGCCCGCTCGGCGACCCGCTCCATGGTCAGCCTGGCGTAGCCGACCTCGGCCAGCTCGTCGAGCGTCGCCTCGTAGATGGCCGCGTTGAGCGCCTCGCCCCGGCGCCGTGGCAGCTTGCGGTGGTCGGTGACCATGACAAGCATCCTAGGTAGCGCGGGCGACCGTGCCCGCCCCGCCGTCGACCGTGACGATCTCGCCGTCCTGGAGCACCGACGTACCCGTGCCCGTACCCATGACGGCGGGGATGCCATATTCCCTGGCCACGATCGCCGCGTGCGAGCCGGCGCCGCCGGTGTCGACGACCACGGCCGCCGCCTGCTGGAAGAGCGGTGTCCACGACGGGTTCGTGTAGGGGCAGACGAGCACGTCGCCGCCGTTGAGCTTGCCGAAGTCGGCCGGCTCCCTGATCAGCTTCACCGGCCCGGTCGCCACGCCGCCGCTCGCGGGCGACCCGGTGAGCAGCGCGTCGCCCGTCGCGCGGGACGGGAAGACCGCGGCGGGGTCGATGAGCCGCACGCCGGACAGTTCCTCCCGCTTGGCCGCCCGCGCCCTGACCCTCTCGCGCAGCCGCTCCCTGTCGTACGTGGGCAACGCGGCCACGTCCCCGATCGCTTCGAGCTCCTCCAGCCGCAGGTGGAAGACGTCCTCCGGACGGTCGAGCACCCACACGTCGACAAGGCGGCGGCCGATCTCCAGCAGCGACCTGCGCAGGACAGGCTGCGGCAGCGTGAAGGAGAAGTGGCTGTCCTCGCGGAAGGCGACACCCGCGCGGGCCGCCGCCACCCGGCGCCGCACCCTGGCGCGGCGGCGCTCCGAACGCAGGCGAGGGTGGCGGAGCAGGCGCTCGAGCGCGTCGTCGCCCTCCCTCTTCTCGGGTGGGGCGCCGGCCAGGGCCCTGACCAGGCCGAGCACGGCCTCCGGAGCGTCCGCCCAGGTCGGCGGGGTCACGAGGATGGGGCTCGACGTCTCGCGGTGGCCGTACTCGGCGAGGAACGCCCGCAGCTCTGCCTCGAACTCGGCGGGCAGCGGGTCGGCGTCGAGCGCGCCGGTGCGCTCGGCCACCTCCGCGAGCCGTTCCAGCGCCTCGTTGGCGTCGGTGGTGCGGGTGCGCGCCCCGAACAGCAGATCGCCGAACACCTCGCGGCGCCCCAGCAGCCGGACCGTCAGCAGCAGCCGCAGCAGCGCCAGCCCCGAACCCGGCAGGTAGTCCATGCGCAGATCGGCCACCGGCTGCACGATGTCGAGCACCTCCCTGGGCACGCGGACCAGCCGCTCCCACGGCATCGATCCGAGATCGCGGGAGGCCAGCTCCCTGGCCCGGCCGAGGTAGTCGCGGTAGCGCGGATCCTCCGTCCAGCGGGCGGGGTCGTACCGCCTGGCCTTGGCGAGGAGCCGGAACGGGGTGACCAGCATTCTCGGCGTCGGATGCGGCTTCGGCGGCACGAGCTGGTAGACGACCCCGTCCTCCTCGCGCAGGAAATTCTCGAACGCGCCGTGGATCCCGAACGAGGACGTGACCTTGGCCATGAGCCCGGCCGGCCCGTACGGCAGCCAGGTCGTCACGTCGATCGGATAGGGCCGTACAGGCAGGTATTCGAGTAGGACGGTCGCCAGCCGGCGCTGGATCGGGTTGAGCTTCCCGACCGGTGGCGGCGGCAGCGCCGTCATCGGGCGTGCCTGCAGCAGGTGCACCCGGCCGCCCGCGTAGGCCCACTCGATGTCCTGCGGGCGGCCGAAATGGGCTGCGACGTCCCTGCCGAGCCGGGTCAGTTCCCCGATCACCGCGTCGGGCAGCCGCTCGGCGGTGGCCGCCGCGCCGGCCTCGCGCGCCACGCCGCCGCCGGACGCGCCGCGGATGACCACCTCGCGGCGGCCGGGAGCGAAGTCGGCGTGTCCAGAAGCGTCGATCACATAGTGGTCGGGCGTGACGAGACCGGAGACGACGGCCTCCCCGAGGCCGCTGCTGGCGTCGACGACGAGCTGCGCGCGGTCGCCGGTGACGGGGTTCGCGGTGAACATGACCCCGGCCATCTCCGCCTCGACCATGCTCTGGACGACCACCGCGATCCGCACCCCCGAGCCGTCGATCGCGAGCTTCGCGCGGTACGCGATCGCGCGCTCCGTCCAGAGCGAACCCCAGCAGCGGCGCACCGCGTCGAACAGCGCCTCCTCGCCGACGACGTTGAGGTAGGTGTCCTGCTGGCCGGCGAACGCGGCGCCCGGCAGGTCCTCGGCCGTGGCACTGGAGCGCACGGCCACGGGCCCACCGCCGAGCCCGGCGTAGGCGTCGGCGATCGCCTGCCGCAGGCCGGCGGGCAGCTCGGCCCGCTCGAAGTGCTCGCGCGTGTCATGGCCCTGCGCGACCTGCTCGTACGCGTGGGTCGTGACGACGAAGCCACGCGGCACGGGCAGGCCCTTCCTGACGAGCTCACCCAGATTGGCGGCCTTGCCACCGGCCACGGCCAGATCGTCATGGCCGAAGGCATCCAGGGGTGCGACGAGCTTCACGGCCTGTTCCTGGCTTTCATGGCTTCTCTCCGCTCTCACGACATCTCCTCGGTTTCCACGCTCGACCCGTCCCTGACCCGCACCCACACCTCGTCCACGGCCCGCACGCACAGCCTGTCCCCGGCCCGCACGTACAGCTTGTTTCCGGGTTTCACGCACGACTTGTCCTGGGCCTGCGCCCACAACTTGGTTCCGGCTTCCACGCACGACGGTCCCCGGCTTTCAGCCACGGCCTCTTCTCGGCATCGGCTTGCACTCACGGCCCTTCCTCGGCTTTCACGGCTTCCTCCTCGGCGTGAGCGGTGGTGCGGAGCGGGCGCGCCGGCAGCACCAGCGCGAGCACGAACGCCACCGCGAGCAGCGGCGCCATGGCCGCGAACACCGGCGGCACGGCGGCGGCGAAGGCTTCGCGCACGCCGGCGGGCAGGGCGGCCGGGTCGGTGGCGGCGATGCCGGATCTCATGGTGATCAGCGCCCCCACCAGCGCGACCCCCGCCGAGGCGCCGATCTGGCGCAGGAACGTCACCGACGAGGTGGCGGTGCCGAGATCGGCGTACTCGACGGCGTTCTGCGCGGCCAGCACCATGGTCTGCATGACGAGCCCGACGCCCAGCCCGGTCAGCAGCATGGCCAGGGCGAGCGCGAGCGGCGAGGCACCGGCCAGGCCGATCAGCCCCAGCCCCGCCGCGGCCACCGCCGTACCGGCGACGGGATAGGGCTTGTACTTCCCGGTCCGCGTGATCAACCGGCCGGACACGACGGTCGTGGCGAGCACGCCGCCCATGAGGGCGGTCACCAGCAGGCCCGCCTGCGTGGCGCTGGTGCCCGCCGCGATCTGCAGGTAAGCCGGCATGTACGTGACCGTCCCGAACAGCGCGAACCCGATGAGCAGGCTGATGGCCACGGGGATCGCGAAGGCCCGGTCGCGGAAGAGGCGCAGCGGCAGGATCGGGTCCTTCGCGTACCGGGCGCTGACCAGCCAGGCGACCAGTCCGGCGGTGGCCACGACCAGGTAGACGGGGTCGCGGGTCTGCCCCACCATGACCACGCCGACCACGGCGACGGCCAGCGTGAGCGCGCCCACGACGTCCAGGGGAGCCCGCATGCGGGGCTTCGGCAGCCGCAGCGTGACGCTCAGCACGACCAGCGCGAGCAGGCCGAGCGGCGGGTAGATGGCGAAGATCCACCGCCAGCTCAGCCGGTCGATGAACAGCCCGCCGATCAGCGGTCCCCCGACGGCGGCCACGACGTAGGCGGCCCCGATGAAGCCGAGATAGCGCCCCCGCTCGCGCGGGCTGACGATCTCGCCGATGATGGCCTGGGCGCCGATCATCAACCCGCCGCCACCCAGCCCCTGCACGGCGCGGAAGGCGATGAACTGCGGCATCGAGGTGGCCAGCGCGCACAGCACGGCTCCGACCACGAACACCACGATCGCCACCTGCATGATGGGCTTGCGGCCGTACCTGTCGCCGAGCTTGCCGTAGACGGGCATGACCACGGTGGCGGCGACGAGATAGGCGGTGACGACGACCGGCATCTGATCGAGCCCACCCAGGCTGCCAGCGACGGCCGGGAGCGCGGGCGCCATGATCGTCTGATCGAGCGCCCCCAGCAGCATCGTCAGGATCAGCCCCGACAACACGAAGCCCATGACATCGCTCCTTAGAGAACGAACCGTTCTCTAAGAAGAATAGGCTTCAACTGATCGAAACGCAACGTTCACTAACTGAATGTTGCCCAGGTCACCACGAGCCGCCGGCGGCGATTCCGCCGTAAGCCGGCCCTGCCGCCCGCGACCGAGGAGCGCCGATGACGGCATCGCCGGAAGACGGCTTGCCAACCTTGTGGAGCGCCAGGCCGGGCAGGCCAGGAACCGCGGGCACGAGCGCCTCCCCGTCGCCAACGACGTGGCTCTTCGACTGCGGGACGTACCGCTGTCACTGGATCGTCCATTTGGACCCAACCGGCGTGTCCGCCATCGAGCGCTACCGACTCCACCCGGCCTCGATGCTCTGCAAGAGCGAACCGAACATTCCGCGTGCCCTGGCCATCCCGAGATCTTCTCGTCGCGGCTTCTTGAGGCGATCGGCCGGTCGTAGTCGTGGATGCACTTGGTGCCGCTGCTCAGCTGCGAGCGCATCCGAGCGCCGCAGGATAAGCAGAACGGTGTGACGGATGAGGTCCGCGCGCCCCGGCCCCGCCGCATCGGCGGAGGACGCGGCGCCGGCGGTCTCATCGATGGTCAGCAACGTGATCCGATCCGCCCCAAGAGGCGCTCGCTCGCAGCATTCCTCACCCATCAGATGCCTTGTGGCGTTGAACGCGCCTCCTCCGGCGATCCCACCTCGGACGCCGTGCGTTCAGTCGACCTTGCGGCTCTCCGGCGGATACCGCAGCGTCCGTGACAGCAAGAACCCACCGGCCCCGCCCTCATCCTCACCCCAGGCAAATGGAACGCCCTCATCAGGCGTGAAGAGCGGCGAATCGACTGACTACCACTGGCTCGACGAGAGAAGTTCCCGATTCGTCCCGCATTCGCATCGAACCTCCCTCGCCAGCCTGCGCAAGTCGTCCAGGGACCGGTTGGTTTCCCGGGCAGCTAATTGATCACTTCGGGCGGGGGCGCACCGAGCCTGGGGATGAGTTCGGAGCGGATGACAGCAAAGCAGGGTTGCGTCCACAGGAGTGGTGTACGAGTTTGGCCTGGTCACAGGCGTGGCGTCGTGAAATGAAGACGGCCATCGCGTGATCCTTCGAGTAGCAAAGATCAAGATTCGAAGGAGATCCAGGCGATGGCCGCAGACAACAGTGTGACGCCCGCGCAGTGGCTGGCGAAGCAGATCGAG
>NZ_SMKO01000086.1 GCF_004348685.1 Nonomuraea deserti | reverse complement strand
GGGTCGGGGTGAGTGCGGGGACGCGGACCGGTCCCGCCTGGGGCACGGGCCGGGGAGCCACGCGCGCCCGCCCGCGCGGGCACCGCCCCACCCGCACCCCGGCCGTGCACAACCCGTCGCGGTAGACCGTCACCTGGGGCAGCGCCACCTGGGGTGTGGCCCGCCGCTGGCGGGACGGCACGGAGATCGACACTTTCGGGACGGGCCGGCGCCGCGCCGACACCTTGGGCACGGTCACGCGGCCCGGCCTGGCGGTGACGCCTTTCGGAGGCACGGGGGCGCGTACGGTCACCCGCGGCGCCGGGCCCGGCCACGGCGCCCGGTCGGCCGCCGCACCGCTCACGTCGGCACCGGTGCCGCCGGCCACGAGCAGGGCGGCGGCGAGCAGCAGCGGAGCGCGCCTGAAGGCCACGGTCACAGCCCTCCGGCGATCCGCGTGAACTCCTGCAGCGCCCCCGTGAACGCCTCGGGCCCGACGGCCAGCGGCCCGGCGAAGACGTGCGCGATGTCCCACGTGAGATAGGTGCCGAAGCCGAGCAGCCCGGCGGTCGCCAGCAGCGGCAGGATGGCCAGGCCGCGTGGCCGGGCCCCGGCCAGGAAGGGGAAGACGACGACGAGCGCCCCGGTGAGGATCGTCAGGATCAGCAGCCCGTCGGGGGGTGTCGCGGCGGCGTCGGCGGTGCGCTGGGCGCGCGCGGCGGCGATGCCCCTGATGTGGTCGAGCACGGCCGCCTTGGCATCGGACTCCTGGTCGCCCGCCACCTCGATGGCGTGGACCGCGCCGCGCAGCTGGTCCATCCTGGCGCCGCCGACCGGGTCCATCACGCCCTCGGCCATGAGCGGCCACTCGTCCCTGACCACGAACGTGACGTAGTCGTGCAGGGCCCTGCGCACCTCCTGGGGCGCCGTGCCCGGCAGCTCGCCGGCGGACCAGTAGGCGTCGACCGCGGCCTGGCTCTCGGCGTGGGTGTTGAGCCTGGCGGAGTCGGCCGTGGTCCACGGCACGATGATCGCGATGGCGAACACCAGCAGGAACATGGCCGACAACATCGCCCCCGCGTGGGCGGCGGAGGGGCCGCTGGGGTCGCGGTCCTCGCCCGCCGACCTGACCCGCCTGAACACCAGCGCGGTGAGCGCCACCGCGCCCACCGCCGCCAGGATGGAGAGTGTGTACGCCACCATGAGGATCTCCCGAGCCCTGTCGATTACACAGTGCGACATTACTATCACATAGGGCGACGATGGCGGCAGGCGCTGATCGGTAAAGTCCCTGGCATGTTCCACGGCATGTTCCAGAGCCGGGGCGGTTCAGCCGAACTGCTCACCGTACGGGCCGCCGCGCCGGTGCCGGCTGGACGGATTGCCGATCGCCGAGGGGATTTTCTCGCCATGTGTCCAACGAGAGGCTGATATTTCGGGACTTGCGGGGAGCATGGGGGCGTGAATCTCAACGGCCGCAAATTCGTGATGGTGAGCTCGACGGCGAGCGAGGTCGACCCGGACAGTCCCACGGAGTTCCAGTACTGGGAGGCCGACGGGGTGGTGTGGGGCCACTACTCCGGCGACACCGTGACCCACGGGCGCTTCGTCGGCACGCGCGACGGCGACCTGGTGTCGATCAGTTACGCGCACGCCCTGAAGGCCGGGGGCAAGGCGGGCGGGCAGAGCAGCAGCCGCGTCGAGGCCGGGGACGGCGGGCGGCTGCGCCTGGTGGAGGAGTTCTCGTTCGAGGGGGACGACACCGTGCACGTGAGCGTGTGCGCCGAAGTGTCCTGACCACCCTTGCCGCGCGGGCAGGCAGGCCGCTCAGCCCTCCTTGTGGAGGGTGGCGCGGCCCTCCGCGGCGCCGACGAAGCGCATCTTGCCGAGCGGCACCTCCCCCTGCGTCTCCTGGGCCGGCCGCCGCGCCGGCCTCGCCCGGTCGCTGGGCAGCACGTACGGCCTCCTCAGCACCTCGTCCAGGATGAACACGGTCTCGGTCGCCTTCACCGCCGGGATGTTCGCCAGCCGGTCGGTCACCATGGTGTGCACCTCGGCCACGTCGGACACGCGTACCTGGATCATCGCGTCGTGCTGGCCGGTGGTGATGGCGCAGTACTCCACCTGCGGCATCCTGGCCAGCTCGGCCCTGAACTGCTTCCACATCTGCTGGCGCACGGTCACGAAGATCAGCGCGGTGATGCCGAGCCCGGCCCGCACGTGGTCGATCTCGGCCGTGAACCGCTTGATCGCGCCGTCGGCGCGCAGCGCCTCGAAGCGGGTGTACGCGTTCGCCCGGGAGATGCCCACGCGCTCGGCCAGCGCCGCGACCGAGATCCTGCCGTTCTCGCGCAGGACCTCGAGAATCTTCAGATGGACGTCGTCCAGCTCGAGACCGATGCCGATCCGTCCAGCCTGACCGCCGTCGCCGACACCATTTCTGGAAATTTCACTCATCATTACCTCATCGACCTTTATATACGTCTTACCGGCCGCACGGTGCCTGGACGTTCTGCCGGACAATCCTCGGCATCCCCTTGCTGAACGTCCACTCATGGAGGACCTACATGGCGACCCGCTCGCAGACGGCGGCCGTGCTGCTCGCCGGTGCACTCACCCTCGCCGCCTGCGGAAGCGGCGGCACGTCCCGGACCCCCGCCTCCGGCGGCGGCAAGACCCTCGTCATCGACACGTCCTTCGACCTCAAGACGGCCGACCCCGGCCGCACGTACGAGCCGACCGGGCTCATCGTCGGCAAGGCGGTCTACGAGACCCTCCTCACGTTCGACGGCGCCGACGTGACCGAGCCGGTGCCCGCCCTCGCCGAGTCGTACGAGCTGGCCGAGGACGGCAAGACGCTGACGCTCCAGCTCAAGCAGGGCGCCACCTTCGCCGACGGCTCGCCGGTGACGGCCGACGACGTGGTGTTCTCGCTGACGCGGGTGCGTGACATGAAGGGTACGCCGTCGTTCCTGCTGGACGGCGTCGAGGTGGCCAAGACCGGCGACTCGACGATCACGCTGACGTCGGAGGCGCCGAACCCGGCGCTGCCGTACATCCTGCCGAACCCGGCGCTCGGCATCATCAACAGCAAGGTCGCCAAGCAGCACGGCGCGACCGCCGACGCCCAGGACAAGGCCGAGCAGTACCTGAACGCGAACTCGGCCGGCTCGGGCCCGTACCAGATCGAGTCGTTCAACCTGAGCAGCCAGGTCGTGCTCAAGTCGAACCCGAAGTACTACGGCGCCAAGCCCGCCTACGACAAGGTCGTCATCCGCAACGTCGAGGCCGCCACGCAGAAGCTGAACGTGCAGCGCGGCGACAGCCAGGTCGCGCTGAACCTGTCGGGTGACCAGGTCACCGGCATGCCCCCGACCCTGCAGGTGAAGAAGACCGCCTCGGCCAACGTCATCTTCCTGCTGGCCAACCAGGACTCCGCGATCAGTAGGACGACCACGAACCCCAAGTTCGTGGAGGCGGTGCGCAAGGGCGTCGACTACGCGGGGCTGCTGGAGCTGGCCGGCGAGGGCTCGACGCAGGCGCCGGGGGTCATCCCGTCGCAGCTGCTCGGCGCGCTGCCCGCCGACCAGGGCGCCAAGCGGGACGTCGCGGGCGCCAAGGCGGCGCTGGCGGCCGGCGGGCTGTCGAACCCCACCGTGAAGCTGGAGTACCCGACCGAGCTGACCGTGAACGGCCTGTCGTTCCAGCCGCTGGCCGAGCGCATCCAGGCCAACCTCAAGGAGGTCGGCATCACGGTCGACCTCCAGCCCGCGCCGGTCAGCACGGCGCTGGACAACTACCGCAACGGCAAGGAGGAGATGGGCCTGTGGTACTGGGGGCCTGACTACCCCGACCCCAGCGACTACCTGGCGTTCCTGCCGGGCAAGACGGTGGGGCTGCGGGCCGGCTGGAAGCCCGGGGCGGCCAAGGAGATCGAGGAGGCCGGGGAGAAGGCGGCCGCGGCGATCGGCGACGACGCCCGCAAGGAGGCCTTCGCCGACGTGCAGACCAAGCTGAACGCGTCCGGGCCGTTCATCCCGCTGATCCAGCCGAGCCAGAACATCGTGACGGCCGGCTCGGTGACGGGCCTGGACTACCACCCCGTGTGGACGGTCGACGTCGCCGACCTCGGCGTGAAGTAAGGGGTCAGGCAGGTGCCCGACAAGGAGGACCCGCCCGCCCCGCGACCGCGGCGGGTCGCGCATCCGCTGGCCCGGTTCCTGATCCGGCGCCTCCTCCTGGCCGTGCTCATGGCCTGGGGGATCACGCTGGTGACGTTCGTGCTGACCAACCTGGTGCCCGGCGACCCCGTGGCCGCGAACCTCGGCCAGCGGGCGCTCGGCGACCCGGCCATCGTCGCGCAGTGGCGGGCCGAGCACGGCCTGGACAAGCCGCTCTGGCAGCAGTACCTCATCCACCTGCAGGGACTGGTCCAGGGCGACCTGGGCACCAGCCAGCAGAGCCACCGCCCGGTCGCCCAGGACCTCGCCGAGTACGTGCCGGCCACGCTGGAGCTGGCCGGCGCGGCCATCCTGGTCTCCCTGGTGCTGGGCGTGGCGTTCGGCGTGGTCGCCGCCCTGCGCAGGGACCGGCTGCCCGACCACGCGCTGCGGGTGCTGAGCCTCGTCGGCATCTCCGTCCCGACGTTCTGGCTGGCGCTGGTGGCGTTCTACGTGTTCTTCTACCGGCTGCAGCTCACCCCGGGCAGCGGCCGGGTGGACGCGGCCCTCGGCTCGGCCCCGCCCGTGACGGGGCTGCAGACGGTGGACGCGCTGCTGGCCGGCCGCTGGGACATCTTCTCCTCGGCCGCCGGCCACCTGGTCACGCCCGCCCTCGTGCTGGCCCTGTACACGATCGGCCTGCTCACCCGCTTCACCCGCTCGGCGGTGCTGGAGGTGCTCGGGCAGGACTACGTGCGCGCCGCCCGCGCCAAGGGCCTGCCGGGGCGGACGATCCTCTTCCGCTACGTGCTGCGCTCGGCGCTGGTGCCCATCATCACCGTGGCGGGCCTGGCCTTCGGCAGCCTGCTGTCCGGCACCGTACTGGTCGAGGCGATCTTCGCCTGGCCCGGCATCGGGCAGTACGCCTACAAGAGCGCCACCACGCTCGACCTGCCCGCCGTCATGGGCGTCGGCCTGGTCGTGGGCGTCGTCTACCTGGTCATCAACCTGATCGTGGACGTCCTGTACGGCGTCATCGACCCCCGAGTGAGGCTCCAGTGACCCGGGACCCCCTGGCCCGCAGGGGCCTGCTCAGGCGGCTGCCCGAGGCGTGGCGGCAGCCGCTGGCCGTGGTCGGCGCCGTGCTGGCCGTGGCCTGGATCGTCGTCGCGCTGGCCGCGCCCGTGCTGGCGCCGCACGATCCGCTGGCCCAGGACCTGCCGCGGCTGGCCGCTCCCGGCCCCGGGCACTGGTTCGGCACCGACCAGCTCGGACGCGACATCCTGAGCCGTGTCCTGCACGGAGCGCGGGTGTCGATCCCGCTGACGCTGCTGCTGGTGACGCTGTCGGTGCTGATCGGCGGGCTGCTCGGGGCGTGTGCCGGATATTTCGGCAGGTGGGTGGACGAGACGATCATGCGGGTGGCGGACCTGGTGTTCGCGTTCCCGACCGTGATCCTGGCCATGGTGGTGGCCGCCGCCCTGGGCGCGAGCCTCGGCAACGCGGTGCTGGCCGTGCTGGTCGTGGCCTGGCCCGCCTACGCCCGGGTGACGCGCGGGCTGGTGCTGGGGATCCGGGAGCGGGAGTTCGTGCTGAGCGGGCGGCTGCTGGGCTTCTCGGTGTGGCGGTCGCTGCGGGTGGACGTCCTGCCGAACGTGACAGGGCCCGTCCTGGTGCTGGCCACGCTCGACATCGGCACCGCCCTGCTGCTGCTGTCGGGGCTGTCGTTCCTCGGCCTGGGCGCCAAGCCGCCGTCCCCCGAGTGGGGGGCGATGGTGGCCTCCGGCGTGGAGGTGTTCGACAGCTGGTGGGTGGCGACGTTCCCAGGGCTGGCGATCCTGACCGTGGTGCTGGCGTTCAACTTCCTGGGTGACACGCTGCGGGACGCACTCGATCCCCGGACCGCCCGCGCGATCAAGGAGCGTGCCCTGTGAGCGAGCGAACGAGACAGCCCGGCGACCTGGTCGCGGGTCCGGCGGAGGAGGACCCGTGACCGAGCGGAGCGAGAAAACCAAGCAGCACAGTGACCTGGTCACAGGTCCGACGGAGGAGGACCTGTGACGCTGGAGATCAGCGGGCTGAAGGTGTCGATCGGCGGCAAGGAGATCCTGCGCGGCGTCGACCTCGGGCTGGCGGCCGGCCGGGTGCACGGGCTGGCCGGGGAGAGCGGCTCGGGCAAGACCATGACCGGGCTGGCCGTGCTGGGGTTGCTGCCGCACGGCGCCCGGGCGTCGGGCACGGTCCGGCTCGGTGAGCGCGACCTGCTGGCGCTGCCGGCCAAGGAGCTGAACCGGGTGCGCGGCGGCGAGGTCGCCATGGTCTTCCAGGACCCGGCGACCAGCCTGCACCCGATGCTGACCATCGGCAGGCAGCTCACCGAGCACATGCGGCACCACCTCCGCCTGGGCAGGACCGAGGCGAAGGAGCGGGCGGTGGAGCTGCTCGGCAAGGTGCGCATTCCCGGGCCCGCGCAGGCGTACGGGCGGTTTCCGCACCAGTTCTCCGGCGGGATGCGGCAGCGCATCGCGATCGCCATCGCGCTGGCCTGCTCGCCGAAGGTGCTGATCGCCGACGAGCCGACGACGGCGCTGGACGTGACCGTGCAGGCGGGGGTGCTGCGGCTGCTGCGCGGGCTCTGCGACGAGCTGGGGCTGGCCGTGCTGCTGGTCACGCACGATCTGGGGGTGATGTCGGCGGTGGCGGACGAGGTGAGCGTGATGAAGGACGGCCTGGTCGTGGAGTCGGGGCCGCGCGGGCGGGTGCTGCGGGAACCGGCCCACGCCTACACCCGCTCGCTGCTCGGCTCCCTGCCCGGCGCGGGCACAGCCGAACCCGGCGGGCCCGGCGACCCCGGCGGGCCCGGCGCGGGTCCTGCCCCGGAGGGGGAACGATGAGCCTTCTGAGCGTGGACGATCTGGTCGTCGAGCACCGCTCCCCCGGCCGTCCCGCGGTGCGGGCCGTGGCGGGGGCGAGCCTGACCGTCAGCGCCGGCGAGGTCGTCGGGCTGGTCGGCGAGTCGGGCTGCGGCAAGTCGACGCTGGCCCGCGCCGTCTGCGGGCTCAACCCGGTCACCGCCGGCTCGATCACGTTCGACGGGCAGCCGGTCACCCCGCTCGGGCTGCGGCGCAGGCGGCTGACCGGCATCCAGATGGTGTTCCAGGACCCGTACGCGTCGCTGAACCCGCGCCGCCTGGTCGGCGACCAGGTCGCGGACGGGCTGCGCACGGCGCGGGACACCGTCACCTCGCCCGCCGACCTGCTGGAACGGGTCGGGCTGCCGCGCGAGTTCGCGGGCCGGCACCCGCACGAGTTCTCGGGCGGGCAGCGGCAGCGCATCGCCATCGCCAGGGCGCTGGCCGCCCGGCCGCGGCTGCTGATCGGCGACGAGCCCATCTCCGCCCTGGACGCCTCCGCCCAGTCTCAGGTGGCCAGGCTGATGCGGGACCTGGCCGTGGACGCGGGCGCGGGACTGCTGTTCATCAGCCACGACCTGTCCGTGGTGCGGCTGATCGCCGACCGGATCGCCGTCATGTACCTGGGCAGGATCGTCGAGGTGGGCGACACGGCTGAGGTGTGGGCGGATCCGCGGCACCCGTACACGAAGGCGCTGCTGCGGGCCATCCCGAAGCCGGACGGCATGGGAGTGCTGCCCGCGGAACTGCCCGGCGACGTGCCCGATCCGGTGAACCCGCCGCAGGGGTGCCGGTTCCATCCGCGCTGCCCGCACGTGATGGACGTGTGCCGCGGCAAGGAGCCGGACTTCGGCCCGGTGGCGTGCTGGCTGCACGAGCCGCGGTGACGCCCCCGCCGGACGCCCAGCCGGACGCCCCCACGCCGGAAGCCCGGCCGGAAACCCGGACGGACGCGCTGCCGGACGCGCTGCCGGACGCGCTGCCGGGCGTGCTGCCGGGCGTGCTGCCGGGCGTGCTGCCGGGCGCCACGCCCGCGGTTCGGGCGGGCGTGGACGAGACAAGCCGCGCGGGCGGGCGGGTGGTGGCCGTGCGGGAGGCCATGGCCGGCGCCGGGGTGGATGCCCTGGTGTTGCGGCCGTCTCCGGACTTCCGGTTCCTCGGTGGCCGGGAGGGGCCGTACCTGGTGGTGACCGGCGACGCCGTCGCCGAGACCGCCGAGCCCGCCCGGCTGGTGCCCGAGGGAGCGCGGCGGGTCGGCGTCGACCCGGAGATGCGGGTGCGCGAGTTGTTCGGGCTCGCCGTGGAGGCCGAGCTGGTGCCCGCCTCCGCCGTGCTGGCGCCGCTGCGGTTGCGCAAGGAGCCGTACGAGATCGAGGCCGTCGCGCGCGCGGTGGCGGCCGCGGAAGGGGTGCTGGGGCAGGCGCGGGAGCTGGCCTGGTTCGGGGCCGGCGAGCGGACGATGGCCCGCCGGCTGCGGCTGCTGCTGGTGGAGTCGGGCTGCGAGGAGGTGTTGTCGCTGCGGGTGGCGGCGGGCGAGCACACGGCGCGGCCCGCACACCCGCCGGGCGAGCGGGTGATCAACCCGGGGGACGCGCTGCTGGTTTCGGTGTGCGGACGGTGGGACGGCTACTGCGCGGAGGTCGCCAGGGTGTTCGCGGTGGCGGAGCCGCCGGAGGACTTCGAGGCGATGTATTCGGTGGTGACCGCCGCGCACCGGGCGGGCCTGTCGGTGATGCGCCCCGGTGTCCCGGTGGCCGCGGTGTCCCGGGCGGTCGGCGAGGTGATCGACGGCAGCGGGTACGGGAGGTTCGCGGCGGCGCACGCCGGGCGGGGCATCGGGCTGGGGCACGACGAGGGGCCGCGGCCGGGCGAGGACACCGTGCTGGCGGCGGGGATGACGTTCTGCCTGGAGCCGGCCATCTACGTGCCCGACCTCTTCGGGGCACGGGTGGCGGACGTGGTGGTCTGCACGGACGGCGGGCCGCTGGCGCTGGGCACGAGCCCGCACTCCCTGACCGTTCTGGACCGGTGAGACCGCCCTGTCACGGGCGAGTGGACCGGTGCGACCGCACCCGTCACGGGCCGGCGGACCGGTCCGACCGCCCCGCGCCTCACAGATGATCCGGTGAGGCGGTCGCGCTGGTCACAGGTGCTCGGACAACCTGCGGGCCTCGTCCGCCCAGCCCGCCAGGTACATCAGTGCCGCGCCGCGTTCGCGGTAGCGGCGGGCGGCGTCCACCGGCCGGCTCCCGCCGTAGTCGAGTTGCTCCTCCCCCGCCCGCGCCAGCATCAGCGGGGCCAGGAAGTCGTACTTGATCGCCGACGCGCAGACCGCGAGCCGTACCAGGCGCTCGTCGCCGCGCCAGCCGGACTCGCGCAGCCCCCGCAGGTAGGCCCCGTAGACGGCCGCGTCGAGCTCGGGCAGCCGGGCGGCGGGCAGGAACAGGTCGAAGACGCTGTCGGGGACGTGGTTGCCGACGTCCTCGCCGAGCGCCCCGTCGCCGGTGAACGCCCAGTCGAGCAGCACGCTCTCGCCGTCGGCGTCGATGACGTTGCTGGGCCACAGGTCGAGGTGGCACAACGTCCTCGGCAGCGACTCCATGATCGACAGGAACCGCTCGCGGTCGCGGTGCAGGCGTACCAGCTCGCCGCGCAGCTCGGGCGGGAAGTTCTCCGCCACCAGGGGCTGCCGCCAGGCCTCGTCGTCGTCGAGCAGCTCGTAAGGCACCCGATGCGTCCCCGAGTAGTCACGCAGGAACGACCGGCTCAGCCAGGGCCGCTCCGCCTCCCGCACCGCGCCTTGCGCCAGGCCGAGCTGGTGCCCGAGGAGCGCGTGGCGTTCGACGTCCCAGGAGGTGCCGGGCGGGCCCGACACGTCCTCGGTCCACAGCGCGAGGTCGCCGTCGTCCCGCTCGACCAGGGCGAGCAGCTTCGGCGCGCGCAGGCCGGTACCCGCCCACAGCTCCGGCAGGCCGTCGGCGTAGACGTCGGCCTCCCTGCGCCAGTAGTTCCAGTGGCGCGGGTCGTCGGAGTGCCGCCATCCGTCGGGGGCGTCCTTCCGCCTGGTCAGCACCTTGAGCACGGCCGAGCGCGAGCCCCTGCGGACCCGCCAGATGCCGCCGGTGACCCCGTTCTTCGGGTTGTGCGTGAGCGGCTCCATGACGGCGTCGGCGCCGCCGAGCACCCGCGTGAACTCCTCTTCCACCCGGGAAACCCTAGACCGTGACGGCGCGGGGGCGAACGCCGGTCCGGCGCGGGGGCGGGCGAGTTTGAGTACGACGATACAGGCGGGCTCGAGCGCGCCCGCTAGGGCAGCTCGACGAAGGACCGCCTTTCTCTTGGTGGCCGGGCACGAATCCCGGCGGGCGCACCATGGCATACCGTCGCCAGTGAACGCGTCCACGAGGAGGAGCGGCAGGTTGATCGAGGTCAGGGAGCTCCACGAGATGGCGGAGTTCGAGCAGGTCAACGACCTGTTCGAGGACATCTGGCACTTCGGGCCCGGCGACCCGCCCATCACGATGGAGCTGATGCGGGCGCTGTCGCACGCGGGCGGCTACGTCGCCGGCGCCTTCGAGGGCGACCGGCTGGTGGGCGGCTCGGTCGGGTTCCTCGCGGCGGGCGGCGCGCTGCACTCGCACGTCACCGGCACGACGCGGCGCGGCGCCGGGTTCGAGCTCAAGCTGCACCAGCGCCGCTGGGCCCTGGGGCGCGGGATCGAGCGCATCACCTGGACCTACGATCCGCTCGTGCGCCGCAACGCCCACTTCAACCTGGCGAAGCTGGGCGCGCGGCCGCAGGAGTACCTTCCGCGCTTCTACGGCGTCATGGGCGACGCGATCAACCAGGGCGACGAGTCCGACCGGCTGCTGGCGGTGTGGCCGCTGACCGCGCCGCATGTGGAGGCGCTGTCCCGGCGCGAGCCCGGCTTGAGCGCGGCACCGGACGGCGCGGTGGTCGCGCTGGCCGACGAGGGCGGCAGGCCGGTGCAGGGGCCGGTGGGGGCGGGGGCCGTGCTGGTCGCCGTTCCCGCCGACATCGAGGGGTTGCGCGGCAGCGACCCGGGAACGGCCAAGGCGTGGCGGCACGCCGTGCGCGAGGTACTGGGTGGCCTGATGGCGGAGGGCCGCGCGGTCACGGGGTTCTGCGGGAAGTCCTACTACGTGGTGGAGCAAGCGTGAAGATCACTGGAGTTGAGCTGCGCCGGATCGCGATGCCGCTGGTGGCGCCGTTCCGCACCTCGTTCGGCACCGAGACGTCCCGCGACGTCCTGCTGGTCAGGGTCGTGACGCCGGACGCCGAGGGCTGGGCCGAGTGCGTGGCGATGTCGGAGCCGCTCTATTCCTCCGAGTACGTCGACGGCGCGGCCGAGGTGATCCGCCGGTTCCTGCTGCCCGCGTTGCCGTCGAACGTCGACGCGCAGGGCGTGGCCCGCGCCCTGGAGCCGATCAAGGGCCACCGCATGGCCAAGGCGGCGGTGGAGACGGCGGTGCTGGACGCGCAGCTGAGGGCGGCGGGCGAGTCGTTCGGCCGCTTCCTCGGCGCGTCGCGCACCCGGGTGCCGTGCGGGGTGTCGGTCGGCATCATGGACTCGATCCCGCAGCTCCTCGACGCGGTGGCGGGCTACCTGGACGAGGGGTACGTCCGCATCAAGCTGAAGATCGAGCCCGGCTGGGACGTCGAGCCGGTCAGGGCGGTGCGCGAGCGGTTCGGCGACGACGTGCTGCTCCAGGTCGACGCGAACGCCGCCTACTCCCTGACCGACGCCCGGCGGCTGGCCCGGCTCGACGCGTTCGACCTGCTGCTGATCGAGCAGCCGCTGGCCAACGACGACCTGGTGCAGCACGCCAAGCTGGCCGAGCAGCTCACGACGCCGATCTGCCTGGACGAGTCGATCGAGTCGGCCGAGCACGCCGCGGCGGCGATCGCGCTCGGCTCGTGCTCGATCATCAACGTCAAGCCGGGCCGGATCGGCGGCTACCTGGAGGCGCGGCGCATCCACGACCTGTGCCGGGCCAGCGGCGTCGCGGTGTGGTGCGGAGGCATGCTGGAGACCGGGCTCGGCCGGGCGGCGAACGTGGCGCTGGCGGCGCTGCCCGGGTTCACCCTGCCGGGTGACACCTCGGGGTCGCGCCGCTACTACGCGACCGACATCACCGAACCGTTCGAGCTGGTGGACGGGCACCTCGCGGTGCCGGCCGGTCCGGGTCTCGGCGTCGAGCCGATCCCGGCCGTGCTCGACGAGGTGACCACGGCCACGGAGTGGATCACCCTCTGAGCCGGGGCACCGCGGCCAGCAGGGCGCGCGTGTAGTCGTGCGCGGGCTCGCCGACGACCTGCTCCGTGGGGCCCGCCTCGACCAGCCGGCCCTGGTGCATGACGGCGACCACGTCGGCGACGTACCTGACCACGGCCAGGTTGTGCGAGATGAACACCATCGGCAGGCCCAGCTCGTCGCGGAGCCCGCGGACGAGGTTGAGCACGGCGCCCTGCACCGACACGTCGAGCGAGCTGGTGATCTCGTCGGCGACCAGCAGGCCGGGGTCGCCGCCGAGGGCGCGGGCGATCGCGACGCGCTGCCGCTGCCCGCCGGACAGCTCGCGCGGGTAGCGGCCGGCCACCTCCGCGGGCAGGCGCACGAGTTCGAGCAGCCGTTTCACCTCGCTGTCGCGGTCGCGGGCCCTGATGCCCTCCGCGACGGTGTCGCCGACCCTCATGCGGGGGTTCAGCGACGCGTACGGGTCCTGGAACACCATCTGCACGCGGCGGGCGCCCTCGATGCTCCCCGTGTACGGCACGAGCCCGCAGACGGCCCTGGCCAGCGACGACTTGCCGGATCCCGACTCGCCGACGAGCCCGACGACCTGGCCGTCGGGGACCTCCAGCGTGACGTCGTCGACGGCGGTGAAGTCGCCGAACCGCACCGTCAGGTTCTTGATGATCATGAGACCTCCCAGCAGGCGACCCGCTGCCGGGGGCCGTGCGCGTCGAGTTCCGGGCGTTCGGTGGTGCACCGCTCGGTGGCCAGGGAACATCGGGGGGCGAAGGCGCAGCCGGGGCCGACCTGGTCGGGCGCGGGCTGGGTGCCGGGAATGCCGGCCAGCGGCCTGGTCCTGTCGGTGTCCAGGCCGGGCAGGGAGGCGATCAGCGCCCTGGTGTAGGGGTGGGCGGCGCCCTCGGCGAGCCGGTCGGCGGGCAGTTCCTCGACGACGCGGCCGGCGTACATGACCACGACGCGGTCGCACAGCTGGCCCACGACGGCGATGTCGTGCGAGATGAACAGCGTGGCCGCGCCCGTCTCGGCCACGACCTCGCGCAGCAGCCGCAGGATCTGCCGCTGCACAGTCACGTCGAGCGCGGTCGTGGGCTCGTCGGCGATGATCAGGCGGGGCGTGCCCATCAGGCCCATGGCGATCACGGCGCGCTGCCGCATGCCGCCGGACAGCTCGTGCGGGTGCTGGGCGGCGCGCCGTTCCGGCTCGGGCAGGTGCACCTGGCCGAGCCGGTCGACGGCGCGGCGGCGGGCCTCGGCCCGGCTCGCGCCCTCGTGCACGACGGCGACCTCGGCGAGCTGGCCGCCGACCTTGAGCGCGGGGTTGAGCGCGGCGAGCGGGTCCTGGAAGACCATCGCGAGCGCGGTGCCGAGCTCCTTGTCCGACAGCGTGGCGACGTCCCTGCCGCCCAGGTGCAGCCGGCCGTAGGTGACCTTCCCCGGGTAGGGGACGAGCCCGCCGATGGCGGCCGCGGTCAGGCTCTTGCCGCTGCCGGACTCGCCCACGAGCCCGACGACCTCGCCGGGCGCGACGGTCAGCGACAGGCCCCGCACGGGGTTCGAGCCGCCGGGGAAGGTGACGGTCAGGTCACGCACGTCCAGCACGGCGCCGGGGTCCGGCTCGTCCGGCTCGGCCGGCGGTGCCGGCGGCTCCTCGGCCTTCCGTACGGTCGTGCGCGCGGCGGCCCTGGCCAGGGCGTCCCCCAGCAGGTTGAAGCCGATGCCGGCGAGCGCGACGGCGGCCGCGGGGCCGAGCGCGACCTCGGGCGTCACGTAGATGCGCGAGAACCCGTCGAACAGCAGCCGGCCCCAGTCGAACGACGGCGGCTGCACGCCGAGCCCCAGGAACGACATGCCGGCAAGGCCGAGCAGGGCGCCGCCGAGCGCCTGGGTGAGGTTGAGGATGAGCGGCTCGGCGATGTTGGGCAGCACGTGCCGGGAGAGGATGCGGCGGCGGGGCACGCCGAGCATGCGGGCGGCGGAGACGTAGTCGGCGCCGGCGACCGTGGCGGCCAGCGTCTGGGTGAGCCGGGCGAAGCCCGGCGCGATGGCCGCGCCGATGCCGAGCACCGCACCGCGCGCGCCGAGGCCGGCGACGACCGCGGTGAACATGGCCAGCAGCAGCCCGGGAAAGGCCACCAGCGCGTTGACCGTGCCGGTGGCCAGCCGGGCCGCGCGCCTGGGGAGCACGGACGGGAGCGTGCCGAGCAGGATGCCGGCGACCGCGCCGATGAGGGTGGCGGCCAGCGCCAGCGCCAGCGAGAACCGGCCCGCCACCAGCACCCTGGCCAGCAGGTCGCGGCCGAGGTTGTCGGTGCCGAGCGGGTGCTCGGCCGAGGCGCCCTGGAGGATGGCGCCGGCGTCGATGCGCTCGGCGGCATCGCCCCAGACGATCGGGCCGGCGACGGCGAGCGCCGCCATGAGCGCGACGATCACGGCTCCGGCCACGGCGGGGCCGCTCCATCGGACGGGCATCAGGACTGCTCCCTGATCTCAGAGGTGGGGTCGAGGGCGCCGAGCAGGAGGTCGACGGCCAGGTTCACGACTAGCACGATCGCGCCGTAGACGAGGATCACGCCCTGGGCGACCGGGTAGTCCTTCTGCGTGATCGACTCGACGATCTTCAGACCGAGCCCGGGCCAGGCGAAGACGAACTCGACGAGCACGCTGCCGGCGATGAGCGAGGTCAGCAGCAGCCCGCACACGGTCAGGGTCGCGGTGAGCGTGTTGGGCAGCACGTGCCGCAGGTGCAGCCGGCGCGCGGGCAGGCGTTTGGCCCTGGCCAGGCGCACGTAGTCCTTGCCCAGCTCGCGCAGGGTCTCCACGCGGGCGATGCGGGCGATCATGGCGACGGGGCCGGCCGCGAGGGCGAGCACGGGCAGCACGTACGTGATCGGCCCGGCCTTGCCCGCGGGCGGGAACCAGCCGAGGCCGATGGCGAAGGCGGACACGAGGCCGATCGCGTACAGGAACTCGGGGACGGCCACGGCGGTGCCGGTGACGGAGCCGAAGGTCAGCTCGGAGCCGCGGTTGCGGCCGTTCTGGGTGCGGACGGCCGCCCACATGCCGAGCGGGACGCCCGCCGGCAGGGCGAGGAGGGTGGCGAGGAGGGCGAGGGCCAGGGTGTTGGGCAGCCGGGCGGCGATGACCTCGCCGACGGGCTCGCTGGTGATGAACGAGGTCCCGAGATTTCCGGACAGGACGTTGGTCACGTAGGTCGCGAACTGCTCCGGGAGCGGGCGGTCCAGGCCGAGCGCCGCCCGGCGCGCCTCCACCAGCTCCACCGGGGCGGTCGGTCCGAGCGCCGTGCGCACCGGGTCGCCGGGGATGAGGTGGATCATCGCGAAGGAGGCGGCCAGCAGCACGGCCAGCGACACGGCGAACCGCACCGCCCGCCGCACCACGACCCGCGCCCTGCGCCGCGCCGCCCGCCGGACCGCCTCGGGTGCGCGGCCGGGCGGGGGGAACGGCGGGCCGGTGACGGTCCCGGGCGTCTCGAGGCCGCTGGTGTCGGGCACTCAGCCTCCCTGGGTGAGCCTGATCGAGGTGGGCACGAACTCCCCTGCCTGCATGTCGTACGTGGCCCCCTTGGCCGCGTGCAGCACCGTGTTCTCCACCACCGGCACCAGGTCGGCGGCCTCGAACAGGGCGGACTCCGCCTCGAGCCACTGGTCGCAGCCCTCGGCCGACGGCAGCAGCCCGGCCTCGGCGATGAGCGACTCGTAGCGCTTGTTGTCCAGGTGGGCGAAGTTGGCCCCCTTGGGCGCGGCCGGGCCGGACAGGAAGCCGATGAGCTGGGAGGGCAGGGAAACCCCGATGGGGAGCCAGACGACGTCCCAGTCCTGGGTGGCGTTGAGCGACTCCGAGAGCTTGGCGTCGATGATGCCGTTCAGCTTCACCTCGGCCCCCACCTTGCGCCAGGCCTGGCCCAGGTACTCGACCGCGGCCTGCACCCCGGCCCCGCGCGTGGTGGCGTACATCAGCCGCAGCGTCAGCCGCTTGCCGTCCTTGACCCGCACCCCGTCGGGCCCCGCCTTCCAGCCGGCCGCGTCCAGGGCGGCCGCGGCGGCCGCCGCGTCGTGGGCGGGGACGTGCCCGGTGACCGAGTCGCCCTTGCAGGGGCGCGGCTCCATGACGAGCCCCGTGGCCGGCCTGCCGTTGCCGCTGGAGGCGATGCCGGCCAGCTCCTTGAGGTTGACGGCCTGGGTGAGCGCCTTGCGCACGTCCGGGTCGTGCGCGGGCCTGTCGTCGCCCTGGTGGTAGAAGTACTGGCCGTTGGTGAAGGGGACGACCTTCTTGACCACGCCGGGCGTGGCCTCCAGGCGGGCCCGGTCGGGGCCGTAGACGGTCGCGCCGTTGATGGTGCCGGAGATGAGCAGGTTGGCGGCGGTCTGCTCGTTCGGGACGACCTTGAGTACGACGGTCTCGGGCAGGTCGGCGGCGGTCGCGCCGCCGGGGCCCCAGGCGTACTCCCTGCGCACCTTGAACGTGTAGAGGTCGCTGGGCACCGCCTCGGTCAGCTGGTACGGGCCGGAGCCGGAGGTCCCGCGGGCCAGCAGCGAGCGATCCTTGACGCCCTTGCCGCACACGATGAACAGCGACCGGGCGCTCTCCAGGATGAAGCTGAACGGCTCCGGCATGGACAGCGTCACCGTGCCCGCCGCGTCGTCGGCGGTGGCCTTCATCCCGGTGGGCACCAGCACGCCGTAGATGGGCGACTTCGTGGCGGGGTCGGTGATGTGGTTGACGCTGTCGGCGACGTCGGAGGCGGTCAGCGGGGCCCCGTCGGAGCAGGTGACGCCCTTGCGCAGGGTGAACGTGGCGCTGTCGGGCTTGACCTCCCACTTCTCGGCCAGCCTGGGCACGATCTTGCCGTCGTCGGATGCGGTGACGAGCGTGTCGTACGCGAGCGAGAGCGTGGTGTTCGTGATCGAGAGCACGCCCATGGCGGGGTCGAGGCCGCCGGGGTCGGCCGAGATCGCGTAGGTGAACGTGCCGCCCCTGGCCGGCGCACCGTCGCCGGCGCCCTCGCCGCCGGCGCCTCCGCAGCCGGCGGCGAGCAGGGCGAGCGAGGTGAGAGCCGCAGCTGCCGGTTTTCTCATGGGGGACTCCCGTCGAGCGTGGGGGGTGTGCACCACCTTCGCCCCTCGCCGGGCCCGGTGCTTCGTGCCCGGTGACGAAAAAGCCGGGCGGCCTCGTGCTAGCGGCCGAAGATCCGCATCTGCAGCATCACCGTGAGCCGGGCGTCGGGGTCCGACAGGTCGAGGCCGCTGATCTCGACGAGCCGCTTGAGCCGGTAGCGGAAGGTGTTGGCGTGCACGTGGACCTGGGCGCAGGCGGCGTTGACGTCGCCGAACGCGTCCAGGTACGCCCGCAGCGTGGCGCTCAGCTCGGTGCCGTGCTCCGCGTCGTGGTCGAGCAGCCGCTGGTAGGGGCCGGTGGGGGCCTGCTCCTCCGCGGCGGCCACGTCGGCGACCTGGAGGAGCAGCGACTCGAAGTGCACGGAGGTGTACCCGGCGACCTGGCCGGTGGCGCCGCGGGCGCGCAGCACGCGCAGCGCGCGGTCGGCGTCCGCGCGCGACCTGGCGACGTGCGACAGGTTGAGCGCCAGGCGGCCCGCGCCGATGTTGGCGGCGTGCCGGGGCCCGACCCTGGCCAGGAAGCTCTCGGCCACGCGTACGGCCCGCGCCTCCTCCCCGCTGCTGTCGGGCCCGCCCGGCTGCAGGGGCAGCACCGCGTACGCGACGGAGCCGACGAGCGCGGCGGCGGCCTTGGGATGGATGGCGCCGACGTGCAGCGCGAGCGCGTCGCAGAAGCGCTGCCCATCGCTCTCGCCGCGTGCGGGGTCGGCGGCGGAGTCGCCGGTCAGCTGGGCGGCCAGCACGCACAGGCGGGTGGCGATGCCGAGCCGCTCGGCCGCCTCGGCCGAGTCGGTGCCGCCGGCCAGCACGGTGGACAGCAGGTCGGCGCGGAGCCGCCGCCGGGTGTCGGCCCCGGCCCGCTCGCGCAGCAGCTGCAGCGCCACGATCTTGGCGGCGTCGGCGAGCGCGCGCTGCCGCTGCTCGCTGAGCGGCTCGTGCACGGCCACCCAGATGGAGCCCAGGATCTCGTCGCCGGTGCGGACCGCGACGGCGACCCGGTTGATGACGTTCTCGTCGTCGAGCTCCATGTAGACGGGCTCGCGGCTCTGGTAGAGCTGCTTGAAGAAGCCGTGTTCGTCGAGCATGCGCAGGTAGCGGTCGGGGACCTGGCGGCCGAGCACGGTCTCGACGCGGCCCTGGTCGGCCTCGTCCTGGCGGCCGGAGTAGGCGAGCACCCGCGACGACCTGTCCTCGATCGTGACGGGCGCGTCCAGCAGCGCGCAGACGGCGTTGGCCAGGGAGAACAGGTCGTCAGGCGGCCCCTCCCCCGGCTCGGCCAGGTCGCCCTCGGCCAGCAGCGAGCGCAGCAGCGCGGCGACCTGCGACCAGGAGGCCGCCCTGGTGAGCCCGAGCACGGCCACGCCTGTCTCCAGCACCACGGCCCGCACCCGCTCGTCCACGTCGACGGGCAGCTTGACGACGACGCCGGCGGCCTGCCCGGCCCGCTCGACCAGGGCGCAGATGTCGTCCGCGCGCTGCACGCCGACGGCGAGCAGGATCCCGCCGGGCGGGACGATCAGCTCGTCGAGCGGGTCGTAGATGTGCACGCCGGTGACCTCGGTGTCGAGGTCACCGGGTGACGCGGCGACGTCGAGCAACGTGGTGCCGAGGTCGTGGAGGATGCGCCCGAGACTGGCACGCGGACGATCCCTCATCCGATCACGATAATCCACGATAATGGAGATCACCCGGGCACGCCGTGCGCGCGGGCCGCCTCGCCGGGCCTGTCCCGCAGGTCCATCCCGCCCCCTCAGCCGGTCTTCGGGGTGGCTCGGGCGCCCATGTGCACGTACGGGGAGCCGTCGGGCAGCTCGTAGAACACCACGGACGCCCAGTCGGGCGAGCCGCCCATCCGGCACACGAACGTGACGTCGTCCACGGGCACCAGCTCGCACTCCTCCGGCTCCTTCTGCAGGGCGGCCAGCGCCCCCGTGGCCTCGTACCGCAGCCAGGGCCTCCCGTCGCGCATCGACACCGTGATGCGGGCGCCCACCCGCTCGTAGACGCCGGTGTAGCGGTCGGCGTCCACGTCCGGGTCCTGGTCGGGCGGCTGCGGCAGTGGGGGCACGGTCAGGCCGTCGAGCTCGGCGAACAGTTCCGTGGCCAGTGCGCGGGTGAAGGGGTTGGAGTGGCCGCCGTTGGCGGTGACGCACACGATGGTGCCGGTGCCGGGCACGGCCCAGAGCATGGCGTGCTGGCCGATGGTGTTGCCGCCGTGGGAGATGACGCGCTGCCCGTCCCACTCGTCCAGGATCCAGCCGATGCCCCACTGCCTGCCCAGGGTGTGCGGGTTGGGGATGTCGATCTGCGGCTCCCACATGGCCCGCGGGTCGTCGAGCAGCCCGCCCTCCCCGGTCGTGCGCAGGTGGGCGCCGGCGAAGGCGACCACGTCGGCGGGGCGGGCGCAGATGAGCCCGGCCGGGCCGGCCGAGCGCATGAGCCCCCACACCGGAGCCGGCGCGCCGCCGTCCACGTGGCCCATCGCGGCGCGGAAGCGCAGCACGTCCTCGGGCAGGGTCAAGGTGTGGGTGAGGCCGAGCGGCTCGACGATCTCCTTCCTGAGCGCGTCGTCCCAGCGCTCGCCGGTCAGGCGCTCCACGACGCGGCCCGCGATGACGAACCCGGCGTTGCAGTAGGACTGGGTGCCGCCGAGCGGGTGGTTCTGGGTCAGGTCGGCACACGCCTCCACGTACTTCTCGACGCAGTCGTCGCCGCGGCCGGTGTCGAGGAACAGGTCGCCGTCGATGCCGCTGGTGTGGGAGAGCAGGTGCCTGATGGTGACGGCCTTGGTGACCTCGGCGTCGGCGACCTTGAACTCCGGCAGCACCTCCGCCACCGTGGTGTCCAGCGTCAGGCGGCCCCGCTCGATCAGCCGCATGAGCAGGGTGGCGGTCCACACCTTGGTGACCGAGCCGATCTGGTAGAGCGCGTCCGGGGTCGCCTCGACGCCGGTGGCGGCGTTGAGCGTGCCCGCGGCGAACTCGTGCAGCTCTCCCTCGTGCAGGTACGCCAGCGCCGCGCCGGGCACCTCGTACTGAGCGATCAGCTCGGGGAGCCGCTGACCCATTGCTCCAGCCACGTGATGATCCTTTCGTTGTAGTCGTACCGGTGTGAGGGCCGGCCGTTCAGGATGAACAGGTGACTGGCGCCGGGGTAGCGCACCAGCCGGACGGGCACGCGCCGCTCGCGCAGCGCGGCGAACCACTGCTCCGACTGGCCGATCGGGCAGCGGTCGTCGCTCTCGCCGTGCAGGAGGAGCGTGGGGGTGCCGACCTCGGACACGTACGTGATCGGCGACTGGGCCGCGAGGTCGCCGGCCCATTCGTGCACCTTCATCACATGTCCCAGGTCCGAGGTGCCGGCCAGGCTGGTCAGGTCGCTCACGCACCCGCCCGGGATCGCGGCCTTGAAGCGCCCGGTGTGGCCCGTCAGCCAGCACGTCATGTAGCCGCCGTAGCTGTAGCCGGTGACGGCCAGCCGGTCGGGATCGGCGACGTTCTCCTCGATCAGCGTGTCGACGGCGGCGAGGAAGTCCTGGGCGTCGGCCAGCCCCCAGGCGCCGACGGCCGCGGTGTAGAAGTCCTCGCCGTAGCCGTCGCTGGCGCGCGGGTTGAGCGCGAGCACCGTCCAGCCCCTGGCTGCCAGCGCCTGGTGGTAGAGGTGGAAGCCGTCGAGCACGGGGGCCCAGGCGTTGTGCGGGCCGCCGTGCACGTCGAGCAGGAGCGGGCCGGGGGTGGCGGCGTTCTCGTCCCGCAGCACGAAACCCTCGACGGGGGTGCCGTCGGGGGCGGTGAACGTGCGGCGGGCCGGCGTGAACAGTTCGACGCCGTCGAGCGCGTGGTCGGTGAGCCGCGCCGGGGTCTCTCCCGGCCGGCCGAGGTAGACGTCGCCGGCGCTGTGGGGGGTCGCGGCCACGTACGCGATCAGGCCGGCCGCCACGCTCGCCCCCGACACGCTCGCCTCCTCGGGCACCAGCCTCTCGCCGGTGGCGCGGTAGAGGTGGGAGCAGCCGCGGTCGCGGACGCAGAACACCAGGTCGTCTCCGTCGCCGGAGAGGAGGGCGGGGACGGCGCCGGGGTAGCCGGGGGCCCCGGTCATGACGTTGCGGTCCAGCCCCGTCTCGACCTCCTCGGGGCCGCCGCCGGGGGCGAGCGTGAAGAGCCGTACGTGCCCGACGGGGCCGCCCTTCATGCCGGTGACGACCAGCCGATCGCCCAGCCACCACACTCCGGTGCAGATGAGCTCGGGACCGGTCAGCCGCCGCGGCTCCCCGCCGAGCCCCCCGCCCAGCTCCACGGTGTGGACGGCGCCGCCCACCTCGAGGTCGCGATGGGCCTCCATGTCCGCGACGAACGCCAGCCGCGTCCCGTCCGGACCCCACGACGGCTCCCCCGCGAAGAAGTCGCCCTCGGTGACCTGGGTCGTCTCCCCGCTCGCCACGTCCACCACGAACAGGTGCGCGCTCATCCCGCGCAGCAGCCCCGTGCCGTCCGCCTTGTACTCCAGCCGGTCGGCCACCACCGGCGCGTCCGGATCGGGGGCCTGCCCGCCGGGTCCCACCGGGGCGCTGAACGCGATGCGGGTGCCGTCCGGCGACCAGCGCGGCGCCCCCGCTCCCAGCGCCGCCGAGGTGAGCGGGGCCGGCTCGCCGCCGCCCATGGGGAGCAGGTGGATCTGCGGCCTGCCGTCCACGGGCCGCAGGAACGCCAGCGTCCGCCCGTCCGGCGACCACCGGGCCGCGCTCCCGCCGGCCAGCCTGCGCGGAGGATCGCCGGGCGCGGCGAGCCAGACCTCCGTGCGGTTCTCGTCGGCGTCCCGGTCGACGGTGGTCAGCGTGTACGCGACCGCGCCCCCGTCGGGGCGCAGGCAGGGATCGGAGGGTACGGCGAAGCGGTAGAGATCATCCAGGGTGAGACGCGGCATATCCGAACCGTAGAGCAGCACCATTCCCCCTTCTTCGGGCTATCCGACGAACGGCGGGGGTTCCGTTGTGCCCGGGTCCAAGCCGAGGCCGCCCGCCCGGGGCATCCCGGTGGCGGTCCGCGGCGGCCGTGCCGGCGGACTCGCCCGGCATACTGACCCCTGGTCTACGTGAGGAACCCCATGACGTTCTCCCCTGTGCCCCGGCTCGACGTCACCGAATACCTGGACCGGCTGCCCGTCCCGCTCACCTACGAGGGCCCTTGTCCCGGTGGCCAGGTCGGCGCGGCGTACGTGCGCCGGCCGGACGGCCGCCGGTCGGTGCTCACCCGCGGTCCCGACGTGAGCGAACTCCTGGAGGTGGCGCGGGCGGCGGGCGTTCCGGCGCCCGCGTACGAGCTGGTCCATCCGCCGGTCGTCGTCCAGGAGCTGCTGCCCGGCGCGCCCGCGCACGCGCCCACGGCGCAGACCGTCCGCTCCATGATCGAGATCAACAGGCGGTGCCGTGGCGTGCTCGCGGGCCGCCCCGACCTGCCGGGGCTCCGGTTGCACCTGCGGGCGGACGGTCCCGGGTTCTGCATGCACGGGCCGCTGCGCGACTACGACGGCCGGACGCGGCGGCTGCTCGACGAGGTGGAGGAGATCGGCCAGGCGTTCCCCGACACCCTCGAGGGCGACGACCTGGTGCACACCGACTTCCATCCCGAGAACGTGCTGGTGGACGCGGCGGGGACGGTCACCGGCGTGATCGACTGGGACGGCGCCGTGCGCGGCGACGCCGATTTCGACCTGGTCACGCTCCGTTTCGACCTGGCCTGCCGCGCGCCGCGCCTGCTGGCGGACGTCCCTGACGAGGTGGCGCCGGTCTGCTGGGCGCACATGAGCCTGCGCCTGGTGGACTGGGCCATCCGGCACCACTCCGCCTCCGACGTCACCCTCTGGCTCGACCTGGCCCGCCGGCTCAGACCCCGCTGAGGAGGGCCTCGCGAAGGGCGCACGGGAATAATCTGTTGCGTCCCCGTGCTGATCGTCGCACGATGTTCCTCATGTTCCCGCGCGCTCACCTGGCGACGCCCGCCCTGCCGGCGGGCGCGTTCGAGCGTGCCTGCGACGGCCTGGAGCGCTGACCTCTTCCCGTTCGTCATGAAGTGACCCGGCGGGGGGAGGTCGACCGGCCCTGACGGGTCACGAAGCTCGGGAGTCTCAGGAGAGGGAATCATGGCCAAGCAGGCCTACGTGCGCAACAAGCCGCACCTCAACATCGGCACGATGGGCCACGTCGACCACGGCAAGACCACGCTGACCGCCGCGATCACCAAGGTGCTCGCGGCGCGGGGGCAGGCCACGTTCACGCCGTTCGAGCGGATCGACAGGACCCCGGAGGAGGCCTCCAGGGGGATCACGATCAACATCTCGCACGTCGAGTACGAGACCGCCACCAGGCACTACGCGCACGTGGACATGCCGGGGCACGCCGACTACGTGAAGAACATGATCACGGGGGCGGCGCAGCTCGACGGCGCGATCCTCGTCGTGTCCGCGCACGACGGGATCATGCCGCAGACCAGGGAGCACGTCCTGCTCGCCAGGCGGGTCGGCGTCGAGCACCTGGTGGTGGCCGTCAACAAGGCCGACGGCGCCGACCCGGAGCTGCTCGACCTGGTGGAGCTGGAGCTGCAGGACCTGCTGAGCGGGCAGGGCTACCACGGCGTCCCGATGGTGCGGGTGTCCGGGCTGCGGGCGCTGGAGGGCGACCCGGTCTGGACGGCGTCGGTCGACGCGCTGCTCACGGCGGTGGACGAGCACATCCCCGTGCCGGTGCGGTACGTCGACGCGCCCTTCCTCATGCCGGTGGAGAACGTGCTGACGGTCACCGGCCGCGGCACGGTCGTCACCGGCGCCATCGAGCGTGGCGCGGTGCGCGTCGGCGACACGGTGGACGTCGTCGGGTTCGGCGACGGGTTCGGCGCCGTCGTGACGGGCGTGGAGACGTTCGGCAAGACGATGGAGCGGGGCGAGGCCGGCGACAACGCCGCCGTGCTGCTGCGCGGAGTGCGCCGCGAGCAAGTGCGGCGGGGGATGGTGCTGGCCGAGCCGGGCAGCGGGC
Organism: Nonomuraea deserti; assembly: GCF_004348685.1. Lineage (GTDB taxonomy): Bacteria > Actinomycetota > Actinomycetes > Streptosporangiales > Streptosporangiaceae > Nonomuraea > Nonomuraea deserti. The sequence goes on along the minus strand of NZ_SMKO01000086.1, from coordinate 12,700 downwards.
GGGCCCGCTCGTCGTTCACCGCCCGCGTCTACCTGCTGACCGCCGAGGAGGGCGGGCGGCGCAGGCCCGTCGTGTCCGGGTACCGGCCGCAGTTCTACGTGCGCACGACCGACGTGCCCGGCGAGCTGACCCTGCCCGAGCCGGCGCAGCCGGGCGACACGGTCGAGGTGGCGGTGGAGCTGGGCAAGGCGGTCGCGCTGGAGCCCGGGCTCGGCTTCGCGATCCGCGAGGGCGGGCTGACGGTCGGCGCGGGCACGATCCTCACCGTGCCCGCCTGACGATCCCGCCCCGGCCCGGTCAGCCCGGCCGCCTCGGCCGGGCGTGGGCCGGGTCCCGCGGCACGCGGGGCCCGGCCTGCCGGGTCATGTCCGGTCGAAGCGGATCCTCAGCGTCGACCGGCGGGCCCGCAGCTCGTAACCGGGCAGCACCCCGGGGCCGCAGGTGGCGGTGCCGATGCCCTGGTGCGCGAGGTCCAGGTGGAGGTACACGCGGTCGCCCGCCACCAGGTCGGGCCGGTGGCGGGCGCGGGTCAGCACGTCGTTGCTCCACGGCCGCGCGGTCATCCCGAACACGGGATCCCCCGTGACCCTGCACCCGCCGAGGTCGGCCCACCGCACCTCGGCGCGGTGGCCGTTCTCCTGCGGGTGGACGTACGGCGTCTGGAGCTCGTCGATCGTGGCCGACCAGCGGCCCATGCGGGCGGCCAGCCCGGTGTCCGGGTACGCCTCGCCGGGCCCCATCCCGAACCACGTGACCCGGTCGAAGGTACGGGGCAGCGACATGGTGACGCCGAGCCGCGGGATCGGGTCGCGCCAGTCGCCGGTGGGCTCGATGTCCAGGAGCAGCCGGAGCCCGCCGTCGAAGGTCCACCGGTACGTCGCCCAGATCCCGTGGTCGGTGGCCGCGGGCGCGACCCGGGTGCGGACGGTCAGCTCGTCGCCCTGTTCGACCGCGTCGACCCGGTGGGTGAGCCGGTGCAGGCCGAGCCCGCGCCAGGCGCCTTCGAGCCCGCCGTACCTGTCGTTGTCGGTGGGCGGCCGCCACAGGTCGAGCCGCGGGCCTTCGACGTCGATCCCGAAGAGCCGGACGAGCCGGCCTGAGGCGGCGTCGAACGCGGAGTCGCCGGCGGTGATCTCCGTGCCGCCGGTCACGAACGCGGCCGGCGACCGCTCGAAGCGGGCGGGGTGCCGGACCAGCAGCGCCTGCCCCCACGCCACCTCGTGGCCGGCGTCCGCCCACGGCTCGTCGCGGGCGAGCACGGCGCGCACGGTCAGCCACCGCTCGCCGTCGGGGCCGCTCACGTCGGGCACCTTGCACTCGCCCCCGGCGGCGGGCACGTCGAGGCGGTGCTCGGCGACGGTCTCGCCCTCCACCTCCACCGAGGCGACGAACTCCAGGTGGGACAGGTCGCGGAAGCCGTGTCCGTTGACGACCCGCACGACCCCGTCGCCGAACTCGAACCTGACCGGCTCGAACACCTTCTTCAGGTCGAGCAGCCCGGGGGACGGTGTGCGGTCGGGGAACAGGAGCCCGTCGATCACGAAGTTGGAGTCGTGGACGGGCTCGCCGTAGTCGCCGCCGTAGGCGTACTCGTGGTCGGGGTGTTCGAGCCCGTGGTCGATCCACTCCCAGACGAACCCGCCGGCCAGCCGCGGGTAACGCTCGAACAGCTCCTGGTACTCGGCCAGCCCGCCGGGCCCGTTGCCCATGGCGTGGGCGTACTCGCACTGCAGGAACGGCATCGCCCGCCGCCGCGCGTCCTGGCCGGGGTCGTCGAGCGCCTCCTCCTCGTAGCGGCCGATGGCCTCGACCTCGGCGTGGGAGGCGTACATGCGCGAGTAGACGTCGGTGTGCGCGCAGGACCGGTCGCCCTCGTAGTGGAGCGGGCGGGACGGGTCGCGCTCGCGGGTCCAGTCGGCCATGACGGCCAGGTTGCGGCCGACCCCCGCCTCGTTGCCGAGCGACCACATGATGACGCTGGGGTGGTTCTTGTCGCGTTCGACCATGCGGCGCATGCGGTCGAGCAGCGCGTCGGCGTAGCGGGGGTCGTCGGTGGGGTTGCCGTGCCAGCCGACCTGGCCGAAGCCGTGGGTCTCGAGGTCGCACTCGTCGATCACCCACAGGCCCAGCTCGTCGCACAGGTCGAGGAAGGCGGGGTGCGGCGGGTAGTGGCTGGTCCTGACGGCGTTGACGTTGTGCCGCTTCATCAGCAGCACGTCCTCGCGCATCGTGTCGTACGTGACCGCTCGGCCGTGCCGGGGGTGGAACTCGTGCCGGTTGACGCCCTTGAGCAGCAGCGGGCTGCCGTTGGCGAGGAGCACGCCGTCCGCGATGGAGATCGTGCGGAAGCCGACGCGCAGGTGTACGGACTCGCCGGGGCAGGTCAGCACGGCGTCGTACAGGCGGGGTGTCTCGGCCGTCCACGGCTCCGCCTCGACCGTGATCTCGGTGCCCGGCTCCAGCCCGGCGACGCCGAGCTCGGGCACGCTCAAGGTGCCCTCGCCGTCGAAGCTGAGCGTGCCACGCCCGTCCGCGTAGGAGGCGTGCACGAAGGCGTCGGCGGTGGAGCGGGTGAGCGTGACGTCGCGGAAGATGCCCGGCAGCCACCACATGTCCTGGTCTTCCAGGTAGCTGGCGGCCGACCACTGGTGCACGCGCACGGCGAGCACGTTGCGTCCCGGCTTGAGCCACGGGCCGGCGTCGAACTCGGCCGGCACCCTGCTTCCCGTCCAGAAGCCCAGCTCGTGGCCGTTGAGCCAGACCCTGGCGAAGGACTCGGCGCCCTCGAACCGCAGCCGGCCGCCCGTCCACCCCTCGGGCAGGTCGAACGCGCGGCGGTAGTCGCCTGTGGGGTTCTCGCCGGGCACCCGGGGCGGGTCGACGGGGAACGGGTAGGAGACGTTGGTGTAGGCGGGGGCGCCGTGGCCGTGCAGCGGCCAGTGGGCGGGGACGGGCAGGTCGTGCCAGCCGGCGTCGTCGTAGCCGGGCCTGGCGAAGTCGTCGGGGACGTCGGCCGCGGGCGAGAGGCGAAAGCGCCACGTGCCGTTGAGGTCGACGGCGGGAGCGTCGGAACGGAGGGCCGCGCGGGGTTCGAGCAGGCCGGAACCGGGGCGGAAGCTTTCGAGGTCCATCGCCGCCGAGCCTAAGGCTTCGCGGCGGTTTCGTCATGGTCGCGTTCTCTGTCCGGTGCTCCGTTCACCCGCCGGGGCCCAGGTCGTAGACGCGGCGGGCGTTCTCCACGCCGGTCATCGAGGCCACCCGCGCCGCCTGGGCGACCGACCACTCCCCCTCGGCCACGAAGTCACCCAGCACGCGCGCCATCGCCCGCCGCCACAGCAGGGCTCCCAGGAAGTGCAGCTCGGCCGGTCCCCAGGCGTCGGAGGAGAAGAGCACCTTCGCGAAAGGCGCCACCTCGAGGCTCTCGGCCACGAGCGCCGCGCTCCGCGCCCCCGTGTGGTTGACGCCGAGCCCCACGTCGAAGAAGACGTTCGGGTACGCCTCCGCCAGCAGCCCCGCGTGCCGGTGGTAGGGGTAGCAGTGCAGCAACATCAGCGGCACCCCGGTGGGCTCGGCCCGCTCGATGAGGCCGCGCAGCAGCAGCGGGTCGGAGCGGCGCAGGTCGATGTCGGGGTCGCCGTAGCCGATGTGGAACTGCAGGGGAAGCCCCCGGTCGAGCCCGGCCCAGATCAGGTGCCGCAGCAGCACGGGATCGTCCAGCCGCCCGCCTCCTCCGGCCAGCCAGCGCCCGGCGGCCTCGGCGACCTCCGCCGCCGAGGGCGGCTCGGGGTCGAAGTCGAGGCCGTGCCGGTAGGCGACGACGGTCTTGAGCCCGCGCGCCGTGCGGGTGCGCTCCCACAGGGTCTCCGCGAACCGGCCGGCGAACGCGCCCGCCTCGCATCCGGCGGCGGCCACCTGCTCGGCCACGGTCTCCAGCCGCACCACCTCGTCGGCGGGTGAGCCGCTGGCCTCGGCCATGCCGGCCGGTCCGAGGAGCTCGTCGCCGCGGTAGCCGGTCTCGACGAGGAAGTGCCCGACGCCGCAGGCCGTCAGCAGCAGCCGGTTGACCTCGCCGGTGCCGAGCCTGGCCCGCCTGGCCAGGTATTCCTCCGGCGCGCAGTGCGGGCCGAGGCCGAGCACGGGCGCGCAGTGGCGCAGGATCGCGTGGCCGAGCTGGGAGTCGAAGCGGGTCATCCACTCGGGCACCGGCCGGTCGGACTCGCCGATCATCTCCTCGAACGCCCTGCGCGGCAGGTCTCGGGTGGTGGCGCCGTGGACGTGGTGGTCGACCAGCGGCAGCTCGTCGATGACCCGCGCGAGGCCGCTGGGCACGAGGTCGAGCTCCATGGACATCGGCGATGTCTCCCAAGGTCAGCGTAGGCGACCAGGATAGGCGAAGCGCCGTCTGCGCCGGGGTCCACGCGGCGCTGCCCGGCGGGCCGCCGGCGCAATAGGTCCGGGACATCCCTATATGTCCTGCTTTGTTTGTGGATAAGGTAGAAGATCTTCAATGACAGCAGCGACGTGCCAGGGCAGGGTTGTGAGCCAGGAGACGGGGATGACACCACCGGCGGATCCTCTCGACGCAGCAGGAGATCAGGAGCTCGGCAGGCTGCTCCAGGGCTACCGCGAGGACGTGGCGGCGCTGGAGCGGCTGAACGACCAGATGACCGCGGTCAGGGGCCGCGGCGAGGCGGCGCAGGGACGCGTGGTCGCCGAGGCCACGCAGACCGGCGGGCTCACCGGGCTCACCATCGACCCGCGTGCCATGCGCCTCGGCTCGGCCGCGCTGGCGGAGGCGATCCTGGAGGCGGCGGGCGAGGCTGCGCGGGAGGCCGAGCAGGCGGCGGCTGACCTGGTGACCCCGTTCATCGCCGGAACGCCGCTGGACGACAGCGTGCCGGACGACCCCCGCGGGGGTCGCGGGCGTTGAAGTTCAACTTCGGCCGCGCGGGCATCCTCGGTTTCGGGACCCTCGGTCTGGCCGGCTTCGTCTTCGAGATGCTCGCCGTCGACTATCCGAAAGGTGACCCCGCCAAAGCCCGCCAGGCCGCCGTCGTCTGGAACCGGCTCGCCGACCGCATCGAGCAGAGCCCGCGCCGCACGTTCCCCGCGGCCGAGGCGGTCTGGCGGCACAACGGCGGCGACGGGGTGAACGCCTACAAGCGCGCCGTCAGCGCCGACCTGTATCCGGCGGACGAGGGCGCGGGCTATGCCGCCAGACTCGCCCGCCGCTGCCGGCAGAACGCCGCGGCCTGCCTGGAGTTCGCCGACGTGATCGACGCGGCGCGGCGCACGTACGAGACGCTCGCCCTGGCCAACCTCGCCAGCTTCGTCTACATCGCCACCTTTCCCTGGCAGGCGGGAGCGGCGTACCAGGTCACCCAGTTCCTCATGCGCCGGGCGCAGGCGGGCATGCTGGCGAAGCTGCTGGAGCACAGCATCGCCAAGATCGTCCTGAGCAAGCTGACGGAGTTCTCCCTCGGCAGCGCCATCTTCGCGGTCGGCGACGTGTCGGTGATGGCGGGAGTCAAGGCGCTGCGGGGCGAGGACGTCGGGTCGTTCCAGGAGAACGCGACGCGGGCGCTGAAGGAGTTCGCCGCGTCGGTCGCCTTCTACGGCGTGTTCGACGCCGCCGCGCCCCTGATGAAGAGGGTGAGCGCCAACCCTGACGTGCAGTACTTCCTGAGCCGGATGGCCGGAGGGTCGGTCGGCTACGGCCCCACGTACGACGTCCTGAGCGGGGAGACGGGCGCCGACCTCGCTCCCACCTGGAAGGAGACCATCGGCAGGACGCTGGTGTATTTCGCCATGGCTCACAAACCCGCGCGGTGAGAGGACCAGATGGAGATCGACCGATCGCGGCTCGGATCGTCGGCGGAGGCCTTCGAACTCGAGGCGAGCGAGCTCGCCGCGTTCGTCACGCTGATGGGGGAGGAACTCGACGCCATCGGCGACTTCTGGGGCGACGGCAAGGAGGGCGTGACCTTCTTCAAGGGCCAGGGCGGCGGCATGGGGTACGAAGCGGTCACCGGTCAGGTCATGGAGGGCATCGACGTGTTCCGCTCCGCGCACCACGAGGTCGCCATCCGGCTGCTGATGATGGGCGGCAGTGTGGCGGTGGCCGACTGGGAGAGCGTGGCGGCCATGCTCGAGACCCTTCCCCCACCCGACCCCGGCACGCCCGTCTGGGGCACGATATAGCCGCGTGGAACGTGCCGATCCCCGGCCCGGTGAAAAGTTGTGGCCATGGGTGACAAGACGGGCGAAAACTGTTTTAATCCCGCCTAGATGACAAAGGGGCTACATAGCCCCGTGTGACCGTTTTCCTCGAGCGGGAAAGGCGGGTCCGTGCGAGCACCAGGTGGCGAAGTCGTCATCACCGGCGGTCTCGGTTTCATCGGCTCTCATCTCGTGGACGCCTACCTCGCGGCCGGCCACCGCGTACGGATCATCGACTCGAACGCCGGCGCGGTCATCGACGGCGAGGACTACGACGCCGACCCCCGCTGCGCCGTCGTCCGGGAACGCGTCGAAGACTATCTGGCCGCGGGCGGCGACTTCGCGGGCGTGGACCGGGTCATCCACGCCGCCTCCTACGTGGGCCCGGCCAGCATCCTGTCACGGGCCGGACGGCTCGGCCACGACATCATCGGGAGCACCGCGCCGGTCATCGAAGCGTGCATGAACGCCGGGGCGCCGCTGTGCGTGTTCAGCTCCGCCGAGGTGTACGGCCGCAGCGGCGTCCTCGACGAGAAGGACGACATCGTCGTCCCGACGCAGTACAACACGCGCATCGAGTACGCGGTCGCCAAGACCCTGGCCGAGGCGATGGTCTGCAACAGCCGCAGGCACGGGCTGCGCGGGATCGTCATCCGGCCGTTCAACGTGGCCGGGGCGCGGCAGTCGCGGGCCGGCGGGTTCGTGATGCCGACGTTCGTGCAGCAGGCGCTGGCCGGGCGGCCCATCACCGTCTTCGCGGGCGGGGACCAGATCAGGGCGTTCATCGCGGCCGACGACCTGACGGGCTTCCTCACCGGTTACATGGACCTGGCGCTGCAGGGCGACGAGGTCATCATCAACGTCGGCAACCCCGCCAACGCCGTCACCATCATGGACCTGGCGGAACGCGTCAAGAGCCTGCTCGCCAGCTCCTCCCCCATCGTCAGGGTGGACGGCAGGAGCGTGCACGGCCCCCACTACGCGGAGGCCGAGTCGTTCCACAAGATCCCCGCGCTCAGGGCGGCCACCGACCTCGGCTGGCGGCCCCGGATCCCGCTCGACGAGCTGATCCTGAGCACCGCCGACTATTACCGTGCCAGAGAGGACCGAAGGGCAGTGAATGCGCCGCTTTGACCGCGTCTTGGTGATCTCCCCCCACGCCGACGACGAGGTTCTGGGCTGCGGCGGCCTGATGGCGGCGCAGGCCGACGCCGGAGCCGAGGTACACGTCCTGTACCTGGCCGTGGACGGCATGCGCCACTACGGGCTCGACGGGGCCACCACCTACCGCCAGCGCCTGGACGAGATCGAGAGCGTGCGCGACGTGCTCGGCTTCACGTACGAGATCGCGTACGGGGACCGCGGGCTGACCGAACGGCTCGACACGCTGCCGCGCAGGGAACTGGTCGACCTGTTCGAGCAGGCGCTCAACGAGCGGCGGCCCGACCTGCTGCTGCTCCCCAGCTTCGCCGACTACGACCAGGACCACTGCGCGGTGTTCCACGCCGCCTTCGCCGCGGCCCGGCCGATCGCGCCGCAGTTCGGCAAGTGGCTGGTGCCCAACGTGCTCATGTACGAGATGTCGAAGATCCAGTGGGCCTCGGAGCCGATCCCGCGCTCGACGGCGTACTGCGACATCGGCCCCCACCTGCGACGCAAGCTCGACGCGTTGCGCGGCTACAAGAGCCAGCACCGGCCATCGCCGCACATCAGGAGCGAGGAGTCGGTGACGGCGCTGGCCACGCTGCGAGGGGCGGAGATCGGCGTCGCCCACGCCGAGGCGTTCGGGGTGCTGAGGGAGGTCCTGTGAAGACGTTCGCGTTCGCCACCGGCATGGAGTTCGCCGCTCCGGCCGTGGACGTGCTGGTCGCGCAGGGCACACCGCCGTCGCTGCTGATCGGCTACCCGCCGCGGCTCAGCCACCGCTCCGGGTACGCGCCGCTGCGCGAGGCGTCGGACAAGCACGGCATCCCGCTGCTGGAGACGGACGACATCAACGACGGGCAGGCCTACGAGCGGGTCAAGGACATGGACCTGTTCGTCATCGCGGGATGGTCGCAGCTCGTCCGCGAGCCGCTGCTGTCGGCCTGCCCGAAAGGGTCGATCGGCCTGCACCCCACCCGGCTGCCCGAGGGGCGGGGACGGGCCGCGCTGCCGTGGACGATCATCAAGCGGCTCGCCACGAGCGCGGTCAGCCTCTTCTTCCTGGACGAGGGCGCCGACACCGGTGACCTGATCGCGCAGCGGGAGTTCACTGTCAGCCGGCGCGACGACGTCACCGCGGTGTACCGCAAGGTCACCGAGATCAACATCGACCTGCTGGCGACGTACATCCCGCTGCTGCTGGACGGGCGGGTGGTGGCGCGGCCGCAGGAGCCCGGCGGGTCGTGGTGGGAGAAACGGCGGCCGGAGGACGGGGTGATCGACTGGTCGCGGCCCGCCTCCGACCTCTACGACTGGGTGCGCGCGCTGGCCGCCCCCTATCCGGGCGCGTTCACGTCCGTGGCGGGACGGCGGCTGTACGTGCACAGCGCCGACCTCATCGAGCACGGCGGGGCGGAGCCCGCGGGCACGGTGCTGGCGCCCGTGTGGTCGACCGGCACCGGCGGGATGCTGGTGGCCTGCGGGTCGGGGCTGCTGGTGGTGCGCGAGGTGCAGTGGGAGGGCGGCGAGCGGCGCGACGCCCTCGACCTGCTGGAGTCGGACGAGCTCGCGGTCGGCGCATGCCTGGGCACCTGAGGCCGTCCGGCGACCCACCTCCTCCCGGAGGCGCCCGGCCCTCTCACGACGGGCACTCCTCCCAGAACCCGCCCCACTCCCCCGACACCCACTCCACCCGGAACGCGGCCCCTTCCACCGGTACGCGGCACTCCGGAGGCGCGGATCCGGACGGGTGTGTGCGGCTGACCGGGGCGGTGATGGCGCACCCTCGGCGCAGGGAGGCGGCCGCCCGGCTGGCCGGGGACGTCCTGGACGTGGTGACCGACCCGGACCCCGCGGGCCGGCCCTCGGCGTTCCGTACCTCGCTGCTGGCCTGGTCGAGCATCCCCGAGTACGCCACCCACCACGTGCTGCTGCACGACGACATGGCCCTGTCCGGCCGGTTCTTCGAGCGGGCCGAGCGCGCCGCCCGCGCCATGCCGGGCGCCGCGCTGGCCCTGTTCGCGTTCTGGAACTCGCGCAACGGCGCCGCCGTGCGGATGGGCGCGCTCGCCGGGGCACGCTGGGTGCGCGGCGCGGGCGAGTACACACCGGTGGCGGCCCTGCTGCTGCCCCGGCAGGTCGCCACGGGATACGTGGAATGGGCCAGGGACCGGGACGAGACCTGGCCCGACGACGTGCTCATGGGCCGCTACCTGCGCCAGGCCGGGGTGCCGGTGTACGTGGCGGTGCCGAGCCTGGCCGAGCACGAGGACCTGGCCAGCCTGGTGGAGAACGACTTCCAGGGATTGCGCCGCTCCCCGTGCTTCTTCGCCGACGACCCCCTGGCCGGCGTGGGCGAGGAGCGGGTGCTCGACCGGCTGCCCGTGATCCCGTTCTTCAAGCGCGGCGTGGCTCAGTGCGCGGTACGCGTGCCGGGATCCGGCCGGTGGCGGGACCTCCGGTGCGACGACTACCTGGCCGGCCTGGGGATCGACGCGGGCTCGCTGCGGGCCCAGGCCAGGGCCGCGGGGACGGGAGCGGGCCCGCATTTCCCGCTGTGGCTGACGGCGTACACGATGGGGGTCGTCCACCGCGGGCCGCGCGGGGACGCGCGGGTCCTGGACGAGGCGCTGGCCACCATGGGCCCCGGCGGGCTCTGCCACGAACTCGGGGCGCGCGCGCTCGCCCGGCTCTGGCCGGAACTGCACGACGTCGCCAGGGCGGGCCTCGAAGCGGGACTGGCGAGCGCTCCGGCGGCGCGCAAACCCCGGCCCCGCACGGCCTCCACCCTCACACCGCCGTCCGCCACAACACCACCAGCCCTCTCAACACCGTCGGCCCTCTCAACACCACCGGTCCCCTCAACATCACTGGCCCCCTCAACATCACAGGCCCCCTCAACACCATGGGCCCCCTCAACACCACCAGCGGAAACACCACCGGTCACCATCGGCTTCACATCACCCGTCGCTTTCGAGCGCCCGGACGTGGCCGTGAGCGGGACGGCGACGTTCGTCCGGCAGTACGTGGCGGACGCGCTGGCCGACCGGGGCTTCCACCTGTCCGGGGGCGACGCCGGCGTCGTGGTGCACGTCTGCGCGCTCGGCTGGGACGCGGACGCGGACCCCGAGGAGGAGGTACGGCTGGCCCGCACCGCCTTCGCGGGCGGCCGTGGCGGGGTCCTGCTGAGCTCCTGCCGCATTTATCCGGCGCGGAAGTGGGTGGACGAGGAGACGCCTGTCGACCCGGCGGCCACACCCCTGGCCCGGGCCCTGAGCGCTGTCGAGTCGGCCGCCCCCGGCTCCGTGGTGCTGCGGCTCGGCGAGCCGTACGGGCCCGGCATGCCCCAGCGGGGGGCGGTGGCGGAGCTGGTGCTGCGCTCGTCGCTCAACCGGCCGGCGCCCGTCGACGGCTCTCCCGTGCAGCTCGTGCACGTGCGGGACGTGGCGCAGGCGGTCCTGGCGGCGCTGGAGAAGGGCGTCGCGGGGCGGGTGTACAACGTCGCAGGGCGGCGGCGGTGGCGCATGCGGGAGCTGGCCGAGGCGGTGTCCAAGGCGGTGCGGCCGGTCCACATGGAGACGTCGGAGAGTCCCGGCGGGCCGCTCGTCAACGTGGAGCGGGCGGGCGTGGAGCTGGGCTGGCGGGCCGAGGTGACACTGGACTACGGGCTGCACACGTTCGCACAGTGGCTGGCGTACGAGAGCGACCGCACCTGACCCGCTACGGGCAACGCCCGGCCCGTGCCGCGAACCACCACACCCAGCCCGTGCCGCGAACCACCACACCCAGCCCGCACCGCGAACCACCACACCCAGCCCGCACCGCGAACCACCACACCCAGCCCGTGCCGCGAACCACCACACCCGGCCCGACGCGGGGAACAACCGCGCCCTGTCCTCACCCGCGAACGAGCGGCGACCGGCCGCGGTGCCCGGTCCCTGTCATGCGATCGGCCGCCAGCGGAGGGTGCCGTCGGGGCCTGTGCCGATGAGACGGCCGGACGCGGCGGCGAGGACGGTGTTGCCGGCCGCGGGGCCGAGATCCGCCCAGGGGGTTTCGTAGCGGTTCACCGATCTGGTGAGGATACGGTCGGCCGCGACGGTGAACAGCCTGCCGTTCATCGCGGCGAGGGTCGCCGGGCTGATCACCGAACCGCCTGCCGGACCGCCTGCGGGGTCGGTCGCCAGGCCGATCGCCGGGCTGATCGCCGGACCGGTCACTGGACCGCCTGCCGGACCGGTCGCCGGACCGGTCGCCGGCCCACCTCCTGGGCAGGGTGATGGGCCGGCTGCTGCGCCGATCATGGTCCAGTTGTGTGCGTTGAGGTGCCGGATGGGGAGGTGCCAGAGTTCGTTCGCGGCGGTGATGGCGAACAGCCTTTCGTCGGCGGCGGCCAGTCCGGTGGTGCCCTCAGGTGCCTGGCCGACGTCCTGCCAGGGTGCGGGGCCCGGCACAGGGTCGCGGTAGCGGATCGTGCCGTCGACAGCGACGCCGAAGAGACCGGCGGGCGGGCCGCCGTGCGCCTCCCTTGGGGCGGCCAGGGCGATCGCGTCCGTATCGTCGATCGTTCGCCACGGGAGGTTCTGACCGGAGACATCCCGGTACGCGAGCGTGCCGTCCGCGCAGGCGGCGAAAAGCCGACCCTCGCAACACACCAACGCCCAGACACCACCGACAGGCGGGGCCGAGGAAGGCGAGGCAACCGGCGACGGCCCCGGGCCGGACGCGGTCGGAACCACAGCGGACGCAGCCGGCACAGCCGCACCCGAAGTCGACGTTCCCGCAGGCACGTTCCGGGACTCCCCCGGCAAAGCCGACGCTTCCCCTGGCGCAAGTGGGGATTCCCCCGACACCCCAGACGACTCCCGATGCACGTTCCGGGACTTCCCCCACAGAAGCGATGTTCCCCCAGGCGCAAGCGGGGACTCACCTGACACCCGGGACAACTCCCCAGGCGCAGTTGAGGCCTCCCCCGACGCCCCGGAGACGTCGCGGGACTCCCTCGACGAACCCGACGTCTCCCCAGGCGCAGGTGTGGACTTCCCCGGGATCCCGGACGACTCTCCGGGCGCAGTTAGGGACTCCCTCGACACCTGGGACGACTCCGCAGACACGGTCTGGGACTCGTCGGGCACAGGCCGGGCCTCCGCGGGCGCGGCCGGGGGCTTCATGGGCGCGGGTGGAGTGGGCTGAGATGACTGGGATGGCGTGGACTGGGATGGCGTGGACTGGGCTGACTTGGAATGGGATGGCGTGGACCGGGATGGCGTGGACCGGGGTTGTGGCGACGCGGGGACGGGGCCGATCGGTTCCCAGGTGGGGCCGGGCAGGGGTTGGG
>NZ_SMKO01000085.1 GCF_004348685.1 Nonomuraea deserti | reverse complement strand
TCGCCGACCTCGGTCCAGAAGTCGTCGACCAGCCGCTCGCGCTCCTCGTCGGGCATCGAGACGAGCTTGTGCATCAGGGCGGCCTGCGCGGCCGTGCCACCCTGCTTGACCAGCGTCCTCAACACGGCCCTTCTGGCCCGCAGGTCACGCTCCTGACGCTCGACGAGCTCCAGGTGCGTCGCGAGGAGATCGTGGAGCGACGTCTCGCCGTCGAGCAGCCGGCGGACGTCGTCCAGCCCGGCGTCCAGGTCCCTGAGGGTGCGGACGAGCTCAAGCCGGGCGATGGCGCGGATGTCGTACAGGCGGTAGCCGGCCTCGGTCACCTGCGTGGGGGCGATGATCCCGGCGTCGGAGTAGTAGCGGATGGCGCTGACGTTCAGCCCGGTCCTGCGGGCCACGTCCCCGATCGGGTACAGCTCGTTGTCGTCCATGCCGCCACTATGGAGTCTCAAGCTGCTCGAGACTCAAGCCCTCATCCGCCGCGCGCCCGGCTATGACGCCATGAGGCCGCCCTGCCGCAGCAACGGCAGAACGTGGTCCCTGACGGCGGGAGCGAGAAGAACGTCACGCCCGTGCCCGGAGATCCAGCGCAGGTCCGCCAGCTCGGCGGCGGGCTGGGGCTCCTGGCCGATCCCCGCCTCGAAGACCGTCATCCGCATGGGCACCCCCTCCAGGGCCGCCACGGCCTCGACGTCGCCGCTACGACGGCCAGTGGGGCTCCTCCACCGGCATCCCTGACGATGCGCGTTCCTGGCGTCATGGAGGTCATCCTCCCAGGCGGCGTCAGGGGCTCGTGCGCGGCAGCGAAGCACGAAGGGCCGCCGCGATCCACGCGAAGGGCACGACCTGCCGGTCCTCAGCGGGCGGAGTCCCGTTGATCACGGACACCAGGGACAGGTACCTGCCATGAGTGAGGTCGAACCGTGACACGTCGTCCTGCGGCTCCTCGCGGAGGAGCTCGTCGATCTCGAGGAACTTCGCGGCCATCTCGCGCCGGAAATCGGCGGTGGCCTGGCGGCCGCCGAGCGCGGCGGTCGCGTCCACGAGGCGCACGGCCAGCTCCTGCGAACGCGGCGCGTCCGCGGGCAGCCCGGACCGGTACGCGGCCATGATGTCCCCCATGATCGTCATCCCCTGCCCGTAGATGAAGTCCTGCACCGGTGTGGCGGCCATGAGCCGTCCCGGGGGCGTGGAGAACGTGTCCTGGAGGTAGGAGCGGACCGCGCCGCGGAACTCCTCGTCCTGGACCAGGTCGGCCAGCTCGATCCAGGCTTCGAGCTGGGCGGCGGCGGGGTCCTCGGGCAGATGGGGTCGCATCTCCCGCAACCGGTCGACGAAGGCGGGGTTGACGTCGAGACCGTCGCCGACCTCGGTCCAGAAGTCGTCGACCAGCCGCTCGCGCTCCTCGTCGGGCATCGAGACGAGCTTGTGCATCAGGGCGGCCTGCGCGGCCGTGCCACCCTGCTTGACCAGCGTCCTCAACACGGCCCTTCTGGCCCGCAGGTCACGCTCCTGACGCTCGACGAGCTGGAGATGAGCCGTGACGAGGTCGTGCAGGGTCGTCTCGCCGTCGAGCAGCCGGCGGACGTCGTCCAGGCCGGTGCCCAGATCGCGGAGGGTGCGGACGAGCTCAAGCCGGGCGATGGCGCGGATGTCGTACAGCCGGTGGCCCGCCTCGGTCACCTGCGTGGGGGCGATGATCCCGGCGTCGGAGTAGTAGCGGATGGCGCTGACGTTCAGCCCGGTCCTGCGGGCCACATCCCCGATCGGGTACAGCTCGTTGTCGTCCATGCCGCCACTATGGGATCTCAAGCTGCTGGAGATGCAAGCAGCTGTGTCGGCCGCCGAAATCGGGTTGCCGGGCCACCTGATTCGCGTAATCGTGACCCGATGTCGATATGTACGGAGTGCGGCGCCGCCGGCGACTGTTGTGAGGAGCTGTTCCACCGGCTGCTGATCCTCGACTTCTCGGGGCGCGAGCCGTGGTCGCCCCTCCACGCCGTGTCGGTGAGCTGCTACTTCTTCCAGCACCCCGCGGGGGCCGTGGACGGGGGCCCGCCCTTCTACTGGGCTCTGCTGCACATGTACCTGCGTGACGGCGTCGAGGCGATGCATCGGAGGACCCAGCGGGCCCGGCACCTCAACTCCCACCGGTACGGCGGGCGGAAGCCCGGCGTCGAGGACTTCCCCGGGGCGCCGCCGTTCCCTGAGGCCGGAGCGTCGCCCACGGGCTACGCCGTCACCATCGCGGACGTCGCAGTGGACGGCACCTTCCCCGCCGAGGGGTTCGAGGAGCGCGAACAGGCCTGGGCGCGGGCCGCCATCACGGCATGGAGCCGGCGGGCCGGCTGAGCCGCTCGCCGGCTCGCCACCTCCCGGGAAGGTGACAGGAACTGAGGGCGCTTCCCCGCCAGTACCCTCTCGACGTATGTCATCGTGGCGGATGTACGGAGCGGTGGGCCTGCTGCTGCTCACCACCGGCTGTTCGCTCCTCGGCGAGGACGCCGAGGACGTCCCCGACGTCAGGCGCGAGCAGACGTTCGCCACGGCGGCCCCCGGCGGCTCACCGACGCGGGCCCGGCCCTCGGCGTCATGCGGGAGGCCTGGCGCGTCAGAGGGCTCGGGCAGGGGGAGAAGGCCCGCCAGATCAGGCTGGAGGGCAGCCAGCTCTTCGTCGCCGGCGCCGACGGCTTCGACGTCTACGACGCGGGCACCGGCCGGAAGAGGTGGCACTACCGCGAGCCGGGCCGCGAGCTGACGGGGTTCGCCGTCAACAAGGATGACCTGGTCGTCGCCTCACGATCCGAAGAAGGCGATCACCTGACCGGGCTGGCGGCGGGCACCGGCCGGCTGCGGTGGGAGCGCGGCGGTGACGAGGGCACGCCGTTCACCGACGGGCCCGACCGGCGCCTGGCCATGGGAGAGGGAGTCGTACCGCTCCTGGTCAGAGCCGAGCCCTCCGGAGGCGACGAGGAGGAGGAGCCGGACGAGTTCCTCGCCCTCGACGCCGCCACGGGCGAGGAACGCTGGCGCCGGCCGCACCACGCACCGAGCGGCTGTGACGTCGGCACCCGGCCGGCGGCCACCGACACCGACGGCAGCATCCTGGTGTTCAGGGAGTCCTGCCAGGACGACCACTACCTGTACGCCTTCAACCCCTCGGACGGAAGGCCGCTCTGGTCGCGCACCGGCACGTCCGACGACTCCCTGGTGGGGATCTCCGTACGCGCCGGCGCCACCCTGATCGAACTCGACGAGCACACGCGCACCCTGGTCGGCCGCGACGACCGCGAGATCGCCAACCTGAACGGCATCGGCGAGTGCCTTCCCCCCTGCTCGCTGCGGAGCGTGGGAGGCGGCCTGGGGCTGATGCACTTCGACGAGTCGCGCGACGCGGCCATGTCGGTGACCAGCCGGCCACCATGAACCGGCCGCCCGCGGTGAAGAGCTGAGCGCTCCGCCACCGGGCCTCCCCCTCGTCGTCCAACGTGATCGACCAGTCGGGGTCGGTCGCGGGTGGTGGCGCGGGTGACGGTGACGGGGTGCCGGGGACGATCGCGCGTACGGGCGCGCTGGGCGCCGTCTCCGCGGGAGTGCCGCCCCCGCTGCAGGCCGTCACGAGAAGCGCGGCGGCCTGGGCGAAGAGGAACGCCGACAGCGAGGAGCACACGATCATCGGCGGCGTGCGGCTCCAGGCCGACCTGCAACCTCACGGCCTGCGCATCACCCCCGAGGTCTGAGCGGCGGCGGGTCCCCGTTCCGCCGCGTCGTGGAGTCCTCGCGGCGCATTCATCGCCATGGGACGACGGCGTCGTCGCGCGCGCGGTAGGCGCTCGGCGGCGCCCCGAGCTGGCGGAGGAACGAGCGCCGCATGGTCTCGCCCGTGAGAAAGCCGTGGTGGCGCGCGATCACCTCCAGCGGTTCGTTCCCCTCCTCGATGGCCGACCGTGCCGCCTCGACCCGCGCGCGTTCCACGAACCGTCCCGGGCTCATGCCGACCTCGCGGGAGAAGTGGCGGCTGAAGTGCCGCACGCTCATCGACAGGCGGTCCGCCATGGCGGGCACGCTGAAGTCGCCTTCCGGGCGCATCACGATGTCGCCGAGCAGGCTCCGCAGCGCGGGGTCACGCGCCAGGCGCGGCAGGCGCGCGACGCTGTCGGGGCGGCCGTCAGGGCGGCGTACGAGCCATTTGGCCACCCGGTGGGCGACGTCCCCGCCGTGGTCGTCCTCGACGAACGTGAGTGCGAGGTCGACGGCCGAGACGATTCCCCGCGCGCTCCGCACCCCGCCCCCGCGGACCGTGTGCGGCACCACCTTGACGACCTGCCGGGATCCGCCCGGTTCGGCGGACCGCCCGCCCTGGAGCGGGATGCCGTCGAGGGCCGGGGCCCCGGTGCCGATGGCGGCGACCCGCCGGGCCAGCCCGGCCAGGCGCCGTACGTGGCGGGCCGGGTCGGGATCGTGCGGCCCGCCCCTCGCGGCTCCGGAACCGCCGATGAGCAGCAGCGTGTCGAACTCGTGCCGGATCTCCGCCGGGTCGACGTCCGCGCCCAGCCGTACGCCGCAGGACGTGCGGACGTCCGCCCCGCCAGGAGAGGCGAGGCGTACGCGGTAGCCGCCGGCCGTCAGCCGTGTCACCCCCTCGAACACGTCCATGGGACCGGCCACGTCCAGCAGGCGGACCCCGTCGCCGACGGTCACCAGGACCTCCGCCGCTCCGTGCACGGCGGCGCCTCCGCGTGATCTCATCGAGCCTCCCCGTTGATGACACCTTCGCGGCAGATGTGCAGCGCCAGCAGACGCTAGCCGCGGCGGTCCTCGACCCGTCCTCGAACCGTCCTCGCTCGACGGCGTCGCCGGTAAGTGCGCTTACCGGCGAGGTGTGCGTCCACGCGGCGTGGGCAGCACAGAACGGGGACGATCATCGATGGCGAGATTTCAAACCGGACGCACGCGATCCGTTATCACGATGAAACTTGGGCTGTGACTAATCTCTCAATAGTTTTCACCCCAAATTGCACCGAACAAGCGGTACAAGCGATGTCCCGGGCGCGCCGGCGGGCGCCGGCGGCGTTCGTCACGGAGCCGCGCGGAAAGGTGCGCTCGCTGCTCTGTTGCGATGATGGCGGAGCCGCCGGCCGGGCCATCGCCACCCCGCCGACCAGCCAAAACGGGAAAGTCAACTGACGTACCCCGGAACCTGGAGCTCAAACTGCGGGCCAACGGCGGCACGGTAATCCGTGTTACCGCTTCGCGTAAATTCGGGGTCCATGTCGTCAGCACACCCACGACCGCAAGCGGATTCTCCGCCCTCCACGGAGGAACTGGGACCACCCCGCCTCGAGGACGGCCGGGAGTTGTGGCGCATCACCCGCGAATCGAAGGTCCTCGACCTCAATTCCCCCTACAGCTACGTCCTCTGGTGCCGGGACTTCGCGGACACCTCGGTCGTGGCGCGCGACGAGAACGGCGTGCGGGGCTTCATCACCGGGTTCACCCGCCCGCAGGAGCCGGAGACGCTCTTCGTGTGGCAGGTCGCGGTGGACGAGAAGTGGCGGGGCCGCTCCTTGGCCAGCCGCATGCTCGGTTACCTGGCCGGCAGCGGGTGCCGGTTCATGGAGGCCACCGTCACGCCGGACAACCTCGCCTCGGACCGGTTGTTCACCGCCTTCGCCCGTGACCAAGGGGCGGATCTGGAACGACGGCCGCTGCTCGGCGAAGAGTTGTTCCCCCTGGAACACCAAGCAGAGGTGCTCTATCGAATCGGGCCCCTCGATCAGCAAGCCCAATAGGAGACAGCTGAATAATGGACGTTTTCGAAAGCACCGAGTCAGAGGTTCGCAGCTACTGCCGTGGATGGCCTGCCACTTTCCGCAAGGCCACGGGGAGCCGCCTCTACGACGAGGAAGGGCGTCCGTTCCTCGACTTCTTCGCGGGTGCCGGCACTCTCAACTACGGCCACAACAACCCGCATCTGAAAGAGAATCTGCTGCAGTACCTGAGCGGCGACAACATCATCCACAGCCTCGACATGTACACCGTCGCCAAACGGGAGTTCCTGGAGACGTTCCGGGACGTGATCCTGAAACCGCGCGGCCTCGACTACCGCGTCCAGTTCCCCGGGCCCGGCGGCGCCAACGCCGTCGAGGCGGCGCTGAAACTGGCCAGGAAGTACACCGGCCGCAACACCGTCGTGAGCTTCACCAACGCCTTCCACGGCATGTCGCTCGGGGCGCTCGCGGTGACGGGCAACTCGCTGAAGCGCAAGAGCGCGGGCATCCCCCTGCAGACGCTCACGATGCCGTTCGACAACTATCTCGACGGCCAGACGCCCGACTTCCTGCTCTTCGAGCGGCTGCTCGCCGACAGCGGCAGCGGGCTCGACACGCCGGCCGCGGTCATCGTCGAGACCGTGCAAGGGGAGGGCGGCCTGAACGCGGCCAGCCCGGAATGGCTGCGCGGTCTCGCCGAGCTCTGCAAGTTGCACGAGATTCTGCTCATCGTGGACGACATCCAGATGGGATGCGGGCGCACCGGGCCGTTCTTCAGTTTCGAGCAGGCCGGGATCACGCCCGACATCGTCTGCCTGTCGAAGTCCCTGAGCGGTTACGGGCTGCCGTTCGCCGTCACCCTGCTCAAGCCCGAGCTGGACGTGTGGGACCCGGGCGAGCACAACGGAACGTTCCGAGGCCCGAACCCGGCCTTCGTCACCGCGACCGCCGCGATGCGGCACTTCTGGGCCGACGAGGGGATGGAGAAGGAGACCATCGCCAAGAGCGAGCAGGTGCAGGAGGCGCTGGTCCAGCTCGCCGCCGCGCACCCCGAGGGTGTGAGCGGCACCCGGGGCCGCGGGCTGGCGCAGGGGATCGCCTTCGCCGAGCCCGCGCACGCCTCCGCGGTCTGCGCGGCGGCCTTCGAGCGGAACCTCCTGCTGGAGACCTCCGGCCCGGAGAGCGAGGTGGTGAAGCTCCTGCCGCCGCTCACCTCGACCCCCGACGAACTCGCGGAGGGTCTGGACATCATCGCCGACTCGGTCGAAGCCGTCCTGGTCTGAGAATCCGAAACCGGCTGAAAGGAGACAATATGATCGTTCGCTCGCTGAAGGACATCACCGGGACCGAACGCGATGTGGAGGCGCCGACCTGGCGCAGCAAGCGGCTGGTACTGGCCCGCGAGAAGGTCGGCTTCTCGCTGCACGAGACCGTCCTGTACGCCGGCACCGAGACCTCGATGTGGTACGCGAACCACGTCGAAGCCGTCTTCTGCGTCGAGGGCGAGGGCGAGCTCACCAACGAGGAGACCGGCGAGAAGCACCGGATCGAGCCGGGCACCATGTACCTCCTCGACGGTCACGAGCGTCACACCCTCCGCGCGCGTACGGACGTGCGCACTGTCTGCGTCTTCAACCCGCCCTGCACCGGCAGGGAAGTGCACGACGAGAACGGCGTCTACCCATTGATCAAGGAGGAAGCATGACCTTGACCGAAGGACTCAACCCGACCCAGCGCGACCCGTACCCCACCCGGAGCGCCAAGGAGCCCGCCCTGCTGTACCGGCAGGACCCGGTGGTGTACGGAGGACCGGACGACGGGCCCATCGACGCCGGGACGCTGAACGCGTACGGGGAGAACGGCTTCCTGTCCGTGGACCGGCTCCTCGAGCCAGACGAGGTCGAGCTCTACCGTGGCGAGCTGCGCCGGCTGTCGGAGGACCAGAAGATCCTTTCGGACGAGCGCACGATCACCGAGCCCGGATCGAAAGAGATCCGCTCGATCTTCGAGGTGCACAAGATCAGTCAGGTCTTCGCCGAACTGGTGTCCGATCCGCGCGTGGTGGGCCGGGCCCGGCAGATCCTCGGCTCCGACGTCTACGTGCACCAGAGCCGGGTGAACTTCAAGCCCGGATTCAACGGCAAGGACTTCTACTGGCACTCCGACTTCGAGACCTGGCATGCCGAGGACGGGATGCCCAGGATGCGCGCGGTGAGCATCTCCATCGCGTTGACGGAGAACTTCCTGCACAACGGCGCGCTGATGATCATGCCGGGGTCGCACAGGAGCTTCGTGTCCTGCGTGGGGCAGACTCCCGACGATCACTACAAGGCGTCGCTGCAGCAGCAGGAGATCGGCACCCCCGACCCCAGCAGCCTGTCCGTCCTCGCCGACAAGCACGGCATCGAGGTGTTCACCGGAGCCGCCGGTTCGGCGACCATGTTCGACTGCAACTGCATGCACGGGTCCAACAGCAACATCACGCCGTTCCCGCGCTCGAACATCTTCGTCGTGTTCAACAGCGTCGAGAACACCTGCGTGGAGCCGTACGCCGCGTCATCGCGCCGGCCCGACTTCATCGCCGCGCGCGACTTCACGCCCGTCGGCTGAGAGCGGCGGCGCGACTCGTTCGAGCAGGACGCCCAGGCCCGGCCCCCGCGCCGGCCTGGGCGTCCTGCGTCGAGCGGCCCGTCAGGAAGCGGCCAGCACCTTGCGCAGCGTCTCCGCGAACTCCTCCGGCTGGTACGTGAAGCCGCCGTGGTCGCCGGGGAAGACGACGGGCGCCGTGCCCAGCAGGTCGGCCAGCGCCACGGACGTGCGGTAGGTGAGCAGCCGGCCCGAGTCCGCGCCGATGCCCACCACGACCCGGGCCGGGCCGGCCTTGAGCGCGCCGGCGTCGGGCACGTAACGCGTGGTGCCGCGCAGCTCGTGGGCGAAGAAGCGGGCGCTGTCGGCCAGGTCCTGCTCGCTCGGCTCCTCCGGAGCCCCGTCGGGAACCTCGTCGCCCTCGAAGCCGGCGCCGGCCATGAACTTCGCGAACGCCGGCCCGACGCCCTCGCGGTGGAAGGTCTCGATGATGTCCTCGGTCGCGGCCCGCCGCTCGGCGGCGTCGGGCAGCAGTTCCAGGCAGGGCGGCTCGTGCGCGACGAGGGTGCGCACCCGCCTCGGGTGCCGGGCGACCAGGGCCAGCCCCGTCACCGCGCCGCCGCTGCTGCCGAGCACGTCGGCCGACTCGGCGCCGAGCGCGTCCATGAGGGCGGCGGCGTCGTCGGCCCTCAGCTCGGGGGTGGAGTCCTGGGCGGGGTCGTCGAGCACGCTGCCCGCGATGCCGCGCGGGTCGTGAGTGACCACGGTGTACTCGCCGGCCAGCGCCTCGGCCAGCGGCGCGAAGTACGCGGCGGCCATCGGCGCACCCAGCAGGAGCAGCAGCGGGCCGGTTCCGCGCACCTCGTAACGCAGCCGCACGCCGGGGATCTCGAGGATGTGCGTGGTCGTCATGGTGAAGGTCCTTCCTCGGATGTCGCGGTGACCGAGGAAAGACCGCCGCCGGCGGCGGAACTCATCGCCCGCCAGTCAGGTTCCCGACCTGATCGGCACGACGATGCCGGGCGTGCCCTGGCGCGGCAGCGCGAACCAGGTGGCCTTGCCGACGAGGTCGGGATGGGTGATGTAGCGCTGGGAGTGGCAGCCGTAGAAGCCGTCGGAGAGCCTGGCGACGATCCGCAGCCCGCGGCCGTGCTCGGCCGACACGTCGTCCGGCGACGGGGCGGGCAGCAGCGGGCTGCTGTCCACGACCACGATCATGATCTCTCCGGCGTCCACGTGAAGCGCGAGTTCGTAAGGGCCGTCGCCGTACATGAACGCATTGGTGATCAATTCGCTCACCATGAGAACGGCGTCGTCGATAAGATCGTCGGAAAGAGCGAGGGAGATTAAATCCCCGCGAATGATCGACCGCGCCCGGCCGACCGTGCGAACGTCCTCGACCAGCGGCCACGCGTACTGCACACGGCTCCGGCGAGCTGATCGCAGCGAGGTCATGACATCTCTTTCCGGTGGGGCGGGGCAACGAATGCACGTTTCACTCGACACGAGGGCCTGCCTATGGGTGGACGTACGGCGCCGTCGAAACGTGTACGCACGAGAAGGCCGTTCGGGTCGAATCTTCGGCGAGAAATCAGAATTCTTTTCCGCCCGCGCAGAAACGGTGTGCGCGGCACGGGGTACGGACTGTGCCATGAGCAGTCCAGACGAGAACGCACCGAAGACCGACACCGAACCGCGCCTCGACGCCGCCAAGCGGCCCGCCAGGCGCGCGGCGCGGCCGGAGGAGCCCAAGCCCGCCGGCCGCAAGGCCCTGGAGCAGGCACTTCTCGAAGCGGGCAAGGAGTTGAAAGACCTCACCTAGGGGAGCGCCGCCTACAGCAGCGACCACAGAGCGGCGGGCGTCAGGGGAACGTCCGTGATCCTTTCCGCAATCTCCGGCAGGGCGGCGGCGACCGCGTTGGCGATGGCGGCGGGCGGGCCGATCGTGCCCGACTCGCCTACGCCCTTCATGCCGCCGGGTGTGAGCGGCGACGGGGTCTGCGTCATCATGACCTCGATGTCCGGCACCTCGCGCGTGGTCGGCAGCAGATAGTCGGTGACGGGCTGGCCGTCCTCGGAGTAGACGATCTCCTCGGTCAGCGCCATGCCGATGCCCTGCACCACGCCGCCCCTGATCTGCCCCTCCACCAGGGTGGGGTTGACCAGCACGCCGGAGTCGTTGACCACCCAGTAGCCCTCCAACTCGACCTTCCCGGTCTCGGGGTCGACGGCCACGGCAGCGGCGTGGGCGCCGTACGCGAAGGTGTACGCCTTCGGGTCGTAGCTGACCCGCTCCTCGAGCCCGGGTGTGACGCCGTCCGGCAGGTCCCAGCCGCGCCACGCCGCCGTGGCCAGCTCGCGCAGCGTCACCGACGACTGCGGGTCGCCCTTCACGCGCACCGCCTCCCCGGCGACCTCCAGGTCGTCAGTCGCCGCCTCCAGCCGG
Source organism: Nonomuraea deserti (assembly GCF_004348685.1). GTDB lineage: Bacteria > Actinomycetota > Actinomycetes > Streptosporangiales > Streptosporangiaceae > Nonomuraea > Nonomuraea deserti. The sequence continues at coordinate 26,661 of NZ_SMKO01000085.1, read as the reverse complement.
TGCGCGGCGATGGCGACGAGTTTGTCGCGCAGGCGGGCGGCGGCCTGGGTGAGCGCCCCGCCGCCGATCGCCAGCGACCGGCTCCCGACCGACCCCACCGACGAGTACGGCGTCGCCGCCGTGTCGCCCAGCACCACCCGCACCCGGTCGATGGGCACGCCCATCCGATCGGCCGCGACCTGCGCCAGCGCCGTCTCGATGCCCTGACCCATGGAGACCACCCCCGACGACACCACGACGGACGCGTCCTGCTCCATGCGCAGGACCGCCGTCTCGTAGCCGCCCGCCTGGATGCCGCTGGCCTTGAGATCCATCGAGGGGCCCATGCCGGTCGTCTCGACGTGGCAGGAGAAGCCGATGCCGCGCCGCCGCCCGTCGTCCTTCTCCACCGGTGTGACCATGTCGCGCAGGGTCGTCAGGGCGAGCGGGTAGTCACCGGAATCGTACGGCTGGTGTACGCGCGACGTGTACGGCAGCTCGTCCGGCCCCACCATGTTGCGCAGCCGCAGCTCGACCCGGTCGATGCCCAACCTGCGGGCGGCCTCGTCGATCAGGCGTTCCCTGGTCAGGGTGCCCTCCGGCTGGCCGAAGCCGCGGTAGGAGCCGGTCGGCGTGGTGTTGGTGACGACGCCGCGCACGCGTACCGCGACCCTGTCGAACCGGTACGGGCCCGGCAACGTCGTGGCCGTCACCGCGAACGTCGAGGCGCCGACGTTCGACGGGTGCGCGCCGATGTCGCCGAGCACGTCGACGTGCAGGGCCACGAACCGCCCTTCGCCGTCGAGCGCCAGCCGCGCCCGGTGCACGGCCGCCCGCGCGGGCAGCGTGGCGAGCAGCCGGTCGCCCGGCGTCTCCGACCAGCTCACGGGGCGGCCCAGGCGCATCGCGGCCAGGCAGATGAGCGCCTCGTCGGGGTAGACGTGCTCCTTGCCGCCGAACCCGCCGCCCGTGTCGCCGCTGACGACGCGCACCCGGTCGTGCGTGAGCCCGAACGCGTCCGCCAGATGCTCGCGCACGTGGTGCGGGGCCTGGGAGGAGGTGTGCACGGTCAGCTCGTCGTCGGCGTACACCGCGACCACGCCACGCGGTTCGATGGGGTACGGCGAGACCCGGCCCATTCTGAAGGTCATCTCGACGACGTGCTCGGCCTGCTCCACGGCGGTGGCGCAGTCGTCGTCGCCGAGCGTGAAGTCGGTGAAGAGGTTGGTGCCCCAATCGGGGTAGAGCAGGGGTACGGGGTCCTCCAGGGCGCGTTCGATCCCGACCGTCGCGGGCAGCTCGTCCAGCTCCAGGTCGAGGAGGTCGGCGGCGTCCCTTGCGGCTTCCGGCGTACGGGCGACGACGACGGCGAGGGGTTGCCCCGCGTATCTGATCGTGTCGTCCAGCGCCCGGTAGGACAGGAGGCGCTGGCCGGGCGACAGGCTCACGCAGGGCAGGCGAAGATCGGGGGCGTCGGCGGGGGTGATGACGTCGAGCACGTCTTCGGCGGCCCAGGCCGCCTTGGCGTCGCAGCCGAGCAGCCTGCCGTGGGCGATGGGGCTGCGGATCACGTGGGCGTGGACCATGCCGGGCAGACGGACCGCGCCGACGTACCTGCCTCTTCCGGTGAGCAGCCTGGCGTCTTCCCGTCGCGGCGTCCTGGCGCCGACATACGCGTCTCCCATGCCCCGATTGTGCGCGCCGCCCGCCGGACGGTCTATACCATCCGCGGGAAGGCGCACGTCAGCGGGGGTATAGATGCAAACGTTCCTGCCTTATCCGAACTTCGCCGCAACGGCGGCGGTCCTCGACCCGCTCCGGCTCGGCAAGCAGCGCGTGGAGGCGCTCCAGGTCCTGCGCGCCCTCACCGTCCCCGGCTACGGCTGGCGCCACCACCCGGTCGTGAAGATGTGGGCCGGGTACGAGGAGGCGCTCGTCAGGTACGGCCTGGAGGTGTGCGCGCGCTGGTGCGCCCTCGGCCGGGCCGACACCTGCGCGGCCACGATCATGGATGACCTGGCCCGGTCGCGCGGCATGACGACGGTGCGCGGGCAGGACGAGCTGGGCGCGGCGGGCGAGCTGCCGCCCTGGCTGGGCGACCCGTCGCTGCACCTCAGCCACCGCTCCGCGCTCCTGCGCAAGGACCCGGGCTTCTACCGGCCCGTCTTCGGCGACGAGGAACCCGACGACCTCGACTACGTCTGGCCGCGCTCGGACCGCCTGCCGCCCTGACCACCGGGGAGAGCCCTCTCCAGGAGATCCTTGTGGTAGACGCGGAAGTCGCAGGGGGTGGCCAGCTTGCCCGTCACGCGCGGGTAGAACTCCTCGATCGTGCCGACCCGGACCATGCGATAGCCGATGCGGGCGTACCAGCCGGCCAGGAAGTCCTTGGCGGGGTGTGACGACGCCCGCGGCGCCAGCAGTTCGAGCTGCATGATCCGGCTGCCCTGGGCCCGGCTCCGCCGCTCGGCGAAGCGTACGAGTTCGCGTCCCACGCCGATGCCGCGGCTTTCGGGGGCGGCGGCGAGCATGGCGAACGCGCTCATCTCGCGGGTCAGCCGCTGGACGCGTACGCATCCGACGATCCGCGCGTCCAGTCTGGCCACCACGATCTGCCCGTCGCGCGTGAGCCGCGACAGCTCGTCCGGGCTCGTCCGGGCGACGGGGTCGCGCCACAGTCCCTGCTCCGCCGCCGCGTACACCGCGTTGACCAGGGCGCTGAGCGTCGCCATCGTGGCGGCGTCCCCGGCCGTGTCCGGTGACAGCAGGTCGACGCTCAGCTCTCGCGGCGCGTGCATCAGATCTCCTCGTCGTTGACGGCCCTCGGGCAGCCGGGCTGCCACGTTACCGGCGAACAACCGCAGAAATCGTCATCCAGGTATAAATCCACATAAACCGCTTGATCATACGACCTCAAAGGCGGCCATCATGGCCATGTCCTCGTGCTCCAGATTGTGGCAGTGCAGCACGTACCGGCCGCGGTAGTCGGTGAAGCGGGTGACGATCTCGACGGTCTGAGCGTCGCGCAGCTCGACCGTGTCCTTCCACTCCGGCGGGCCCGAGGGTCGCTCACCGTTGACCGACAGCACCTGGAAGTGGTCGAGGTGCACGTGCACCGGGTGCGCCACATCGCTGGTCAGCCGCCAGACCTCGATGTCGCCGAGCCTGGGCCTGGCCTCCATCCTCTCGGAGTCGAACGGCCTGCCGTTGATCAGCCAGCCGACGCCCCCGTGCATGCTGCCGCTCGTGAACGCGAAATCCCTGGTCACCTTGGCCCGGCTGGGATCGAGCGGCTCGACCGCGGACAACCGAGGCGGCACGGCCGAGTCGTCACGCTCGGGACGGTCGATCGCGAACCGCATCACCCTGCCCTGCGCGCCCTCCCCCGCCAGGTTGCGCAGCTCGACCCGCTGCCCCACCCGGTAGGCGGAGAAGTCGATCACCACGTCCGCGCGCTCGCCCGGAGCCAGGCGGAGCCGCTCCACCGTGCGCGGCGCGGCCAGCAGCCCGCCGTCGCCGCCGACCCGGACCATCGGGCCGCCGGTGGCCAGCTCGTACACGCGGGCGTTGGAGGCGTTGCACAACCGCAGCCGGTAGCGGGCGTTCGCGACCCGCAGCTCCGGCCACGGCGCGCCGTTCACCAGGATGACGTCGCCGAGCACACCCCCCATGTACGCCTCCCGCACCCCCGGCCGGCCGCCCAGCGCCGGATAGAGCAACGTGCCGTCGGCGGCGAACGACCGGTCGCAGATCAGCAGCGGCACGTCGCGCTCCCCGGAAGGCAGCGGCAACGCCTCCTCCTCGGCGTCCCTGACCACGAACATCCCGGCCAGCCCGCGCCACACCCGCGGCCCCGTGTAGTCCATGGTGTGGTCGTGGTACCAGAGGGTGGCGGCCCGCTGTTCCAGCGGGAAGACGTACTCGCGGGAGGCGCCGGGGGCCACCAGGTCGGTGGGGAAACCGTCCGACTCGGGCGGCGTGTGCCCGCCGTGCAGGTGCAGAACGGTCGGCTCGCCTAGCTGGTTGATCAGCTTCACCGCCGTACGCCGGCCGCTACGCGCCTGGATGGTGGGGCCGGGGAACGTGCCCCCGTACCCCTGGATCGGGGTGCGCAGCCCGGGCAGCACCTCCACCTCGGCCGCCCGCTCGGTCAGCTCGTAGAAGTCGGTCCCGCCCGTGCCGCGGACGGGTTCGGCGACCTCGGGGAGCGGCAGCGGCACCGCGTACGGCCGGGGCAGCGGGGCCGCGCTGGTGAGCAGCTGCGGCTGCGGGGTGCCGGCGAGCAGCGAGCACCCGGACGCCCCGGCCGTCGCCACCGCGCCGAGCCCGAGCAGCCGCAGCGCCGTACGTCTGGTGGGTCTCATGGCGTTCGCCGCGGCAGCACCCTGGTGAGCTGCAGGACACCGGCGCCGAACAGCAGGACCCCGAGCGGCAGGTGGACGACCTTCACGTGCGTCATGCCGAGAATCGCCGCGACCACCGTGAACGCCAGCAGCAGCGCGGCCAGGACGATGAAGCCGCCGGGCCCGCCGCCCGGCCACCGGACGAGGATCGCCGCGACGAGGTGGACGACGGCGATGACGGCCAGCGCCATTCCCCCCGTCGCGTGCAGCGCCCGGCCGCCGGGCGAGGAGAGCAGCATGCCCGCCGTCACCGCCTGGACCAGCAGCGCGACGACATGCAGGACCACCACGGCCCTGAGCGTTCGCAGATGTCCCGAGGCCTGCGCGGGCCGGTCGGCGAGGGTGCTGGACGCGGTCATGATCGATCTCCCCAGGGTGCGTGTGTGTCGGTGCCGCGATTCCGGGCGCGCTCGGCGGCCGGGGCGGTGATGCGTTCCGCGGGCGCGACGGGCATGCGAGACCCGGCGCGTTTCGCGGGCGTGGCGGTGATGAGGGTTCCGGCGCGTTCCGTGGCCGTGATGGCGCCGAACGCGCAGAGCCGTACCAGGTCCTCGTCCGTCGCGGAGCCGCGCCAGGCGGCGACGTCGGCGTCGGTCACCCGGTACGGCGCGAGCGCGACGAGCAGCGCGAGCCTGGCCCCGGCCCGTTCCCCGGCGGGCACGCCGGCCAGCGCCCCGTCCAGCCAGGCGCTATCCATCGGCGGATGCCCGCCGTCCCAGGCGGCGACGGCCCGGGTCACGGCGGAGCGGGCGGCCTGGCCGAGCAGTTCGCCGCCCGCCCCCGCGGCGGCGCGCAGCGCGGCGTACGCGGCGCCCACGGGCGTGCCCGCCGCCCAGGCCGGCTCCGGGCCCGCGGCCAGGTCCGCCACCAGCGGCAGGCTCCCGCCCACGGGCGGCGTGCGGCGCACCGCGCCGGACATCACCCGCCCGCCCACGCTCCGCACCAGGCGGGATCTCTGCAGGTTCGCGGGCAGCAGGTTCTCGGTGAGCAGCGCCGAGGCGACGCGGTTGACGAAGTGGAACGTCAGCGCGGTGCCGATGTACTCGTGTGCGAGCACGACGGGGAAGGGCCCGGGACCCCGGTTCCCGGCCCAGGCGAGCAGCTCGGCGTGTTCGGGATCGCGGGGCGTGCCGCCGGCGGCGATGGTCTCCGCGAGGCGGTGGTCGCCGGTCGCGTGCAGCAGGGTCGTGTGGGCGGCCACGCAGTACGGGCACCGGTTGGCCAGCGACACCCCCAGCGCCACGACCTCCTTGGCGGTCCTCGGCGCGTTGCCCGCCAGCAGCGACTCGCGCAGGAGCGACCAGGTCGCGGCGAGCACGTCCGCCGACGGCGACAACGTCATGAACACCGCCATGCGCGCCATGCCGAAGTCCTCCGCGAGCTGCGCGTAGACCTCGCCCACCCGCCCGGTGGCGCCGCGCGGCTCCACCGGGGTGACGTAACGGAACGAGCCGGCCATCACCGGCTCCTGTCTCGGATCGGGTCCATGACCCGACATAGTGGTATCCGGCCTGGTCATCGGTCGTCGTGCCCGCGAAGACTTCTGCGGCTACGCCCCGCGAAGCAGGATCGGCGTGACTACTTCGCCGGCGGTAGCGCCGAAGTGCGACCCGGCGCCGACGAACCGGCCGCGGCGACGCCCTACTGTGCAGGAATGAGCTCTGTGTCCCGATGGCGCCCCCTTGCCATGGACGGCGCGCTCGCCGTGACCGTGGCCGCCATCCTGACGCCCACCGCGCTGGTCGCCCCCGGCACGGGCGCGCTCGAACTGGCCGCGGTCCTGGCCGGCTCGCTGGCGCTGGTCGCCTGGCGCCGCGCTCCGCTGGTCGCGCTGCCCCTGACCACGGTCTGCATGCTCGTCTTCTCCGAGCACGCCGACCCGGGGCCGTCCGCCGCCTTCCCCGTGCTCGTGTCGGTCTTCGGCGCGGTCAGGGCCGGTCACCGGCTGTTCGCGGCGCTGGCCGGCGCGGTCTATCTGGGCGTCAGCCTGGCGGCGAACCTGGCCACCGCCGCCCCGCAGGACGCCCAGGCCATCACCCAGGGAACGACGCTGCTGCTCGGCTGGTTCCTGGCGGCCGGGGTGTCGGCGACCGTGGCCAGGCACCGGCAGGCGTACCTCGAACAGGTGGAGGAGCGCGCCGCCGAGGCCGAGCGGACCCGCGAGGAGGCCGCGCTCCGCCGCGCGAGCGAGGAGCGGCTGCGCATCGCCAGAGAGCTGCACGACTCGCTCACCCACAGCATCTCGATCATCAAGGTGCAGGCGGGCGTGGCCATCCACCTGGCGCGCAAGCGGGGCGAGGAGGTGCCCGCGGCGCTGGTGGCCATCCAGGAGGCGGGCGGCGACGCCATGCGCGAGCTGCGTGCCACGCTGGAGGTGCTGCGCGACGCCGGCGACGAACCCGCGGCCAGCGGCCTCGACCGGCTCGGCGACCTGGTGGAGCGGGCCCGCTCGACCGGCCTGCCCACCACGGTGACGATCTCCGGCGAGCGGCACGAGCTGCCCCGCGAGGTCGACAGGGCGGCGTACCGGATCGTGCAGGAGGCGCTGACGAACGTCTCACGGCACGCGGGCGGGGCCGCGGCGGCGGTGCGCATCGACTACAGGGCCGGCGAGCTGGTCGTGCAGGTGGACGACGACGGCTCGGCCGGCCCCGGCACGCCGCCCACGCCCGGCGTGGGGCTGCGCGGCATGCGCGAGCGCGTCACCGCGCTCGGCGGCAGGCTGCGGGCCGGGCCGCGCCCCGAAGGCGGATTCACCGTACGCGCAGAACTACCGCTGGGGGAACCATCGTGATCCGCGTGCTGCTCGTGGACGACCAGGCGCTCATCAGGGGCGGCTTCCGCGCCCTCCTGGAGGCGGAGGACGACATCGAGGTGGTGGCCGAGGCCGCCGACGGCCGGCAGGCCGTGGCCCTGGCCTTGGAGCACCGGCCGGACGTCGCGCTCATCGACATCCAGATGCCGGTCATGGACGGTATCGAGGCGACCCACCAGATCGCCTCCGACGAGCGGCTGAGCGACGTCCACGTCGTGATCCTCACCAACTACGGCCTCGACGAGTACGTCTTCAACGCGCTCAGGGCGGGCGCCGGCGGCTTCCTGGTCAAGGACACCGAGCCCGCCGACCTGCTGCAGGGCGTCAGGGTGGCGGCCCGCGGCGACGCCCTGCTGTCCCCCGCCATCACCCGCCGGCTGATCGGCGAGTACGTCGCCCGCCGCCCCGAGCCGAGGCCGCAGGGCCTCGGCGTGCTCACCAACCGCGAACGCGAGGTGACCGCCCTGGTGGCCCGCGGCCTGTCCAACGACGAGATCGCGGCCCACATGGTGATCAGCCCGACCACCGCCAAAACGCACGTCAGCAGGGCGATGACCAAGCTGCACGCCCGCGACCGCGCCCAGCTCGTGGTGTTCGCCTACGAGTCGGGACTGGTGACGCCGCGGAGGAACGTTCCCGACTGAGCCCCGGAGCGTGTTCGGCTGAGTACACTCAGGCACGTCCAACCGGCCGAGATCTGAACGGCGAGGCTCTTGGCCGTGGGCGGCGGCCCTCGGCCCCGTCCCTCTGGAGTCACGTGAGCGATGTGCCGCCCTCCCACCGGAGCAAACGATCGCACCGCCGGCGACGCCGTCCCTGGCTGCGCCGGGCGGTCGCCGTCACCGCGGCGGTCGTCCTGCTGGTGGTCGGCGTGGTCGTCGGCGTCTGGGCCAGGCTGACCGGCAACGTCAAGCACGTCGACGTGACCTCGGACGACCTCGGCACCGCCCGGCCGGCCAAGATGGCCGGCACCGCGCTCAACGTCCTGGTCGTCGGCTCGGACCAGCGCGACGGCGCCAACGCGAAATACGGCCGCGTAGCGGGTGAGCGCACCGACACGATCATGCTGGTCCACGTTTCCTCCCGGCGCGACCACGCGATGGTCGTCAGCTTCCCGCGCGACTCGCTCGTGCAACTGCCCGCCTGCCGGGCCACCGGCGGCCTGCCGGGGCAGCGGCCGCACCTCGGCATGATCAACGAGTCGTTCAACTCCGGCGGCATCGGCTGCACCTGGAAGACGATCGAGGCGCTCACCCGCATCCACATCGACCACTTCGTGAAGGTCGACTTCTCCGGCTTCAAGAGCCTGGTCGACGCCGTCGGCGGCGTGGAGGTCTGCCTGCCCGAGCCCGTGCGCGACAAGAAGGCCCTGCTGCACCTGCCCGAGGGCCGGCAGACGCTCAACGGCGAGCAGGCGCTCGGCTACGTGCGCGCCCGTTACAGCATGGGTGACGGCTCCGACATCGGGCGGATCCAGCGGCAGCAGATGTTCATCGCCTCGATGGTCAAGAAGGTGATGAGCGGCGAGACGCTGACCGACCCGGCCAGGTTGTTCGCCGTCCTCGACGCCGGCACCAAGGCGGTGACGACGGACCGCGGCCTGACCCCGTCCGTCATGAAGGATCTCGCGCTCAGCCTGCGCGGGCTGGACGCCGGCCGCATCCGTTTCATCACCACGCCGTGGCACTACTCCCTCACCCAGCCGGGCCGGGTCGAGTGGGTGCAGCCCCAGGCCGACAGGCTGTTCGAGGTGGTGGCCAGAGACCAGAGCATCGAGGGCGTCAAGGGCGGCCAGGCCAAGGTGGCCCGGTCGAAGGTGCAGGTCGAGCTCCGCAACGGCACCTGGCGCAGCGGGCTGGCCCAGGAGGTGGCCGCCTCCCTGGAGCAGCGTGGCTACCACATCGCCAAGATCGGTGACACGGCCCGCAAGCCGCAGGCGAAGACCACCATCCTCTACGGTCCCAACGGCGAGACCCGCGTGCCCACCCTCGCCGGCGACCTCGTGGCGGCCGCGCCCAGGAACGTGCCGGCGGCCAGGACCAACCGGCTGGTGCTGGTGATCGGCGAGGACTGGAAGGGCGTCAAGCCGCTGCGCGGCGACGACCACGAGGCGATCAAGGGATTCGACGCGACCCACGACTCCTGCGCCGCCTGATCGACGCGAGCGACACGGACGACGCCGCGCTGCGCGAACGCCGCGCTGCGCGAACGCCGCGCTGCGCGAACGCCGCGCTGCGCGAACGCCGCGCTGCGCGAACGCCGCGCTGCGCGAACGCCGCCGGGCGCGGACGGCACGGGGCGCGGACGGCACGGGGCGCGGACGCGGGCAACGCGGACGATGCAAGCGACGCGGGGCGCGGGCGGCGCGAGGGCGCGAGGCTAGGTGATGATCGCGGAGAGCGCGGCGAGGGCGTCGACGACCTGGCGGGCGTCGGGGGTGGCCGACGGGTCGAGCAGCCACTGGAGCATCAGCCCGTCGGCGATCGCCACCACCACCGACACGAACACCTCGGGGTCCATCGGCAGCTCGACCCCGAGCTCGGCGGCGGCCCTGCGCATCATGCCGGCGCCGGCGGTGCGGGCGCGGGCGTAGGCCTGGGCCAGCTTCTCCCGCAGGACGGGCGCGCGCAGCGCCGCGGGATAGCCCTCGACGAGGAGCACGAGCTGCGGCCCCAGCTCCTCGAAGACGTCGATCAGCTCCCTCATGGCGCGTTCGAGCATCTCCCTGCCGGTGCCGAGTTCGGCGCCGAACATGGATCGCTCGACCCGGTCCGTCCACTGCTCGAAGATCTCGGCGATGGCCTCGTTGAGCAGCGCGTCCTTGCCGCCGAAGTGGTAGCCGATCGAGGCCAGGTTGGTGCCGGAGGCGGCGACCAGGTCTCGTGCGGTCGTGCGGGCGTAGCCCTTCTCCTGCAGGCAGCTCACGGCTCCCGCCAGCAGTCTCTCCCGGTATCCACCGGCCTCTGTTCGCGCCACGCGATCCATGATATCCAGATATACGTCCGTATATGACGTACGTATATCTACTTGGAGGACGAACAGTGATTCCCCCGGGACCGAGAGTTCCCGCGCTGGTGCAGACCGCGCGTTTCGTGGCCGCGGCGCCGAGCGCGTTCGAGGCCTATCACCGCAGGTACGGCCCGATCTTCACGGTTCGCTACGCCGGTTTCCCCCCGGAGGTCTACGTGACCACCGCCGAGCTGGCCGAGCAGGTCTACCGGACCGACCACGGCGGCGGGCACGCGGGCGCGGCGCGCCGCGACTTCCTCGCACATCTGGTCGGCGAGCATTCCGTGCTCACGCTGGACGGCGAGCCCTGGTGGCGGCACCGCAAGACGCTCAACCCGCCGCTCCGCGCCAGGCAGGTCGCCGGCTACCACGACGACATCGCCGCGATCGCGGCGGAGCGGATCGCGACGTGGCCGCTGGGCAGGCCCTTCGCGTTGCGCGATCGTATGCAGGAGATCACGCTGGACATCATCATCCGGTTGATCTTCGGGATCAGCGACGCCGAGCGCGTCGGCAGGCTGCGGGCGCTGCTGCCCGCCCTGATTCAGACCGGCGGCTCCATGCAGGTGGCGATGCTGCCCGACCGGCTGCGCGGCCCCGCCGCACGGGTGCCGTTCACGCCGTACGCGCGGTTCCTGCGGCTTCGCGCCGCCGTGGACACGATCCTGTTCGACGAGATCCGCCGCCGGCGCGGCACCTCCGGCGGCACCGACGTGCTCGGCCGGCTGCTGGACACCGGGCTGGACGACCAGGAGATCCGCGACGAGCTGATCACCATGCTGATCGCCGGTCACGAGACGACCGCGACCGGCTTGGCCTGGGCCTTCGAGCGGATCCTGCGGATGCCCGAGGTGCTGGAGCGCCTGCCGGACGACGAGCCCTACCTCGACGCGGTGGTCAAGGAGGTGCTGCGCGTCCGGCCCGTCGTCTATGAGGCGCCGCGGCTGCTCGACTCACCCCTGCGGCTGGGCGACTACGAGATCCCGGCCGGGTGGTACGCGGGACCGTACATCCCGCTCGTGCACCGTGACCCCGCCGCCTTCGCCGAGCCCGGGGCGTTTCGCCCGGAACGTTTCCTGGCGGAGCACCAGAACAGGGGCTGGATGCCCTTCGGCGGCGGGCGGCGCTTCTGCGTCGGAGCGCAGCTGGCGCTCCTGGAGATGCGCATCATCATCCGCGAGGTGCTGCGCCGCCTGGAGCTCGCGGCGCCCGATCAGGCGCCGGAGGCCAGGCGGCTGGCGAACGTGACGCTCGCGCCCGCGAGGCTGACCCGCGTCATCGCCCGCGCTCGGACTCCTGCTCGGACGGAGTAGGAGAGTCCTCGCGTCGCGGGTCGGCGCCCAGCTCCTCGCGGAGCCGGTCGTAGTCGATGTGATGGTTGGTGTACTTCAGCTGGCGAGCGACCTTCGTCTGCTTCGCCTTGGCTCTACCTCGGCCCATGGCTACTCTCCCTCGTCCCCGCTGTCATGCTATCCAACAACGTTACGACTTGAAGAATTATGCAACTGAACTCGATTAGTCTGGCAACATGCACGTGGAGGTCCATCAGGCCAAGGCCGACTTCTTCCGAACGCTCGGCCACCCCGCTCGCATCCGAGTGTTGGAGCTGCTCCAGGAAGGGCCACTTCCCGTCAGGGACCTGCTGGCCCAGATCGACATCGAGGCTTCGAGCCTCTCACAACAGCTCGCCGTCCTGCGCCGGGCGGGGATCGTGAGCGCCATCCGTGAAGGCAGCACGGTGGTCTACACCCTGGCCACCCCAGAGCTCGCCGACCTGCTCGGCGCCGCCCGGCGCATCCTCACCGACATGCTGGCCGACCAGGGCGAGCTCCTCGCGGAGCTGAGAGCTGAGGTCACCTAGCCGGCCCCAGGATCGACAAGGCGGGCGGAAAGGACAGATCCGTTAGGCTTCGGGCATGGTCTCCGAGCTGTTCGATCCCAAGGCGTGGCAGGCGGTCGAGGGATTCGAGTTCACCGACATCACCTACCACCGAGCCGTCGACCAGGGCACCGTGCGCATCGCGTTCGACCGGCCCGAAGTGCGCAACGCCTTCCGCCCGCAGACGGTCGACGAGCTCTACCGCGCGCTCGATCACGCCCGCCAGACCACCGACGTCGGATGCGTGCTGCTCACCGGCAACGGCCCGTCGCCCAAGGACGGCGGCTGGGCCTTCTGCTCGGGCGGCGACCAGCGCATCAGGGGCAAGGACGGCTACCAGTACGCCGACGGCACGCCGGCCACCGGGCGCCTGCACATCCTCGAGGTGCAGCGGCTGATCCGCTTCATGCCCAAGGTCGTGATCTGCGTGGTACCCGGCTGGGCCGCGGGCGGCGGCCACAGCCTGCACGTTGTGGCCGATCTCACACTGGCCAGCGCGGAGCACGCCCGGTTCAAGCAGACCGACGCCGACGTGGCCAGCTTCGACGGCGGTTTCGGCTCGGCCTACCTGGCGCGGCAGGTCGGACAGAAGTTCGCCCGGGAGATCTTCTTCCTCGGCGACACCTACACCGCGGCCGACGCCCACCGCATGGGCATGGTCAACGCCGTGGTCCCGCACGACGAGCTGGAGGCCACGGCCCTGGAGTGGGGCCGGAAGATCAACGGCAAGTCGCCGACGGCGCAGCGGATGCTCAAGTTCGCCTTCAACGCGATCGACGACGGCATGGTGGGGCAGCAGGTGTTCGCGGGCGAGGCCACGCGGCTGGCCTACATGACGGACGAGGCGGCCGAGGGGCGCGACTCGTTCCTGCAGAAGCGCGAGCCCGACTGGTCGCCGTTCCCCTGGCACTACTGAGCCGTCGCGCCCATGAGGATCACGGTGCCGGAGGCGCTGACCGCGTCTCACGTGAAGTGGGACGGAGAGGCCGGGCGCGCCTGGTCCGCCGGGCTGCCCGCGCTCGCCGAGCGTTACCTGGAGGAGTGGGGGCTGCGGCTCGACGGCGAGCCCCGCCACGGGGTGGTGTCGCTCGTGCTGCCCGTCGTCCGCGACGACGGCACCGAGGCGGCGCTCAAGCTGCAGCCCGTCACCGACGAGAACGCCAGCGAGGCCATGGGGCTGGCCGCGTGGGCGGGTGACGCGTCGGTGCTGTTGCTCGAGTCGGATCCGGCGACCGGCACCATGCTGCTCGAACGGCTCGACGCCGGCCGGCCGCTGTCCGGCGTGCCGGACGACATGGAGGCGCTGGGCATCCTCACCGACCTGCTGGCCCGCCTGGTGGCCCATCCCGCCCCCGCGGGGATGCGCCGGCTGGGCGACATCGCGCAGGCCATGCTCGACGACGTGGACAAGGCGCTCACGCGGCTGACGGATGAGTACCACCGCCACTGGATGACGTGGTGCGCCTCGGCGGTCGCCGAGCTCGTCCACGAGCCCGGCGACCGGCTGCTGCACTGGGACCTGCACTACGACAACGTGCTGGCGGCCGGGCGGGAGCCGTGGCTGAGCATCGATCCCAAGCCGCTGGCCGGCGACCCGGGGTTCGACCTGATGCCCGCGCTGGACAACCGGTGGGACGACGTGGTCGCGTCGGGTGACGTGACGCGGACGGTGCTCAGGCGGTTCGACCTGATGGTCGACCGGCTCGGGCTCGACCCCCGGCGGGCGGCGGGCTGGACGCTGGGCCGGGTGCTGCAGAACTTCCTCTGGGAGGTCGAGGACGGCACCCACGCCGAGAGCGAGTGGCTGCAGATCCAGCTCGCGGTGGCCGAGGCCGTACGGCGCCGGCAGTGACTCACGGGGTCAGCACGATCTTCCCCCGGCCGTGGCCGGTCTCGATCTCCCGGTGCGCGTCCGCCGCCTCCTCCAGCCGGTACGCCCGCCGCACCGGGAACACGAACTCCCCCGCGGCGTAGAGCGCGGCGTAGCGCCCGAGCCGTTCCGCCGTGCGCTCCCCCTGGACGACCTGGACGCCCAGCTCGGCGGCCTTGCCGTGCTCGACCAGCGTGACGATGCGGGTGCGGTCCTCGACCAGCTCGATCGACGCCTCCAGCGCGTGGCCTCCCGCCCCGTCCAGGGCGGCGTCGATCCCGCCAGGGGCGAGCTCGCGCACCCGGCCGGCCAGCCCTTCCCCGTAGGCGACGGGGATGGCGCCGAGTTCGCGCAGGTAGTCGTGGTTGACCTCGCGGGCGGTGCCGATCACGGTGGCCCCGCGCCTCCTGGCGATCTGCACGGCCGCGGTGCCCACCGATCCGGCCGCGCCGTGCACGAGCAGCGTCTCGCCCGCCGCGACGCGCAGGCCGTCGAGGGCCAGCTCGGCGGTCTGCACGCCCGAGGTCATCCCGCCGGCCACTTCCCAGGGCATTTTCGCGGGTTTGGCGGCCACGTCCGCGGCGGGCACCACGATGTACTCGGCGTAGGCGTGCAGCCGCGAGAACCCGAGCACCTCGTCGCCCAGGGCCACGCCGGTCACGCCGGGTCCCACCTGGTCCACCACGCCGGCGAACTCGTTGCCGGGGATGCGCGGGTAGCCGACGTCCGACATGTACGGAGGAAGCCACCCGGTCCGGACGGCCGCGTCGAAGGGCTGCACCCCGGCCGCTCGTACCCGTACCCGTACCTCTCCCCGGGCCGCCCGGGGAGCGGGCAGTTCCATCACCTTAAGCACGTCAGGGCCGCCGGGCTCGGCGAAGGCCGCCGCCCTCATCACGTCAGTCATGGAACACAGACTGCTACCTCAACCGAAGTTGAGGTCAAGTCGCATACTGTTACGGGAACTTTTCCCTTTACTCAGTCTTTATCTAGATATAGTCCGACAGGACACACACGGGGACGGGGCACACCGAGGCGGGATGACCGAGTTCGCAGACACCGCATTCAGCTTTCCGACTGTCATTTTCAGCATCCTTCTCATCGTGGTCGTGGGTTATTGGCTGGCTGTCATCACCGGCCTGTTCGAGGTGGATGACGACGCGGCCTGGCTGGGGCTCGGGGGAGTACCCGCGGGGATCGCGCTCTCGTTGCTGATCGCCGTCGCATGGCTGCTGTGCCTGATCGGCAGCCAGGTGGTGAGCGGCGGCTTGCTGGTCGCCGTGCCGGTCGTCGCCGCGGCCGGGGGCTGGCTCGCCACCCGTGGCCTGCTGGTTCCGCTGCGGCGGCTCTTCCCCGAGGGGGACCGGCACTCGCGCGCCGACTTCGTCGGCCAGATGTGCGTGATCCGCACCGGCGCGGCCACCCCCGACTTCGGCCAGGCCGAGGTCAGCGCCGCGGACGGCTCGTCCGCGATCGTGCAGGTGCGCACGACCGGGCAGGACCGCCTGGACCGCGGCGCCACAGCACTCATCTTCGACTACGACAAAGACGGCGAATTCTTCTTGGTCATGCCGTACGAAAGCGAGCATTGATGGACGTCATCTCCACCGGCTTCGGCGTATTCATCGCCGTAATCGCGATCATAGTCATCGGGCTTCTCGTCCTCATCGGCCGCCTTTTCCGTAAGGTCGAACAGGGCAAGGCGCTGATCGTGTCGAAGATCAACAAGGTCGATGTGACGTTCACCGGCAAGGTCGTCCTACCCGTCGTCCACAAGGCCGAGATCATGGACATCTCGGTGAAGACGATCGAGATCCAGCGCACCGGCCGCGACGGCCTGATCTGCCGCGACAACATCAGGGCCGACATCAAGATCACGTTCTTCGTACGCGTGAACAAGACCGCGGAAGACGTCATCAAGGTCGCCCAGGCCATCGGCACCGCCAGGGCCAGCGACGAGCAGACGCTGCAGGAACTGTTCAACGCGAAGTTCTCCGAGGCGCTGAAGACGGCCGGCAAGCACCTGGACTTCGTCGACCTCTACACCAAGCGCGACGAGTTCCGCGACGAGATCATCCGGCTCATCGGCACGGACCTCAACGGCTACAGCCTCGAAGACGCCGCCATCGACTACCTGGAGCAGACCTCCCTGGCCCAGCTCGACAAGAGCAACATCCTCGACGCCCAGGGCATCCGCAAGATCACCGAGCTGACGGCCATCGAGCACGTGCGGACGAACGAGTACCGGCGCAACGAGGAGAAGGAGATCACCCGCCAGAACGTGGACGCCCGCGAGGCCATCCTCGAACTGGAGCGCCGCCAGGCCGACGCCGAGCTCAAGCAGCGCCGCGAGATCGAGACCGTCAAGGCCCGCGAGGACGCGGAGATCGCCCGCGTTCAGGCCGAGGAGCGGCTGCGCGCCCAGAGCGCCGGCATCAAGACCGACGAGCAGATCGGCGTGCAGCGGGAGAACCAGCACCGCGAGATCGCGGTCGCCGAGAAGAACCGCGAGCGCGTGATCGCCATCGAGTCCGAGCGGATCGAGAAGGACCGCCTGCTGGAGGTCATCGCCCGCGAGCGGGAGACCGAGCTGTCGCGCATCGCGAAGGACAAGGAGGTCGAGACCGAGAAGCGGTCGATCGCCGAGGTCATCCGCGAGCGCATCGCGGTCGACAAGACCGTGGCCGAGCAGGAGGAGAGCATCAAGCGGCTGCGCGTGGTCGAGGAGGCCGAGCGCACCCGCCAGCAGGTGATCATCGCAGCCGAGGCGGAGGCGCAGGAGAACCTGGTCAAGGACATCAAGGCCGCCGAGGCCGCGGAGGCCGCCAGCAAGTTCAAGGCCCGCGAGGTGCTCGTGCTCGCCGAGTCCAGGCAGCAGGCCGCCGAGCTCGACGCGCGGGCCAAGATCCGGCTGGCCGAGGGCATCCAGGCCGAGTCCGCCGCCGACGGGCTGGCGCAGATCCAGGTCAAGGAGCGCGACGCCGAGGCCATCGAGAAGGTCGGCCGCGCGGAGGCGATGGTGCTGAAGGAGAAGCTGGCGGCCGAGGCCGACGGCGCCAGAGCCATGGCGCTGGTCGACGGCGAGCGGCTCAAGGCGCAGGCCGAGGGCGAGCAGGCGATGGCGCTCGCCAACGCGGCCGCGATCGGCGAGAAGCTCAAGGCCGAGGCCGAAGGCCTCACCGAGAAGGCGGCCGCGATGGCCGCGCTGGACGAGGCCGGCAGGGAGCACGAGGAGTACCGCCTGCGCCTGGAGGCCGACAAGGAGATCCGTCTCAAGCACATCGACGTGTCGCGGCACGTGGCCGAGTCTCAGGCGAGCGTCCTGGCCGCCGGGCTGGCCAAGGCGAACATCGACATCGTCGGCGGCGACACGATGTTCTTCGACAAGGTGGTCGGCTCGATCACCGCGGGCAAGGCGGTCGACGGGTTCGTCGGGCACTCCGACGTCGCGAGCGCCCTGGCCGAGCCGTACGTCAACGGGACGGCCAGCCTGGCGGCCGACCTCGCCGACGTGGTGAGCGGCGTGCGTACCGAGGACCTGAAGAATCTGACCGTGTCCGCCCTGCTCATGCAGCTCATCAACAACGGCGGCCCGCAGTCGTCGGCGCTCGGCGAGTTGCTGGAGACGGCCCGCCGGCTGGGGGTGGCCGACTCGCCGGTGGCCGCGCTCGCCAGGGCGAGGGGCTGACCGTCCGTGACTACGCTCGAAGCCGGGCCTGAGCTGGAGGCGGGGACGTACGAAGTCCTCAGGAACCGGCTCCAGGCCCAGGCCAAGGCCCTGGCCGCGGCGGCCGAGGCGGTCAACCAGGAGCGGCTGCGCGTGTTCGGCGGCGCGGAGCTGCGCCTGCTGGGCACCGAGCGGATCCGCACGGAGAACAACTGCGTCCCCAGGGACATCGTCTCCCTGGGCGACGTGATGTTGTTCGGCTACAACGTCTTCATCGGGCTCAAGCCGGAGACGACGGTGGCCGACGTGTTCGCCGTGCACCGGTTCTCCAGGGACGGCGACGCCTTCCGGTTCGACGCCGACAGGCTGGAGACGCTGGAGGACCCGGCGTTCAGGAAGGACTTCGCCGAGCTGTACCGCTACTACAAGGAGACGCGGCTGCAGCAGCTCCGGCGGGTGGAGGGCAAGCTGCTGGCGGTGTTCCGGACGGGTCCTGCGGATCTGCGGGTGCTGCGGTGGACGGTCAGCACCGGCGGAGTCCCGAAATATCTGGATAACAGGGGTGAGCGTGACCACGTCTTCCCCCCGTCCCACGACTTCGAGTGGACGCCCACCACCCGCGACGACCACGTGCTCGGCCGCCACCCGCACATCTCCATCAGGGGTGAGGTGTTCGTCGAGACCGTCGGCGGCGACCTCACCATCAAGATCGAGGACAACACGGAGACCGGCGCGGGCATCTACTCCGAGCCGGTCACCGAACCCCTGCAGAGCCTCGCCGACGCCGACGTCGAGTACGCCCAGGTCGGGCCGCTCATCCTCATGCGGATCAAGCCGTACAAGGAGAGCGAGTGGCGGCACCTGGTCTTCAACGTGCGCACCAGGTCCGTCGTGCGGCTCGACGGCATCGGGCAGGCCTGCCAGCGGCTGCCCGAGGACCAGGGGCTGATCTTCCCCGGCGGCTACTACCTGGCGACCGGGGTCAGCAAGACGTTCGACACGGACGTGACCGACCTGGAGTTCGAGCGGGTGGTCCGCTCCCCCAACGGCGAGGACGTCCTGTACGTCTTCCACGCCACGGGCGACGGGCGCTCGCTGCTGCTGCCGTACAACGTGATCAGGAAGGAGGTGGCCACGCCCATCGTCTGCCACGGATACTCGTTGTTCGAGGACGGCACGATGGTGGTCTTCCGCGCCACCTCCGAGGAGCCGACCAGGGTCCACCCGATGCAGGTCTGGCAGACCCCGTACGTCTCCGACACCTACGCCGCCGCCCAGCCCGCCGGCACCGGCCCGCTGGAGCGCATCGGCAACGCCGAACTGGTGCGCGGCATCTCCGACTGCCTGTCGGTGTCCCGCATGGTCGAGGAGATGGCGCCGTCCGCCGGGACGTTCGAGGGGCTGATCGCCGCGTGCACGAGGGCGTTCGACTCCTACCACTGGCTCGGCGACCACGGCCTGCGAGGCCCGCTCTCCGACGTACGCGCCACCGCCGAGCAGGTGCTCGACGAGTACGAGAACGTCGAGCAGCTCACGCGGCAGGCCGAGCAGACGCTCGCCACGGCGACGGAGGAGACGACCCGCCTGCTCCGCCGCGCCCAGGCCGACGACCCGGTCACCGCCGACGCCTGGGTGACCCTGCTGGCCACGCTGCGCAGGGCCCAGGGCCACCTCGTGACGCTGCGCGAGGTCCGCTACATCGACCTGGCCGCGCTCGACGCGCTGGCCGCGTCGGTGACGGAGGAGCTGGACTCGGTGGGCCGGCGGGCGGTCGCGTTCCTGGAGGGCGCGGACGCGTTCACCGCCTACCACGCCGCCGTCGAGCAGCTGGCCGCCGAGGCCGCCGCGATCACCACGGCCGCCGAGGCCGAGCCCGTCGCCGACCGGCTGGCCGAGCAGTCGGAGGGGCTGGAGGTGGTGACGGAGGTCGTCGGCTCGCTGGAGATCGCCGACGCCACCGTGCGCACCTCCATCCTGGGCCGCATCGCCGAGGTCCTCGGCGGCGTCAACCGCGCCAGGGCCGTGCTGGACGGCCGCCGCCGCGAGCTGCTGGGGGCCGAGGGGCGGGCCGCGTTCGCCGCCGAGTTCGCCCTGCTGGGGCAGGCCATCACGGGCGCGCTGGCGATCGCCGACAGCCCCGAGAAATGCGACGAGCAGCTCGGCCGGCTGATGCTCCAGCTGGAGAACCTGGAGTCGCGCTTCGGCGAGTTCGACGACTTCACCGCGCAGCTGTCGGCCAAGCGGGACGACGTCTACGAGGCGTTCTCCTCCCGCAAGCAGACCCAGCTGGACGAGCTGGCCCGGCGCGCCGACCGCATCTTCGCCTCCGCCGAGCGCGTCCTCGCCGGCGTCACCCGCCGCCTCGGCTCGCTGTCGTCGCTCGACGAGGTGAACACCTACTTCACGACCGACCCGATGGTGGCCAAGATCCGCTCGGTCGCCGGCGAGCTGCGGGCGCTCGGGGACGCCGTACGCGCGGAGGAGCTGGACGGGCGGGTCAAGTCGGCGCAGCAGGAGGCCGCGCGTTCCCTGCGGGACCGCCTGGACCTGTTCTCGGACGGCGGCGAGACCCTGCGTCTCGGCCACCACCGTTTCGCCGTCAACACCCAGCCGATCGACCTGACGCTGGTGCCGCACGTGGAGCGCGACGACGGCCGCACCTCCATGTACTTCGCGATCACCGGCACCGACTACCGCGCGCCCGTGCCCGAGTCGTTCGCCGACACCCGGCCCTTCTGGGACCAGTTGCTGGTCTCGGAGACGCCCGACGTCTACCGGGCGGAGCACCTGGCCGCCTCGCTGCTCGACTCGGTCACGACCGGCGCGCCGCTGGCCGACCTGGTCCGGCAGGCGGCCGAGTCGCGTTACGACGAGGGCTACGAGCGGGGCGTGCACGACCACGACGCCACGATCATCCTGGACGCGCTGGTGCGGCTGCGCGAGGGTGCAGGACTGCTGCGCTACCCGGCCGAGGTCCGCGCGGCCGCCCAGCTGTTCTGGGCGTTCGGGCTGGACGAGGTTTCACGTAAAACATCGACGACCCGGGCGCTGTCGCTGGTGCGGGCGCGCACGGTCTTCGGCGACACCTCCGCCCTGGGCGCGCTGGCCGTCGAGCTGGGCGCCGCGATCGCGGAGTTCATGGCCGGTCTGCGTACGGGCGCCGCGCCGGACGCGGGCCTGGCCGGTGAATACCTGGTCGAGGAGCTGGGCAGCGGCCCGGCCGGGTTCGTGACCGGCAAGGGCGCGCGTGACCTGCTCGACGCGTTCCGCCACGAGCTGGGCCCCGTCAAGGTGCGCGAGTTCGAGGAGGACCTCAAGACGGTCGCCCTGCCCGAGCGCCTCCAGCTGGCGCAGGCGTGGATGTCCGCCTTCCGCGAGGGCCCCGAGGCCACCGAGGCCATCGCCGTGCAGCTGTGCGACCTGCCCCGCCACGACTCGAGCGCCGCCACGACCGAGACCGTGGACGGACTGCTGGGATCCCACCCCCGCGTCGTCGGTCGCAAGCTGGAGATCAGGCTCGACGAGCTGCTCACCAGGACACGCCGGTTCCGGCAGGAGCGGGTACCCGCCTACCGCGCCTTCCAGCGCCGCAGGAGCGAGCTGGTCGACGCCGAACGGCGGCGGCTGCGCCTGGACGAGTACCGCCCCAAGGTCATGAGCGCCTTCGTCCGCAACCGCCTGCTGGACGAGGTGTACCTGCCGCTGATCGGCGACAACCTGGCCAAGCAGCTCGGCGCGACCGGCGCGGGCAAGCGCACCGACCAGATGGGCCTGCTGCTGCTCATCTCGCCGCCCGGCTACGGCAAGACGACCCTCATGGAGTACGTCGCCAGCCGGCTCGGCCTGGTGTTCGTCAAGGTCAACGGCCCGGCGCTGGGCCACGGCGTCACCTCGCTCGACCCGGCCGACGCGCCCGACGCCACGGCCAGGCAGGAGGTGGAGAAGATCTCGTTCGCGTTGGAGACGGGCAACAACACGCTGCTCTACCTGGACGACATCCAGCACACCTCGCCGGAGCTGCTGCAGAAGTTCATCTCGCTCTGCGACGCCCAGCGCCGCATCGAGGGCGTGTGGAACGGCCGCACCCGCACGTACGACCTGCGCGGCAAGCGGTTCGCGGTGTGCATGGCGGGCAACCCGTACACCGAGTCGGGCCGGCGCTTCCGCATCCCCGACATGCTGGCCAACCGGGCCGACGTGTGGAACCTGGGCGACGTGCTGTCCGGCAGGGACCACCTGTTCGCGCTCAGCTACGTCGACAACGCCCTCACCTCCAACCCCGTGCTCGCGCCGCTCGCCGGCCGCGACCGCGCGGACGTGGAGCTGCTGGTGCGGCTGGCCAAGGGCGACACGACGGTACGGCCCGACCAGCTCAGCCACCCGTACACCAAGCCGGAGCTCGACCAGATCCTCGGCGTGCTGACCAAGCTGGTACGGGTGCAGGAGGTGGTCCTGGCCGGCAACCAGGCCTACATCGCCTCGGCCGCCCAGTCCGACGCCGCCCGCACCGAGCCGCCGTACCGGCTGCAGGGGTCGTACCGGAACATGAACAAGCTGGCCGAGCGCATCGTGCCCGCGATGAACGACGACGAGCTCGAAGCGCTGATCGACGACCACTACCTGGGCGAGGCCCAGACCCTGACCTCGGACGCCGAGGCCAACCTGCTCAAGCTGGCCGAGCTCCGTGGCCGTCTGACCCCGGCCCAGGCCGAACGGTGGGCGGCGATCAAGGCGGCCTACCTCCGGGCCAAGGCGCTAGGGGGAGCCGAGGACGACCCGATGACCAGGGCCGTCGGCGCGATCGGGCTGCTGGCCGACCGCGTCGGCGACGTCGGCACGGCCATCAGGGAGTCCGAGCGCTGACGGCCGTGGCGGGCCGCTCGCGTGCGCGGATGGCCCGCTGCGGGAAGGTCCTCAGGTGGTGAGCGCTTCCGTCGCCTCCCGCTGCAGGGCCGTGGACCGGCGCAGGTAGTCGAGGATCAGCTCCAGCTCGTCGTCGGTGTACCGCTCGTACAGGTGCGCCAGCGCCGCCACGAACGGCTCGAACAGCTTGCCGAACCCGGCCAGCTGCTCGGGGTTGATCTCGACGATGACCCGGCGCCGGTCCTTGGTGTCGCGCACCCGCCGTACCAGCCACCTGGACTCCAGCCGGTCGATCAGCCCGCTGATCGTCGCCGGCGCCAGCCCTGTGTGCTGCGCGAGCTCCCCCGCTGTCAGCGGTCCGAGACGTTGCAGCAGGTCGAGGGTCTTCTCCTCGGTCATGCCGAGGCCCAGCCGCTCTCCCATGGCGCTGTGGTACATCACGGCGGCGTTGCTGCTCTCCCGCCCCGCCATGCTGAGCGCCTCCAGCAAATCACTTCGTCGTTCCGAAATATCTCTGGACACGAGACCTTCTTTCTGCCTATATTTCGGTCGACCGAACGAAAGGATAGCATTATGAAGGCGTTGATCATAGGGTGTGGCATAGGCGGCCCCGCCACCGCGATGGCCCTGCGCGAGGTGGGCATCGAAGCCGAGATCCACGAGGCGTACGAGCGGGGCGCCGACACCGTGGGCTCGTTCCTGAACATCGCCTCCAACGGCCTGGCCGCCCTTCGCACGCTCGGCGCCCACACGAAGGTGTTGTCGCCGGCCATCCCCACGCCCCGGATGGTCATGTGGAGCGGCTCCGGCAAGCGGCTCGGCGAGGTGGCCAACGGCTTACGGCTCGACGACGGCACGGTGAGCCACACCATCCTGCGCTCCGACCTCTACCGGGCCGTCCGCGACGAGGCCGCCCGGCGCGGCATCCCGATCTCGTACGGCAGGCGCCTGGTCTCGTACGACGACCGGGGAGACCAGGTGACAGCCAGGTTCGCGGACGGCACGGAGGCCACCGGTGACCTGCTGATCGCGTGCGACGGCATGCACTCGCGCACCCGCGAGATCCTCGACCCGCGGGCCGTGCGGCCCCGCTACTGCGGCCTGTACAGCTTCGGCGGCATCGTCGAGGACTCCGGGCTCACCAGCGAGCCCGGGGTCTACAACATGGTCTTCGGCAGGCGCGCGTTCTTCGGCTACACGGTGGCCGAGTCGGGCGCGACCTGGTGGTTCGCGAACCTGCCCAGGCGCCTCGGCGACGTCCCGGACGACTGGAAGGCGGTGCTGGTCGAAGCGTTCGAGCACGACGCGAACGCCTCAGCCGACCTGATCCGGCGCGGCGACCCCGGACCGGGGCTGCCCGTCCACGACCTGCCGCCGGTGTCCGTGTGGCACCGCGGCCGGGTCCTGCTCACCGGCGACGCCGCGCACGCGACCTCGCCGAGCTCCGGCCAGGGCGCCTCGCTGGCCGTCGAGGACGCGATCGTGCTGGCCCGATGCCTGCGCGAGAGCGGCGACCACAGCGAGGCGTTCGAGCGTTTCGAGGCCGAACGGCGGCCCAGGGTCGAGCGGGTCGTGGCCTACTCCAGGACGATCAGCAACAGCAAGGCCGCGGGCCCGGTCGCCCGGGTCTTCCGCGACCTGATGCTGCCGGTCTTCCTGCAGAGGAGCGCGAGCCAGGAGTCACTCGCCTGGATGTACCGCTACGAGCCGAGCCTGTGACACCGCGTCGGCGCTCGCGGGCACGAGCGGCAACCGCACGTCCGCAGTAGGGATCACGCCCTGGGCGTGCAGCACGCCCTTGAGCACGGTGGGGTTGGGCTCGGTGAAGAGCGCCGCAGAGAGCCGGGCCAGCCGGTGCCCGAGCGCCCTGGCCCGGGTGACGTCCCCGGCGTGCCAGGCGTCGACCAGTTCGGCGAAGCTCGCGGTCTCCAGATGCGCGGAGGCCAGGATCCCGCCGGCCGCGCCCAGCGCCAGCAGCGGCGAGATGAACGCGTCGTCGCCGCCGAGCACCTCGAACCCGGCGGGCAGGTCCCCGAGCAGCGCCACGGCGTCCTGGTCGATGCCCGCCGCGTACTTCACGCCGGCGACCATCGGATGATCGCCCAGGCGCCGCAGCGTGGCGGCCCCGACGGCCTGCCCGGTCCGATAGGGGATGTGGTAGATCACCAGCGGCACCGGCGTCTCCTCCGCCAGCGCCTCGAAGTGCGCGACCACGCCGCGCTCCCCCGGCCGCAGGAAATACGGCACGGTCACCAGCGCCGCTCCCACCCCCTCCGGGAGGCGCCGCAGCGCCCTGGCCGTCGATCGGGTGTCGTTCCCCGTCACCCCCACCGTCAGCAGCGCCTGCCGCTCGGCGCAGACCCGCGCGCAGACGTCGATCACCAGCGCCCGCTCCTCCGGATCGAGCGCGGCCACCTCGCCGGTGGTGCCCAGCGCGACCAGGCCGGACGCGCCCTGGTCGAGCACGTGACCTGCGAGCTTCTCGACCGCGTCCGCGGCCACCTCCCCTGAGGAGGCGAACGGGGTGATCAGCGGTACGTGGATTCCTTCCAGCATGGTTAGAGGGTGACCCGCGCGCACCCGTTAGGTCCAGCACTGATTTCTTGGCCAGACGTTAAGCTGAACTTATGCTGGACCCGCGCAAGCTCCTCCTGCTCCGCGAGCTCGCCAGGCGCGGCACGATCGCCGCGGTGGCGCAGGCGGTGACGTTCACGCCCTCGGCCGTCTCCCAGCAGCTCTCCGCCCTGGAACGGGAGGCGGGCGTGCCGCTGCTCGAACGCACGGGCCGCACGGTGACGCTGACGCCGGCCGGCCACCTCCTGGTCGAGCACGCGCAGGCCGTACTCGAACAGCTCGAACGCGCGTCGGCCGCGCTCGCCACCGCACGCGGCGGACCCTCGGGTCTGCTGCGCGTCGGCGCGTTCCCCACGGCGGCCCGCGTGCTCCTGCCGCCCGCGCTCGCCGCCCTGACCGGCGCCCACCCGGGTCTCGAACCCCGGGTCTCGGAGATCGACCCCGCCGACGTCTCGGCCGCGCTGCGGGCGGGCGAGCTGGACGTGGCGCTCGTGCACGAATACGACTTCGTGCCGCCGGTCACGGACCCGTCCATCGAGACCGAGCCGCTGTTCAGCGAGCCGATCTACCTCACCGACCGCCCCTCGATCGCCGCCGCCCGCGCCGACGCGTGGATCACCAACAAACCGGGCACCCTCTGCCACACGATGGCGATCAGGGCCTGCCAGGCGGCCGGGTTCGAGCCGGTGGTGCGCCACCACATCGACGACTTCGACACCGTGCTCGCCTTCGTGGCGGCCGGTCAGGGGGTGGCGCTCGTGCCCCGCCTGGCGGCGCTCGACCCGCCGCCTGACGTGTCGCTCACCCGCCTGCCGCTGAGCCGCCGCACGCTGGCGGCCTTCAGGCGAGGGTACGGCGAGCACCCGGCGGTCAGGGCCGCCGTCTCCGCCTTCCGCACGGCCGTCACCTCTCTCGCCGACCAGGTCAGCTCTTGACTTCCTCCCCACGGCTGAAGCCGGGGGATTCCAACCGTCGCCGGTTGGTCTTCCTGCTTCACCGCCAGTCGCCCGCCGGGCTTGCGCCCTTGAGGTCTTACACCAGCTCCACAGGCGTTTCAGCTCTCCGCCAGCCCGGCGGCGAGCACGTTCTTGGCCGCGTTCACGTCCCGGTCGTGGACCGCGCCGCAGGCGCACGTCCACTCCCGGACCTTCAGCGGCATCTCCTCCTGCAGCGTCCCGCACCGCGAGCACAACCTGGAAGAGGGGAACCAGCGGTCCACCGCCACCAGCGCCCGCCCGTACCAGGCCGCCTTGTACTCCAGCATCGACCGAAACTCGCGCCAGGAGGCGTCGGAGACGGCGCGGGCCAGGCTCCGATTCTTGACCATGTTGCGGACGGTCAGGTCTTCCACGGCGATCACTTGGTTCTCGCGAACAAGCCGGGTGGTGACCTTGTGCAGGTGATCCCTTCTACGGTCGGCGATCCGGGCGTAGACCCGCGCCACCGTGAGCCGGGCTTTGGCTCGGTTGATCGATCCCTTGGTCTTGCGGGCGAGTGCCCGCTGCGCTTTGGCCAGCCTGCGCCGGTCGCGCCGCTCGGGGCGCGGGTTGACGATCTTCTCCCCGGTGGACAGCGCCGCCAGCGCCGTGATGCCCGCGTCCA
>NZ_SMKO01000084.1 GCF_004348685.1 Nonomuraea deserti | reverse complement strand
GGGCCGGGTGGTGCTGACAGCGCGGGCGGGAAGGAGCCGGGTGGCGCCCCGCCGGCCGACTCCAGCATGCGGTCCAGGGTCGCGGCGTCCGGCCTGGCCTCCAGGTCGCGTACGAGCAGGGCGGTGAGGACGGGCGCGAGCGGCCCGGCGCGCTCGGGCGGCGGCACCTCCTGGTTGAGCACGGCCGCCAGGGTGGCCAGCGCCGTGCTCCTGCGCAGCGGATGCCGCCCCTCCACCGCCATGTACATCATCATGCCGAGCGACCACAGGTCGGAGGCAGGCTCGCCTTCGACGCCGTTGATGCGCTCGGGCGCCATGTACTCGGGCGAGCCGATGAACGCGCCCGTCGCCGTCAGGGTGGTGGACTCGCGTACCGCGGCGATGCCGAAGTCGGTGAGCACCGACCGGCCGTCCTCGCGCAGCAGCACGTTGGCGGGTTTGACGTCGCGGTGCTGGATGCCGACGGCGTGCGCAGCCCGTAAGGCGGACAGCACCTCGCGGCCGAGGCGGGTCACCGCGTCCGGCGGCATGGGGCCGCGCTGGAGGCGGTCCTGCAGGGAGCCGCCGGGCACCAGCTCCATGACGATCCACGGGTAGTCGTGCTCTCCCGGGTCGACGATGTGGTGGATGATCGCCACGTGCGGGTGGTTGAGGCGGGCCAGTGCCCTGGCTTCGCGCAGCACCCTGGCGCGCAGCTCGCGGGCGCCGGCGGGGTCGGGCTCGTCCATGGCGGGGTCGGGCGGGCGCACCTCCTTGAGCGCGACCTCGCGGTGCAGGGCCATGTCCCAGGCCCGCCACACCAGGCCCATGCCCCCGCCGCCGAGCCGCTCCACGAGCTCGAAGCGGCCGTCGATCACCCGTTTGTGCATGAGGAGCAGATTATCCCCCCACTGTCAGGCGCTCGTGGCCAGCGCGTCCACCTCGACCCCGTACTGGAAGGGCAGGCCCTGGGCGTATCTGGCGAGCTCGTCCAGCGCCAGGTCCGCGATGCGTCCCAGCTCGCCGCCGAGCGAGCCGGCGATGTGCGGGGTGAGCAGCACGTTGGGCAGGTCGTAGAGGGGCGAATCGGCGGGCGGCACCTCGGGCTCGGTCACGTCGATCACCGCGTACAGCCGGCCGCTGGACAGCTCGGCGACGAGCGCGTCCTGGTCGACGAGCGCGCCGCGGGCGGTGTTGATGAGGGTCGCGCCGTCGCGCATCCGCGCGAGGCGGTCGGCGTCGACGAGGTGCCTGGTCTCGGGGAGCGCGGGCGCGTGCAGGCTGATCACGTCGCACCGCTCGAACAGCTCGTCCAGCTCGACGCGGGGCACGCCGAGGTCCTCCGTCAGGTGGGGGTCGGCGACGAGCACGTCGAGGTCGAACGGCCGCAGCAGCTCGATGACCCGCCGGCCGATCCAGGAGGCGCCGACGATGCCGATCGTGCGCCGGTAGTTGCCGAATCCGGCGAAGAGGCCGTCCAGGTCGAGGGACGTCCGCCGCTCGCGGTAGAGCCTGGCGACGTCCAGCACGCGCTTGTTGGCGAACAGGATCGAGGCCAGCGTGTATTCGGCGACGGGTTCGGCGTTGGCCGCGGCCGCGGAGGAGACGAGGATGCCGCGCTCCCAGCACGCCTCGGTGACGTGGTGTTTCACGCTGCCCGCCGCGTGCACGATCGCCCGCAGCCTGGGCGCCCTGGCCAGCACGTCGCCGGTGATCGGCGGGCACCACCAGCTCGTGCAGAGCACCTCGGCCTCGGCCAGCGCGCCGGCCACGGCCGGGTCGGCGAAGTCGTCGGCGACCAGGCCGGGGTCGGTGTCGGCGATGGCGGCCAACCGGTCGCGGGCCCGCCCGGTGAAGAGCTGTCCCGCCACCTGCCGCCCCATGGCGAGCAGGGTTCTGGGCCGTACATCAGTCATGGCGCTCCCCCCGACGGTGATCCAATCCTACCGTTTCGTCACGAGCGCTCCGATTCCGAGCGGGTCGATGTCAATCGTGCGCGGGCGGCGTCGATCCAGAGCCGGACGTTCGCCCGTTCACCGACCTCCAGCGCTTCCTGGTAGTGGGGTTCCGGCGGGCGGCCCAGGAAGGCGGCCAGGTCGCCGAGCACCTGAGCGGTGGGCCAGACCGCCAGGTAGCCGGTGCTCCCCACGGGCTCGGCCGAGAGCGGCAGCAGCGCGTCGTACGCCCGTTCCGCCCGCTCCCGGTCACCGAGGGCGACACCGAGCAGCCCCCGGACGGCGGTCAGCAGGTGCCAGAAGTAGTCGCGCCGCACGGGAGGCGGCTCGCCGGGCACCCAGGCGCGTGCCTCGTCGGCCCGGCCCGCGTGGCAGAGCGCGAGCGCGTACAGCTCCAGCCACTGTTCGCGCCACGGCCCCGCCGTCGCGAACGGCTCCAGATCGGGCAGGATCGGCGTGAGGTCGCCGCGCATCAGGCACATGGCGTACCGGCTGATCAGCAGCAGCCCCGCCTCGTGCTGCCACATGCCGAGCCGGCCCGCGAGCTCGGCGGCGGCACGACAGCGGGATTCGGCGGTGTCGTAGTCACCGGCGAGCGCCGCGCGCAGGCCGTCGTAGAAGCCGGTCACGGCCAGGGGCAGCGGCATGTCGTGCAGGTCGGCCAGCTGCCGGGCCCGCGCGGCGTGCCGGTCGGCGACGGTGAGCTCGGCGCGGTTGATGGCGGCCTGCATGAGGATGAGGTGGCCGAGCACCTCGACGGTCACGTCGGAGCCCGACAGGCGCAGCAGTTCGGCGCCGATCTCGGCGCGTTCCGCGTGGCCGCCGTACCGGAAGGTCTGGTGCAGGCGGCCGTTGAGGGCGAGCACGAGCAGGGCGGGGTCGCCGAGGCGGCGGGCCATGGCGACGGCCTCCTGGGAGGCGAGGTAGCCGCGTTCGGTCGGCTCGCCCTCCAGTTCGAAGGCCAGCGTGGTGAGCAGCCGGCAGCGGGTCGTGCCGTCGCCGGGCGGCAGCCGGGTCAGTGCCTGCTCGACGGCCTCGATCAGGGCGGTGTCGAGGGTGCCGTACTCGCGGCTGCTCCAGAACGTCGGCACCTCGAACGACACGATCACCCTGGCCAGCAGGTCGGGGTCGTCCAGCGGCAGCGCGTCACGGAGCGCGCGTTCCCTGTGGGTGCGGGCCGTGACCAGCCGGCCCGTGTTGGCCAGGGCGGACACCAGGGACAGGGTGAGCTCCAGGCGCTCGCGCGGGTCGACGGTCGCATCGAGCGCCTGCTGCCAGAGCGCGGCGGCCTCGTGGTGGGCGAAGCGGCGCTCGGCCTGCTCGGCGGCGAGCCCGGCGTAGCGCGCGGTCCTGGCGGGGTCGGCGGCGGAGGCGGCGTAGTGGTGGGCGAGCGCGGCCACGTCGCCGGGGTCGTGCTCCTCGATGGCCCGGGCCACGCGCAGGTGCAGGCGGGCCCTGCGGATGCGGGACAGATCGTCGTAGAGGGTGTCGCGGATGAGCACGTGCGCGAACCTCAGCCGCCCCGCCTCCGGCTCGGTCAGCAGCCCGGTGACCAGCCCCGACTCGATGGCGGACAGCACGGACTCCTCGTCGGCGCCGCTGACGGCGGCCAGCACGTCGACGTCGCTCTCGCGGCCGATGACCGCGCTCTGCCGCAGGATGGTCTGGGCCTGCGCGGGCAGCCTGGCCACGCGGCGGCGCAGCACGTCACGCACGCCCGCGGGCACCGCGACCACGCCCTCCGCGTCGAGCAGGCGCGCGGTCTCCCTGACGAAGAACGGGTTGCCGCCGGTGCGCTCGGCGATCTCCGCGACCGTGGCGGCGTCCGCCGGACGGCCGCAGGTCAGGCTGATCAGCTCGCCCACCTCGGGTGCCGCCAGGCCGTCGAGCTCCACCCTGTACGGCTCGCGCGCGGCGATGGCGGCCAGCGCGTCGGCGAGGTGGTCGTTCGGCTCGGTGTGCCGGTAGCTGCCCGCGACCAGGACCGGCAGCCCGGCGGCCGCGCCGATCACGTGGGTCAGCATGGCCAGCGTCTCGGCGTCGGCCCGGTGCAGGTCGTCGAGCACGAGCAGCAGCGGCCGCCCGATCGAGGTGACGAACGCGCCGACCGCCCGGTGCAGCCGGAACCTGGCCCCCGGCACGTCGCCGCGCACCGGGGTGTCGAACAGCAGCGGCGCGAGCGCCTCAGGATCTCCGGGCGGGAAGCGGGCGGCGAGCTCGCGCAGGAGCTCGGCCCAGGCCCAGCCCGCGGGGGCGCCCTCGTGCTCGGGGCAGCGGCCCCACCCGACGGTCCAGCCCCTGCCCTCCAGCGTGTCGCGTACCTGCTCCATGAACGCCGTCTTGCCGGCGCCGGGCTCCCCGCTGACCAGGACGACGCCGCCGTCCAGCGCGGTCACGCCGGCGAGCTCGGCGTGCCTGCCGACGTACGGCTGCGCGAGCGCGGCGGGGGCGGGCAGCGGCGCGGCCTCGCTGAGGTGCGCGGCCTGGGCGAGGATGTCCTCCTCCAGCCGCCGCAGCTCGGGGCCCGGGTCGACGCCGAGTTCCGCGGCCAGGTGGGCGCGGGCCCTGCGCAACGCGCCGAGCGCCTCTCCTTGCCGGCCGCACCGGTAGAGCGCCCTGGCCAGCAGCGCCCACACCGCCTCGCGCAGCGGATGCTCCCCGGCCAGCCGCTCGAGATCGGGCACGGCCCCCGCCGCCCGCCCCAGCCGGATGACCGCGTCGGCGTGGCGTTCGATCGTGGACAGGCGCAGCTCCTCCAGCCGCCCCGCCTCGGCGTCGGCCCAGTGGGCGCCGGCGAACTCCTGGTAGGCGGGGCCGTGCCAGAGCGCCAGCGCCTCGGCCAGCCGCTCGTGGCCGGCCGCCGGGTCGCTCACGATGCTCTCGAACCTCCACGCGTCCACCGCCCCCGCTTC
Organism: Nonomuraea deserti; assembly: GCF_004348685.1. Taxonomy (GTDB): domain Bacteria; phylum Actinomycetota; class Actinomycetes; order Streptosporangiales; family Streptosporangiaceae; genus Nonomuraea; species Nonomuraea deserti. The sequence goes on along the minus strand of NZ_SMKO01000084.1, from coordinate 33,360 downwards.
CAGGAGCAGCGCGTATCCGGGCGGCTGGGTGACGAGCACGCCGGCCGGCGCCCGCGGCGACCTGCCCGGCTCCAGGGCCCGGCGCAGATTGGACACGTACGACTGGACGGCCGCGAGCGCCTTGGGCGGCACCTCGTGGGCGTAGAGGTCGTCGATGAGGCGGTCGACGGGCACCACCTGGCCACCGGCGGCCAGCAGGCGGGCGAGCACGGAACGCTGGCGCGGTCTGCCCAGCGCGACCGGCTCGCCGTCGAGGTGTGCGGCGAGCGGGCCGAGCACGCGGAAGGTCAGCACGATGCTGACACGGTACGACAGGCCCGCCCCCGAGCGAACGGCCATCGCAAGCCACTACGGGCCATCGCGAGCCGCTACGGGCCATTACGGCCATCGCGAGCCATTACGGCCCATCGCACGCCGGTCCGGAATCGGCCGCGATGGCGCCTACCTTGGGAGCCATGGATCCCGTCATCAGCCGCAGGGCGCTCAACCGGGCCACCCTGGACAGGCAGTTCCTGCTGCGCCGCACCACCCGCTCCGTGATCGACGTGGTGGAACACCTGGGAGGCCTCCAGGCCCAGACGCCGCACACCTGGTACACCGGCCTGTGGAACCGCATCGAGGGTTTCAAGCCCGACGACGCGGCCGGCCTGCTGTCCTCGCGCGAGCTCGTACGCATCGCGTTGCAGCGCTCGACCATCCACCTCGTCACCGCCCGCGACTGCCTGGCCATGCGGCCCCTGCTGCAGATCGTGGGCGAGCGCAGCGCCAGGGGCGCTTTCGGCAGGCGGCTGGAGGGGGTGGACCTGGACGAGCTGGCGGCCGCGGGGCGGGAGCTGCTGGAGGCGCGGCCGATGACGTTCGCCGAGCTGGGGCGGGCGCTGGCCGAGCGGTGGCCGTCGCACGATCCGCACGCGCTGGGCCAGGGCGTGCGGTGGCTGGTGCCGCTGGTGCAGGTGCCGCCCCGCGGGCTGTGGGGCAGGAGCGGGCCCATCGCCCACACGACCGCCGAGTGCTGGCTGGGCTTCGAGGCGCCGCCGATGACGCCCGCGGAGCTGGTGCTGCGCTATCTGGCGGCGTTCGGCCCCGCGTCGGTGATGGACGTGCAGACGTGGTCGGGGCTGACGCGGCTGGGCGAGGTGGTCGAGTCGCTGGACCTGGCGCGGTTCACCGACGAGAACGGCAGGACCCTGTACGACCTGCCGGGCGCGGCCCGCCCCTCCGAGGACACCCCGGCGCCGGTCCGCCTGATGTACGACTTCGACAACCTCTTCCTGTCGCACGCCGACCGGTCCAGGGTCATCACGGAGCGGGGTGCCGCCACGCTGAAGAGCTGCGTGGGCAAGAACGGGGTCCTCCCGCGGATCATCCTCGTGGACGGTGTCACGGCCGGCGACTGGACGGTCACCCGCACCAAGGGCACCTCCACGCTCACCCTCCACCAGTGGGAGCCGATCTCCGTCATGGAGGAGGCCGAGGAGGAGGGCCGGCGGCTGCTGGAGTTCCTGGCCCCGGGCGACAAGCACGCGATCGCGGTCGCGGACGGCCCTTTCCGCTCGTGACGTCGTTCCCCACCCGTTCTGCACTGCAGAACAATGTGCTGCAAAGGTGGTTCTGTCGGTATGTTGGCCCACGTGCCGGAACGCAACCAGTCCGCCTCGCTCAGACGTGCGCTGGCCGTGCTGGAGCACGTCCGCGAGCACTCGGGGCTGTCGCTCACGCAGCTGGCCGAGGCCGTCGGCCTGCCCAAGAGCACGGTGCTGCGGCTGGCCGCGCCGCTCGTCGAGGCCAGGCTGCTCGACCGCGACCGTAGGACGGGCGCCTACCGGCTGGGCCACGGCACGCTGCGGCTCGGCCAGTCCTACCTGGCCACGCTCGACCTGCGGGCGGTCGCGGCGGAGGAGTCGCATCGGCTGATGACCGAAGTGCGCGACACCAGACACACGATCGTCGACCCCGAACGGCTCCGCGCCGACCTGGCCCACACCATGCGCCGCGGCTACGCGGTCGACGACCGCGAGAACGAGCCCGAGGTGCGCTGCGTCGCGGCGCCGATCTTCAACCACCACGACGCGGTCGCCGCCGCCATCTCCGTCTCCGGGCTCACCTCGCGGATCACCGCCGCGCGGGTGCGCGAGCTGGGGCCGCTGGTGGCGGGGGCGGCGGTGCGGATCTCGAGAAAGCTGGGTAGCCAGTGCCAATGACCGGGCCGACGACTGGGCCGACGACCGAACTGGTGACCTTCGGCGAGACCATGGCGCTGTTCGCCGCCCGCCGCACGGGGCCGATGCGCTTCGCCCGCGACTTCGACCTGGGTCTGGGCGGCGCCGAGTCGAACGTCGCGATCGGCGTCGCCCGGCTCGGCCACGGCGCAGCCTGGGTCGGCAGGGTGGGCGCCGACGAGTTCGGCGACCTGATCCGCTCGACCCTGCAGGGCGAGGGCGTGGACGTGCGGGCCATCGCCGACCCCGACGCGCCGACCGGGCTGATGATCAAGGGCAGGCGCACGGCCGACCTCATCGACGTGCGCTACTACCGCAAGGACAGCGCGGGCTCGCGGTTGTGCGCCGCCGACCTCGACCCGGAGCTCATCCGTTCCGCCCGCGTGCTGCACGTCTCCGCGATCACGCCGGCGCTCTCCGGCTCGGCACGGGAGGCCGTACGCCACGCGATCGCCGAGGCCCGGGCCGCGGGGGTGCTCGTCTCGCTCGACGTCAACTACCGCAGGGCACTGTGGACGCCCGCCGAGGCGGGGGCGTGGCTGCGCGAGACGGTCGGCGACGTGGACGTGCTGTTCGCGACCGAGGCCGAGGGCCGGCTGATCGCCGACGTCGAAGGCGCCACCGAGCTGGCCGGGGCGCTGGCGAAGCTGGGGCCGCGGCACGTGCTGATCAAGTTCGGGGCCGAGGGCGCCATGGAGTTGTCCGACGGCGTCGAACGGAGGGCGGAGCCCTACACCGTGACCGAGGTCGACCCCGTGGGGGCCGGCGACGCGTTCGCGGCGGGCTGGCTGGCGGACTGGCTGGCCGGGGCGGAGCCCGCGCAGCGGCTCAGCACGGCGTGCGCGGCGGGGGCGTTCGCCGTGACCTCGCAGGGTGACTGGGAGAGCCTGCCGCGGCGGGCCGACCTGAGCCTGCTACGGCGGCCCGCCGACGGCGTGAGCAGGTGATCACGCCGCCTCGCTGCTGGTTGTCAAACGGTTGACTTCGCACGACAGCCCGTAGCATGGCGTCCATGAAGCGCCCGCTGGGAGAGCTCGAGTCCACGATCATGAACAGGATGTGGTCCTACCGCCGGCCCGCCTCCGTCCGTGACGTTCTCGAAGACCTCCGCCAGGAGCGCGAGATCGCCTACACCACGGTCATGACCGTGATGGACAAGCTGCACACCAAGGGCCTGCTCAAGCGCGAGCCGGTCGGCCGGGCGTACGTCTACGAGCCGATCTTCACCAAAGAGGCCTACACCGCGGAGCTGATGCGGCACGCGCTGGCCACCAGCGGCAACCAGGCCGCCACCCTGGTCCACTTCCTGGAGCGGCTCACGCCCGAGGAGGCCACCGCGCTGGAGGCCGCGCTGCGGGTCTATCCCCCCAAGGGTCACCGGGCCTAGCGAGCAGCCCCGGGCAGGATCGGGCGCCCGCGCCATCGACCATTCCTTTCCCTGTTTCCGCTACGGGCTTGGGGGCAGGCGGGGAGAACTCGTCCGGGGAAGGAACGATGATGACTGATGTTTCCGGCATGGGTTCCGGGCCGAACGACGAGCGCGAGGTGCTCACCAACCGGCAGGGACACCCGGTATACGACAACCAGAACCAGCGGACGATCGGCCCGCGCGGCCCCGCGACGCTGGAGAACTACCAGTTCCTGGAGAAGATCAGCCACTTCGACCGGGAGCGCATTCCCGAGCGCGTGGTGCACGCCAGGGGCACGACCAGCTATGGCTTCTTCGAGGCGTACGGCAAGCTCGGCGACGAGCCGATCAGCCGGTTCACCAGGGCCAAGCTCTTCCAGGAGGCGGGCAAGCGCACCGACGTCGCCCTGCGCTTCTCCACCGTGATCGGCGGCCGGGACTCCGCGGAGACCGCCCGTGACCCGCGCGGTTTCGCGATCAAGTTCTACACCGAGGACGGCAACTGGGACCTCGTCGGCAACAACCTGGCGGTCTTCTTCATCAGGGACGCCATCAAGTTCCCCGACGTGATCCACTCGCTGAAGCCCGACCCGGTCACGTTCCGGCAGGATCCCAACCGCATCTTCGACTTCATGTCGCAGACGCCCGAGAGCCTGCACATGCTGGTCAACCTGTTCAGCCCGCGCGGCATCCCCGCCGACTACCGGCACATGCAGGGGTTCGGCGTGAACACGTACAGGTGGGTCAACCGGCAGGGCGAGTCGTTCCTGGTGAAGTACCACTGGATGCCCAAGCAGGGCGTGCGCAGCATGACCGAGGCCGACGCCGCGGTCATCCAGGGCAACGACCTGGGGCATGCCACCAGGGACCTGCACGACGCCATCGAGCGCGGCGATCACCCGGAATGGGAGCTGCTGGTCCAGCTGATGAGCGACGACGAGCATCCCGAGCTCGACTTCGACCCGCTGGACGACACCAAGGTGTGGCCGGAGAACGAGTTCCCCGCGCTGCCGGTCGGGCGGCTGGTGCTCGACAGGAACGTGGACAACCAGTTCGCCGAGAACGAGCAGGCCGCGTTCGGCACCGGCGTGCTGGTGGACGGGCTGGACTTCTCCGACGACAAGATGCTCATCGGCCGGACGTTCTCCTACAGCGACACCCAGCGCTACCGTGTCGGGCCCAACTACCTGCAGCTGCCGGTCAACCAGGCCAGGAACGCCGCCATCCGCACCAACCAGCGCGACGGACTGATGACGTACTTCGTCGACACCGGGGGCGAGGACCCGCACATCAACTACGAGCCGTCGCTGCGCGGCGGCCTGCGCGAGGCCGAGTACCCGCATCCTGACGAGGTCGGCCCCGAGGTCAGCGGGAGGCTCACCCGCAAGCGCATCCCGCGCGCCAACGACTACGTCCAGCCGGGACAGCGTTACCTACTCATGGAGCAGTGGGAGCGCGACGACCTCGTGCACAATCTCGTCTCCGCGCTGCGGCAGTGCGACCGGCGCATCCAGGAGCGCATGGTCTGGCACTTCCTGCTCGCCGAGGACGAGCTCGGGCTGCGCGTCGGCGAAGGGCTGGGCATCAGCCCCGACGACGTGGCGCAGCTGGAGCCGCTGAAGAGCCAGGACCTCACCGAGGAGGACCGCGACCGGCTGGCCAAGCTGGGCAGGAACGGCCCCCGCGACGTCGAGGGTCTGAAGATGACGCACTGCGTGCCGAACGACCGCGCCGCGCACGCGGGGAGCTGACCTGGCGCTTTACGTCCGGGCCTCCAGGGTGGAGGCTCGGAGCTAGGGGAGGTGCACACGATGGACGACAAGCAGTGGAACGTGCAGATCTGGATCCATGAGGACGACGAGGACGCCGTGACCACGGCCACGGCGGTCCTGTTCACCCCGGACGGCAAGCGGCACGAGAGCGTGGCGCGCGCCCGGCGCAATCCCGTCGACCGGCCCGTACCCGGGATCGGGGACGAGCTGGCCGTCGGTCGGGCGTTGTCCGACCTCTCGGCGAAGCTCATCCAGGACGGCGCGGAGGACGTCGCCCAGCTGTCCAGCCCGGTCTGACCAGCCGGTCTGACCAGCCGGTCTGACCAGCCGGTCTGACCAGCCTGGCTGACCGGCCGTCCGACCAGGGCTAGAGCAGGCCGGCGGCGGCCAGGAGCTTGCCGATCCTGCCGGTCTCGTCGTCGTTGAGCGGGGTCTGCGGGAGCGCGGTGACCGGGCAGTCGATGACGCCGCGCAGATGCAGCGCGGCCTTGAACGCCCCGAGGCCGGACGAGCTGCCGCCCATGCGCGAACCGCCGACGCGGACGATCTCGAACAGCCTCGCCAGGCGCTCCTGCTCGGCCCTGGCTGCCTCCCAGTCGCCGCGGGAGGCGCAACGGTAGAGCTCGGCGTAGCCGTGCGGGTCGACGTTGCCCAGCCCGGGCACCACGCCGTCGGCGCCCATCCAGAGGGCCGAGTCCACGGTCACCTCCGACCCGGTCAGCACGCTGAACGGCGCCGCGCGGCCCAAGATGACCTCGCGCAGGCCGCCGTCGTCGCCGCTCGAGTCCTTGACCCCGGCCAGCGCGCCCTCCGCGGCCAGTTCGAGCACCAGACCGGCGCTCAGCTTGGTGTGCACCGACACGGGCAGGTCATAGGCGTAGACCGGCAGCCCGCCCAGCGCGGCGATCGTCCGGAAATGCGTGCGGATCTCGTCGGGGTGGGTGCGCGTGTAGAAGGGCGCGGTCGCCACCAGCCCCGACACTCCGGCCTCGCGCGCGACGCGGGCGTGTTCGAGCACCCGCGGCGTCGTCATGTCGATCACCCCGGCCAGCACCGGCACCTGACCGCCCGCGTGCCCGACCACGGTGTCCAGCACCACCCGCCGCTGCGTGTCCGTCAGGTACGCCACCTCCGACGAGGAGCCCAGGACGAACAGCGCGTCCACGCCCCCGGCCAGCAAGTGGTCGACCAGCCGGGTGAGCGACGCGGTGTCCACCTGGTGATCGGGGGTCAAAGGGGTGCACACCGGGGGGATCACTCCGGTCAGCCTCATGGGCGCTCCTGGATCAGTTCGAGGTCGGTCGCTCCTGCCGCCACCGGGTGGTGGCAGTGGAACAGATGGTCGTCGTCCGTCTGCGCCGCGGGCATCTCCGCCGCGCAGGCGTCGTCCGCCCGCCAGCACCGCGTGCGGAACGGGCAGCCGCTCGGCGGCCTGGTGGCCGAGGGGACGGCGCCCACGAGCGGGATCGGGTTGATCGGCGAGATCAGCCCGGGGGTGGCGGAGAACAGCGCCCGCGTGTACGGGTGCCGGGCGCTCAGCGGCACGGCCTGCGCGGGTGTCTGCTCGACGATCCGGCCCAGGTACATGGTGACGACGCGGTCGCTCATCCTGCGTACGGTCTGGATGTCGTGCGAGACGAACACCAGGGCCAGCCCGAGCCGTTCCTTCAGGTCGAGCAGCAGGTTGAGGATCTGGGCGCGGACGGACACGTCGAGCGCGCTGGTGGGCTCGTCGGCCACGACCAGGTCGGGTTCGAGCGCGAGCGCCCTGGCCACGGCCACGCGCTGGCGCTGCCCGCCGGACAGCTGGCCGGGCAGCGCGTCGGCGGCGCTGGACGGCAGCCCGACCAGGTCGATCAGCTCGCGTACGCGGGCCTCGCGCTGGGCGGGCGTGCCGCGGCGGTGCACGTTGAGCGGGTCGCGCAGCACCTGCCGGACGGGCAGGCGCCGGTTGAGCGCCGTGGACGGGTCCTGGAAGATCATGCCGACGCTCGACCCGACGAGCGCGCGCCGTTCCGCCTCCTTGAGCCCCCACAGCTCCTCGCCACGGAAGGTCACGGTGCCGGAGGTCGGCCGCTGCAGGCCGACCAGCACCTTGGCCAGCGTCGACTTCCCGCATCCCGACTCGCCGACGATGCCGACGGTCTCGCCGGCGGCGACGGTGAGGTTCGCGCCGGTCAGGGCGTAGACGCGGTCCCGCTTGAAGAGGCCGCCGGAGCGGGCCTTGTGCACGACGTGCACGTCGTCGAGCTCAAGCACGCTGCTCACTCCTCGTCTCGCGGTTCGGGTCCGCTCCGGCGGCCACCGGGTGGTGGCAGGCCACCGCGTGCGTGGCTTCCCCGTTGAGCGGGCCCCGCAGGACGGGGGCCTCGGTACGGCACACGTCGGTGGCCATCGGGCACCGGTCGGCGAACCGGCAGCCGTCGGGGAAGTCGGCGGGGGCGGGCACGACGCCGCGGATCTGCGTGAGCCGCTCGGCCCCGGCCTCCAGCGACAGCACCGAGCCGAGCAGGCCGCGGGCGTAGTGGTGGGCGGGCGCGCCGACTAGGGAGGGCGTGGCGCCGGTCTCGACGATCTGGCCGCCGTACATGACGACCACGCGGTCGGTGACGTCGGCGACCAGCGCGAGGTCGTGCGAGACGAGGATCAGCGCGAACCCGAGCTCCTCGCGCAGCTTCAGCAGCAGCTCGATGACCTGCGCCTGGACGGTCACGTCGAGCGCGGTGGTGGGCTCGTCGGCGACGATCAGCTTGGGTTCGCGCGACAGCGCCATCGCGATCAGCACCCGCTGCCGCTGACCGCCCGACAGCTCGTGCGGGTAGGACGACAGGGTGCGGCGGGCGTCGAGGCCGACGAGTTCGAGCAGCTCGGCGGGGGTGCGCCGGCCGCCGCGGCGGGTGAGCTGCTTGAGCTGGGCGTTGATGGTCATGGCGGGGTTGAGCGAGGACAGCGCGTCCTGGTAGATCATCGCCATCTCGTGCCCGAGCAGCCGGCGGCGGGCGCGGCGCGGCAGCGAGAGCAGCTCCCGCTGGTCGAAGCGCACGTGGCCGCTGACGCGGGCGTCGCGGGGCTGCAGGCCCATGATGGTCAGCGCGGTCAGTGACTTGCCGCAGCCCGACTCGCCCACCAGGCCGAGCACCTCGCCGGGACGCACCTCGAAGCCGATGCCGTCGACGATGTCCACTCCTTCGGCGAACCCGATGCGCAGCCGTTCCACCGTGAGGACGGGCGGCCCCTGGGGCAGCGGGCGGGCGCGTTCGGCCAGCCGGCGCGCGGCCTCGGCCAGCCCGGGCAGCTCGACGACCTCGCCGGAGCCCGGCTGGGCCCGCTCGAAGGCGTCCTCCTCCTTCCTGACCGGCGCCTTGCGGGCGGCGGGTGCGGCCCAGGCGTCGGAGACGCCTTCGGAGAGGATGTTCAGGGCGAGCACGGTCAGCAGGATCAGCAGGCCGGGGAAGACCGTGCCCCACCAGCCGCCGAGCAGCACCAGGTTCTTGCCGTCGGCGATGACGCTGCCCCACGACGGGTCCGGCGGTCGTACGCCGGCGCCGATGAACGACAGCGACGCCTCGAACACGATCGCGTCGGCCACCATCACCGTGCAGAACACCAGCACCGGCGCCGCGCAGTTGATCGCGACGTGCTTGATGACGATGTGCGGGGTGCGGGCGCCGATGATGCGCTCGGCCGCGACGTAGTCCTCGCCGTACTGGGCGAGGACGTTGGCCCGTACGACCCTGGCCACGGACGGCATGTAGAGGAAGGCGATGGCCATGACCAGGACGGGGATGCTGCCGCCGAACACGGCGACGAGCACGGCCGCCAGCGCGATGCCGGGGAACGCCATGATCACGTCGAGCAGGCGCATGATCGTCTCGTCCACGGCCTTGCGCGAGGTGGCCGCGACGGCGCCGATGGCGGCGCCGGCCACCAGGGCGAGCCCGGTCGCGCCGAGGCCGATGACGAGCGACCAGCGGGCGCCGTACAGGAGCCTGGACATGATGTCGCGATTGGCGCTGTCGAGCCCCATCCAGTGCTCGGCCGACGGGCCGCCGCCGGACGCCTCCTGGAAGAACGGCGAGTGCGGCGCGATGAGCGGCGCCAGCACCGCCGCCAGCACGACGGCGGCGATGAGGCCGAGCGAGATCCACGACAGCGGCTTCAGCCTGCGGAACGTCACGCCCGGCCGGGCAAGGCGGTCGGTGAGTCCACGTCTCATGAGGCGCTCCTGAGGCGGGGGTTGACCAGCAGGTAGAGGACGTCGACGACCAGGTTGACGATCATGAAGCCGACGGCGATGGTCAGCACCACGCCCTGGACGACGGCGGGGTCGCCGTCGCGCACGGCGTTGATCATGAGCTGTCCCATGCCGGGCAGCCCGTAGATCGTCTCGATGACCACGGTGCCGCCGATCAGGTAGCCGATGCGCAGGCCGAGCACGGTCAGCGGGTTGATCAGCGCGTTGCGCAGCACGTTCCTGCCGATGACCACGATCGGCGGCAGGCCGCTGCCGTACGCGGTGCGCACGTAGTCGCGGTCCAGCTCCTCCACCACCGACGTGCGGATGATGCGGGTGAGCTGGGCGGCGATCGGCAACGACAGGGACAGGGCGGGCAGCGTCATCGACCGCAGCCAGCCGGCGAACGAGTCGGCCGGGTTGATGTAGCCGCTGGTGGGGAACAGCCCCTCACCGACCGCCAGCCACTGGATCATCAGCAGCGCCAGCCAGAACGACGGCGCCGCCACCCCGACCAGCGACACCAGGCGGACGAGCTGGTCCGGCCAGCGGTCGCGGTACAGCGCCGCGACCACGCCGAACACGAACGACAGCACCAGCCCCACGATCAGGCCGAGGAACGTCAGCTGCAGCGTCAGCGGCAGGGCCGTCGTCACCGACTCGATGACCGGCTTCTTGGTGAGCACGCTGGTGCCCATGTCGCCTTGCGCCAGATCCATGACGAAGCGGACGTAGCGCAGCGGGAGCGGGTCCAGCAGCCCGTTCTCGAGCTGGAACTGGCGGATCTGCTCGGGGGTCGGGTTCGCGCCCTGGAAGTACGCGTACTCCGGCTTGCTGTTGGAGAAGCGCATCACGATGAACACGAACGCGACCACGCCGAGCACCAGCGGGATCAGGATGAGGAGCCGCCGCAGCAGCATCCGGGCGACGAGCGTCATGTCCTCTTGGCCTGCAGGAGGTTGATGCCGGGGTACGGCTGGGCCTCGATGCCGGACAGCTTCTTCGCGTCCCAGGCGGTCATGAGCTCGGTGTGGACGACCGGGTAGAGCACGGCCTGCTCAGCGATCATGTCCAGATATCTGTGGACAGTCGCCTTCTTCTTCTCTTTGTCCGGTTCCTTGGTCGCCTCGTCCATCAGGGCGAACAGCGCCTCGGCGTCCTTGCTGCCGTCGTAGCCGGCGTACTTCATCCACAGGCCGCCCTCGACGAAGTTGTAGCGGCAGATCAGGTCGGCGTCCATGCCGAACTGGTTGGGGTTCGAGGCCGCGGCGACCACCTGGTAGTCCTGTCCCTGGTCCATCTTGGTGAACAACGCGGCCGTGTCCTGCGGCTCCAGCGTGGTCCTGATGCCGACCGCCTCCCACGAGGCGGCGATGGTCGGCAGGCAGTCGGCGATCCAGCTCACGTTGACGGCCATCAGGTTGACCGTCAGGTTGCTGATGCCCGCCTCCTTCAGCAGCGCCTTCGCCTTGTCGGGGTCGTAGTCGTAGACGACGGAGGCCCGCTCGTGGTCGGGGTGGCCCTCGTTGAGGAAGGAGCTGGAGGCCGTGCCGTGGCCCTTGAGCGCCACGTCGATCAGCTTCTGCTTGTCGATCGCGTAGTGCAGCGCCTGGCGCACCCGTACGTCGTCGAACGGCTTGGCGCCCGTGTTGAACATCAGGAACATGTGGTTCATGCCCTTGCCGCCCTCGACCGTCAGCCCCTGCTGCTTGAGCTGGTCGACGTTGGCGTAGGGGATGTTGTCGGCGATCTGCGCCTCGGCCGAGCCGCCGGAGATCTTGGCCACCCGGGCCGCGGCGTCGACGATCGTCAGCCAGTTCATCTTCTTGACCGTGGCGGGGCGCGGGCCGTTGTAGCCGTCGTACGCCTCGAAGGAGGTGTTGGACTTGGGGTTGTGCGCGGCCAGCTTGTACGGCCCCGATCCCACGGCCTTGCCGCCCTTGGCCTGGTCCCAGGCGCCGGCCTGGCCGAACACGTGCTTGGGCATGATCTTGGCGATGGTCAGCCGGGGCGCGGCGTCGGCGAAGGGGAACTTGAAGACCAGCTCGACGTTCCGGTCATCGATCTTCTTCACCTCCTCCAGCCAGGACCTGAAGAAGTTGCCGACCAGCACGTTCGCCTCGGGGTCGAGGACGCGTTCGAAGGTGAAGACGACGTCGTCGGCGGTGACCGGCTTGCCGTCGTGCCACGTGGCGCCCTCCCGGAGGGTGAACTTCCATGAGGTCGCGTCCAGGTCGGACGGCAGCTCGGTGGCGAGCGCGGCGTACGGCTCACGGGTGATCGGGTCGGTGTCGAGCAGCCCTTCGTAGACGTGGCTGATCCCGGCCATCGCGAAGGCGGACGCGGTCTGCGTCGGGTCCCAGCTCTGGTCGTTGCCGTACCCGATGACGGCGGTGATCAGGTCCTTGTTGGATCCGGCGCCGACCGAGCCGGTCGACGCCGGGCCTCCGGAACAGGCGGAGAGGGTGGCCGCGATGAACGCCGCCGCACCCGTCGCTCCGCTGTAACGCAGGAAGTCGCGGCGGCTGAAGTCAGAGCTCACGGATGCCTCCTGGGGGGGTAGAACATGGGACGTCCCATGTCCTATCTTGTGCGTAAGTGGGACGCTAGATGGCAATCCGGCCTGAGGTCAACCAAAGATTTCCGCAATGTTACGTAAGTGGCTATGAGAAGGTGACTCTTCATGACGACAGTCCCGCGCCCCGTACGTCCGAGCAGGGCCGTGGAGGCCCAGGAGGGCGTGAAGGACCTCATCGTGAGGCGCGGGCTGGTGGCGGGCGATCCCCTGCCCACCGAGTCGGAGCTCATGGAGGAGCTCCAGGTCAGCCGCAACTCGATCAGAGAAGCGCTGAAAGCTCTGCAGGCGGTCGGCATCGTGGACATCCGGCACGGCTTCGGCATGTTCGTGGGACGGATGTCGCTCGCGGGGCTCGTCAACGAACTGGCCTTCCACAGCCGCATCACGCTGCAGAACGGCAAGAACCACCTGGCGAACCTCATCGAGATCCGCGAGATCCTGGAGAGCGGCCTCGTGGAACGCCTCATCGAGCTCGACCCCGCCGCCGACCTGACCCCGGTGGCCGACGTCATCGTCAGGATGGAGACCGAGGCGGAGGCCGGGCCCGTCTCGCCGGAGACCGACCGCCTCTTCCACGACCTCCTCTACCGGCCGCTCGGCAACCCCCTCGTCGGCCAGCTGCTCGGCGCGTTCTGGGACGTCTACTACCAGCTGCGCGACCAGCTCGGGGTGCCGGACGAGTCGCCCGACGACGTGGTCAGACGGCACCGCGACATCTACACCGCCGTACTCGCCGGCGACCGGGCCGCCGCGGTGACCGCCGTGGACGCCCACTTCAAGGGCGTGCGCAACCGCGTGGGCAGGCTCAGCGGCTAGCGATGCCCCGCGCGCGCAGGATCAGCGCCGGCCAAGCCCCGCGCGCACGATCAGCAGCCGGCCAAGCCCGGTGCGCACGATCAGCGGCCGGCGAAGGGCTGTCAGTGTGCGGGCCAGCGCTCCACGCGGCGCCAGCGCTCCCGCCACTCCGCGTACCACCTCGCGAACCAGGGGTGAGACCCGGCGAGCGGCATGACGTAGGCGACCGTCTCCAGGTAGTAGCTCCGCTGGAAGCGCCACGGCATCCGCTGCAGCTCCTGCACGTTGCTCGCCCGGTCGGCCAGCTTCACCAGCACGGCCTGCGGCGGCGCCTTGACCAGGGAGGCCAGGTAGTCGACCTTCGCGCGGCCGCGCGGCCTGGTCACCCAGCGCACCAGCGCGGCCACCCGGGGCCCGAACCTGCCCGCGATCTCCGCCTCGGTGCACGACGTGTCCTCCAGCACGTCATGCAGCACGATCGCCACCAGCACGTCCCTGTCGTCCACCCCGGCGCCCGCCACCGCCACCTCCAGCGCCTCCAGCAGATGGTCGAGGTACGGCCGCCCGGTGGGCCGCTGCTGCGCCCCGTGCCACCGCCGCGCGAACGCCACCGCGTCGCGCAGGGCACGCACGGTCTCCGGCGGGAGCACCTCGCCGAGAGGCCCTTCCGCCTGCCTCCAGGACGTCCAGCTCGTGAAGATCTCCATCCCGTTCCTCTCGATATGGCCGTGCCCCGAGGTGTCTTAGGCTGAACACTATGGCCGAGATCGCCGTCCCCGACGGGTCGTGGACGTTCAACGGAGAAGTCCTGCGCATCGTGCCCGGCGGCGACAAGGACGTCCACGAGCTACGCAGGACACTGGGCGAGGTCGTGGTCCCGATGACGGCGATCGCGGGCGTGACGTACGAGCCGGGGCGCAAGGGCGGGCACGTACGGCTGCGCCTGCGCAAGGGAGCCGACGCGCTGTCCGACGTGGTCGCCGGCCTGCTGGGGCCGCCCGCCGACCCCTACCGCCTGGCGGTGCCGAAGAACCGCGCGGGCGCCGGCGAATACTTCGCCGACGAGATCCGCGACACCCTGCTCGTCTACCAGACGCCGAGTGGCCCCTGCGACGACTACCTGCTGCCGGCCCCGCCGGTGCCCATCTCCGCCACGGCCGGCGACGGCACCGCGCTGTTCGACGGCGAGCGGGTGCGCCTGGAGTGGACCGGCTTCGCGAGCACCGACAAGGAGAAGGCGGGATCGCAGGAGTTCCCGCTGTCCGACATCGCCGGGGTGGAGTGGAAACCCCAGTCCGGCATGGGCTACGGCACGCTGCGCTTCCGGATCAAGGGCGAGCGGCCGACGCAGCAGCCACCGCAGAAGGATCTGCGCTGCGTGTCCTGGGGCATCCAGCGCTTCGGCGGCGCGACCGCCCTGGTGGCCGCCGCCGTGCTCGCCCACCTGCCGCGCGACATGCCCGAGCTGCCCCCTCCGCCGGTGCCCGCCTCCGACGACGTCCACGACGCCGTGCTGCGCCGCCTGGCCGAGCTCGGCGAGCTGCACCGCGCCGGCGTACTGACCGACGAGGAGTTCGCCACAGCCAAGCAGGCCGTGATCCGCCGCCTGCAGGAGTCGTAGGCACAGGTCCGAGGAGAAGCCATGACACCCGACGAAGAACAACTCCTGCGCCGCGCCATCGCGCTGGCCGCCGAGGCCCGCGCCGGCGGCAATCCGCCGTTCGGCTCGCTGCTGGCCGGGCCCGACGGGACCGTGCTGGCCGAGGAGCGCAACTCCTCGCTCACCGACCGCGACATCACCGCCCACCCGGAGCTCAAGCTGGCCCGCTGGGCCGGCCGCGAGCTCGACCCGGCCACCGCGGCCGCCACGACCATGTACACGAGCTGCCAGCCGTGCGGCATGTGCGCGGGCGCCATCGCGCGCTCGGGCCTGGGCCGGGTCGTCTACGCGCTGTCCGGCGATCAACTCGACGGGCTCAAGCCGCCCGGCACCGCCTTCGCCGACCCGCCCGGCGAGGGGCCCGCCCTCTACGCCGAGGCCCGCGTACCGGTCGAGGGCTACTACCGCTGACCGCCCCGCCTCCGGGCTGACGCCCTTGACCGGGCCGCGCCCGTCACACCGGCGTACCGCGAAGACCCGACCCGCCGTGCGCACCGGTCGCGCCCGCACGCGGGCCCGGGATCCGGCAGTCCCGACCAACGGGCCACAGGGAACGAAGGCGCGCCGTAACTGGCGGGCCATGGAGCGACGGCCGGCCGGAAACGAGCGGCGGGCCTGGAGCAGGCGAGAGCGGTGATCCGTGGCGGAGACCCGAGCCGGTGGTGGTGTCCGGGGAAGCGGGTCAGAGGCCGGGGAGGCGGGCCACGCCGTCGCGGCGGGCCTGGTCGGCGACCGCGGCGGCGACGGCGGGCACGACCCGGGGGTCGAACGGTTCCGGGATGATCCGGTCGGCCGACAGTTCCTCCTCGACCACGGCGGCCAGGGCGTGAGCGGCGGCGATCTTCATGTTCTCGGTGATGGCCGAGGCGCGGGCCGACAGGGCGCCCCGGAAGACGCCGGGGAAGGCCAGCACGTTGTTGATCTGGTTGGGGAAGTCGCTGCGCCCGGTGGCCACGACGGCGGCGTGCTCCTGGGCGATCCCGGGGTGGATCTCCGGCTCGGGGTTGGACAGCGCGAAGACGATGGAGCCGGGCGCCATGGAGGCGATGGCCTGCTCGCTGATCGTCGAGCCCGACAGGCCGATGAAGACGTCGGCCCCGGCCAGGGCCTCCTCGGTCGTGCCGGTGTGGCCGGACTGGTTGGTGCAGCCCGCGATGATGGCCTTGTGGGGGTTGAGGTCGTCGCGGCCGGTGTGGAGGACGCCCTTGCTGTCGGACACGGCCACCTCGCCGATGCCGGCGTTCATCAGCATGCTGGCGACGGAGAGGCCGGAGGCGCCCGCACCCGCCACGACGGCTCGGAGATCCCACAGCCGCCGGCCGGTCACCCGTGCCGCGTTGCGCAGCGCGGCCAGCACCACGATGGCGGTGCCGTGCTGGTCGTCGTGGAAGACGGGAATGTCCAGCACCTCCCTGAGCCGGCGCTCCACCTCGAAGCAGCGCGGCGCGCTGATGTCCTCGAGGTTGATGCCCCCGAACGACGGGGCCATCCGGACGATCGTCTCCACGAGCTCGTCGACGTCCGTGCAGCCCAGGCAGATGGGCACCGAGTCCACGCCGCCGAACTGCTTGAACAGCAGCGCCTTGCCCTCCATGACCGGCATCGCCGCGGTGGGCCCGATGTCGCCGAGCCCTAGCACGGCGGTGCCGTCGGTGACGACCGCGACGACGTTGGAGCGCCAGGTGTAGTCGTCTGCCAGCTCGGGCCGCTCGGCGATGGCGGTGCAGACGCGGGCCACCCCGGGCGTGTAGGCGAGGGACAGGTCGTCCAGGTCGCGCACCTGGACGGACGGGCGCGTCTCCAGCTTGCCGCCCTCGTGCAGGCGGAAGGCCGGGTCCTGGTCGAGGAGGGCGGCGAGGCCGATGGCCGGCGGGGCGGTGATTTCGGTAGTCATCGAAACTCCTTGAGCGTGGAAACCCCCGCCTTCAGGCGTGGGGAGGAACGAACGCTGGTGGCGGTGGACCGATGGTTCCCCAGCTCGAAGCCGTGCTCGGTGTGCGGGGCGCTGCGAGACACGATGCCGTCGGAGCGCTGGAACGCCTGTGGAGCTGGTGTAAGACCCATCCAGCGCAACAAGCTGGGCGGGCGGCCGGCGGTTGAGCAGGAAACCCGACCCGCGTGGCGGGAATCCCCCGGGCTTCGGCAGCCGTGGGGAGGAAGCGACTCGTGCTCCTAGAACCGCAGCGGCCGGCCGGACGGAGTGCGCGTGTCCGGCGCCTCGAACTTGGGATTACGTGAGGTCCGCCGCGTTTTCTTGAGCTGTGTGCGTTTCATGATTTCCGCACCTTTCTGCGCCTGCCCTACGCCGGCCGGCACGCTGAAAGAACAACACACGCCGAGTGTCACACGGCGTTCATTTACCGGTCACCCCACGACCCCCCTACGTCCGAGGGCTCCCCTGCTAGAGGTACGAGTCGATAGGGGTTGTCCGCGATAGGGGTCGCCCGGGACATTCGAAGGACAGATTCCGGTGAAAGGACAACGATGACGGTCCTGACCGCTTTTCCCACGGAGGCAATACTCGATCCGAGGACTCCATCGGTGCGCTTCTCGCGGCTTTTGGATCCCGACTCGGTGGTGGCGATACACGGCGACGACGGCAGCGGCGTGCAGGCCGTGCACGGCCTGATCGACGGCTCGCCCGTGATCGCTTACTGCACTGACGCGACAATCATGGGCGGCGCGCTGGGCTGGGCGGGCGCGAACCGTATCGTCGAGGCCATCCAGCTGGCCGTCCGCCGGCGCTGCCCGGTGATCGGGCTGTGGCACTCCGGCGGCGCCCGGCTGGCCGACGGCGTGGAGTCGATGGACGGCGTGGGGCGCATGTTCGCGGCCATGACGGCCGCCTCCGGCCTCATCCCGCAGATCTCGGTCGTGCTCGGGCCGGCCGCGGGGGCGGCCGCGTACGGGCCCGCGCTGACCGACGTGATCATCATGTCGGACGCCGGCCGGGTCTTCATCACCGGCCCCGACGTCGTCCGTACGGTCACCGGCGAGAACATCGACATGGCCGGACTCGGCGGCCCGGACGCGCACGGCCCCAAGTCGGGTGTCGCGCACGTCACGGTCGACTCGGAGGAGGCCGCGTACGACCGCGCCCGCCTGCTGACGGGGTTCTTCACCCGGCCGGGCGGCCACGATTTCGCCGCGCTGAGCGAGCCGCGCGACCTGCGCGCGCTGCTGCCCGACATGCCGCGGCGCGCCTACGACGTCCGGCCGCTGGTCCGGGCTGTGCTGGACCCCGACTTCCTCGAGCTGCAGCCGCGCTGGGCCCCCAACATGGTGGTCGGGCTCGGGCGGCTCGGCGGGCGGGCCGTCGGCGTGATCGCCAACAACCCGCTGCGCAAGGGCGGCTGCCTCGACTCGCTCTCGGCGGAGAAGGCGTCGCGTTTCGTGCGGATGTGCGACTCGCTCGGCGTCCCGCTGGTTGTCGTGGTCGACGTTCCCGGCTACCTGCCGGGCGTCCAGCAGGAGTGGGGCGGCGTGGTCAGGCGGGGCGCGAAGCTGCTGCACGCCTTCGCCGAGTCGGTCGTCCCCCGGGTGACGCTGATCACCCGCAAGTCGTACGGCGGCGCCTACATCGCCATGAACTCCAGATCGCTGGGCGCGACCGCGGTGTACGCCTGGCCCGACGCGGAGGTGGCGGTGATGGGGGCCGAGGCGGCGGTGGGCATCCTGCACCGCAAGAAGCTGGCCGCGGTGCCCGAGGCCGAGCGGGCGGACCTGCACGCGCGCCTGGTGGAGGAGCACCAGCGCACGGCCGGCGGGGTCGAGCGGGCCATGGCACTCGGCGTGGTGGACGAGGTCATCTCCCCTTCCGAGACCCGCCTCCGCCTGGCAGAAGCACTCGCACGGGCGCCGCAGTCCCGCGGTTGCCACTCCAACATCCCGCTATGAAACGAGGTGACCCATGTCGTACGTCAAAGTCATGCTCATCGGGGGACCGAACCACCTGCCGGTCGAACGACGGTTCTTGACCGTCGCGCCTGGCTGCGAGAAGATCAAACTGCCTTGGGGCAGTGGGTACGAGCACTTCCTCCACAGAGGTGAGCGAACGCGCGTGGACGGGCAGGAGCTTCCCGTCTTCACCTGGATCATGCGGACGGCCATCGCGGAGTAACAATGTCGGCGTTGCTCGCCATCAGCGATCTCCACGTGGGCTATGCGGACAATCGGGAGATCGTGGAGGCACTGCGGCCCCGGTCCGCAACCGACTGGTTGCTGATCGCGGGCGACGTCGCCGAGCTCATGGCCGACATCGAATGGGCGCTGCGCCTGCTCAGCGGGCGCTTCGCCAAGGTCGTGTGGACCCCGGGCAACCACGAGTTGTGGACCCATCCGAGCGACCCCGTACGGTTGCGCGGCGCCGAGCGTTACGACCATCTGGTGCGGCTCTGCGGCGAGCTGGGCATCGTCACGCCCGAAGATCCCTACCCGGTCTGGGAGGGCTCGCTCGTCGTGGCGCCGCTGTTCGTGTTGTACGACTATTCCTTCCGGGTCCCCGGCGTGCGCTCCCGGGCCGAGGCGCTGGCCCAGGCCTACGAACGTGGCGTGGTGTGCACGGACGAGATATTGCTGCACCCCGACCCGTACCCGTCCAGGCAGGCCTGGTGCGCGGCCCGGGTCGAGCTGACCGAGCGGCGGCTGAGCGAGCTGCCCGCCGACCTGCCGACCGTGCTGATCAACCACTATCCCCTCGTACGCCGGCCCACCGACGTCCTGCGCTATCCCGACTTCGCCCTGTGGTGCGGCACCGAGCGCACCGCCGACTGGCACGTGCGGTTCAACGCGCGCACGGTCGTCTACGGGCACCTGCACATTCCCCGCACCACCTGGTACAACGGCGTGCGGTTCGAGGAGGTATCGCTGGGATATCCCCGCGAATGGCGCCCGCGGCCCACCGAACCGGGCCGCCTGCGGCGAATAAGCTGACCGGGGAATTCGCGGTCGCCCCAAGAGCATGATCGTTCATGTTCGGCGTGACGGCGTGACGACAGGTGCTGATGGCGCCAGGATGGCCCCCTGTGTCGACGACGGCGAAGGAGTGCAGTTCGGGCAGGTCGTCGCCCAGGACCGCGTTCATGCGGGTCTCAAGGTTCTGACCGCGGCGGTGCGTCATCATCTCGGCCGAACTGGCGCACGTGTTCCCGAAGCGCCGCCGGCTGAGGGCATGCGGTGGTGAGCGGCTGGAGCTGACGATGTCCGTCGGGGCCGAGGTTGGCGGGGGCAGTTCCCGGTAGAGCTCTAGGAGGCCGTATCCCACACGATGAGGCGGTCCCACCAGCGGCCGAGACGGGCGAGCAGCGCGGCATCGCGTCCGCCGCCCTCGACGTAACCCACGACGGCGAGGCGGGAGTAAACCGCGGACATCGTGCCGCGTCCAGATCCGTCGAACCAGCCGCCCTGGCGGAAGTCTTCGGTGCCGGTCGAGGGAAAGGTGGTCCGGTCGAGGTCCATCCACGGGAAGTCCGCCGGCACGGGCAGTTGCACGGCCTCGATGAAGTCGTGGGTGTAGCGCAGCTTGGCGTCCAGCCCTTCCCAGAACCTGTGCGGGTTGAGAACGTCCGGGCCGGGCGTGCCGGTCCAGTAACCGTCGGCCCAGGACGCCGACCGGGGCACGGTCACGCGACTGTCGCGAACGGCGCGGAGCACGGTGCCGAGCTGGGCGATCGCGTTCGGTGACCAGCCGTAGGTGATGAGGTACGGCTGCTCGCCGCCTTCGTCACCGATGACGAACTCGGCTCCGTCGAGCGGGAAGCCCGCCGGCGCGCCCGCATAGATCAGGTTTGGGTCGATGGTCGTGGTGCCGAGCAGCTGTCGGGTGCCTGCGGCGGCAGCGGCGTTGTACGCGCCGTCGTGGAACCGTCCGAACCCCTTGGCCAGGGCCCTGATCGCCTCGTACTGGTCGAGGGAGAGCATCGCCAGCGCCCAGGCGGTGATGTCCCAGGTGCCCATGCTGCCGTCGGCACCGGTGATCAGATGCGGGAAGGCGCCGGTGAACCGCTCGCTCCCGAACCGGGCGGCCGCCTCGTCGCGGGTGAACTGGAGCTGGGCGAGCCGGTCGAGCAAGACACGGGCGGCGGCATCGAAGCTCGCTGGGTCTGCGCCACTGCGTTCGAGATGTCCCGCGTAGTCGATGAGCAGCTCGGCCCGCCCTGAGAGGGTGCGGATGTCGCCGGATCGCAGTACGGAGTCGGGAGCGGTGCCGAGCCGGTCGACGATGGACGCGGCGAACGTGTCCAGGTTGCGCCGCAGCTCGGGGCTGTTTCGCAGAAATCGGCTCTGCAGCACCTGCCGGCCGAGGTTGGCGCCCATATAGGTGGGCCGGCGGTCGAGGACGAAACGCAGGAGCGCGTCGGCGGTGCTGCGGTGTGCGTCGTCACGCGTCACGTCGTAGATCGCGGCATAGGCGGCGAGGGCGTGTTCGGCTCCTTCGAAGCCCGCCCGGTCCAATCGACCGTCTGCCGTGATCTGGAGGTAAGCACCCGTGACCTGTGGAGACGTGGTGGCATGAGCGATGCCGGGGAATGCAGCCCCAGCGGCGATGATGGGCAACTGCAGAACACGACGGCGAGACAAGTGCACAGCCACGACCCCATTCCGGTCCAGTCCGAAATTGGAGATTAGCGCCCGCCGCTCTTCGTCGGCAAGAGGCCGCTCGCACCGGCCAGAAGGGTTCGAAGCCGTGGCGGCCTACCGATCCTCCTTGATGACCGCGTCCCGACGTAGACGGGGTTCTTGCCCAGACGATGCTCCGTCACGAGCGGTCGGATCACTCCCTTGGCGTTCTCCTCCGCCTCCCAGACGACCCAGTGGTCGCCGACGGGCTCCTCCTGCGTGCGGTCGATGCCGCACCCCGGGGGTCCCGTCCTTCAGCACGATCGGGACCGCCACGACGCCCGCGGCGAGCGCGACCCCGACCCGAACGCCAGTCGCCTGGGCGGTGCTCGCCTATTACGGGGGGCGCATGCCGCCGAACCGTGCAGATCAGGCTGCACAACACACCCCTCTACACCAGCATCTACCGCTTCGACGACGAAGGGTCAGTGCGTGTTCAAACACGCTCTAAGGGTGAGCTAGGGGTGGGAAAAGCGTCCGGGTGGCGCTTGAATACAGGTAACACAGTTTTGAAGGTGTTTATCCCGCCGGCGAGGTGAGGCATTGAGCTAGACGTCGTACCCCTTTTGCGAGGCCTTCCGACAGAACGAAAGCCACTGCTCATCGAGAAGATGAGCAGTGGCTTTCGTCGTGCCCGGGGACTATTGGCCGAGGACTATTGGCCGTGCACTATTGGCCGTGCACTATTGGCCGTGCACTATTGGCCGTGGATGAGGTCGAGCAGCGCCGTGTGCGTCTCCCGGTCGGCGGCGGCGACGAGCCCCCCTGCGCCGGTGTACGGCGGCTGACCGTCGAGGCCGGTCACCATGCATCCGGCGGCCTCGCACAGGGCGATCCCCGCGGCGAAGTGGACGCTGTCGTGCTGCCGGCCGTCGGTGACGTAGGCGGCCCGCCTGCCTGCCGCCACCCAGGCCACGGCCAGGGTGGTCGAGACGACGCGCGGGCGGAACAGGTCCGTGAAGCCCGGCTGGGCGAGCAGGGCGGCGGCGCGGAAGGCGGGCGCGTTCGGGAACGGCGGGTCGAGGTTGACGTCGACCAGCCGTGAGTCCGGCGACGGCCTGAGCGGCTCGTGCACGCCCCCGCCCCGAGCAGGCGAGGACTCCGGAGGCGCGCACACGTCCCCGAGCCGGCCGGGCGACGGCTCAGGAGGCCCGCACACGCCCCGCGCCGGCCGGGCGACGGCTCAGGAGGCCCGCACACGCCCCCGCGCCGGCCGGGCGACGGCTCAGGAGGCCCGCACACGCCCCCGCGCCGAGCTGGCGGCGGTTCCCCGGTGGCTCGGCCGCGTGCGCGCGCCAGACGAAGGCGTGGGCGCCGTCGGTCCAGAACACCTCGCCGGCGAACGGGTCGGCCGAGGCCGCCACCGTGACGTCCCGGCCGACGCGCAGGGCGACGTTCACCGCGGCCAGCATGGTCCGCGCGGCGTAGTTCAGCGTGCCGCACAGCGGGTCGACCAGCCATACGCGCTCCGCCCCCGCCGCGCCCGTACGCCCGCTCTCCTCGCCGATCACGGCGTCGCCTGGCCGGGCGGCCCGGATCACGTCGAGAACGGCCCGCTCGGACTCCAGGTCGGCGGCCGTGGCGAAGTCACCGCCGGTCTTCTCCATCCGCGCCTGCGGCGTGCCGAACCCGGCGCGTACGACGTCGGCCCCCGCCCGCGCCGCGGTGCGGGCCACTTCGGCATCTGAGATCGTCATGTGGTCGAGCCTGCCGCGAAAACGCCGCAGCGGCCGCCTCGAGGCGGCCGCTGCCGTGCGCTGCCGTGCGCTGCCGTGCGCTGGGCGTCAGCTGGCATTCGCGAGCCTGATCTCCGTCCGCCCGCTCCTCCTGGCGGCCGAGCCGACCGCCGTCAGGGTCGCGTCCACCACGTTGGTGGCGACGCCGACCCCCCAGACCGTCTCGCCGTCCACCTTGCATTCGGCGTACACCGTCGTCTCCATGCTGGCGACCTGCTCGGCGCCGCCGGACCGGTGCACCGCCCGCACGTCCACGCCCAGGGGCGCCAGCGTGGCGCCGATGGCCCGCACGGCCTGCTCGCGCTGGCCGTCCATGTGCAGCGTCGCGGTGATCCGGTCGCCGCCCGCGCCCAGCGCGCCGGGCCGCTCGTCGCGGGAGAGGTACTCCTCCTGGAACAGCTCCCACACCTGGTCGGGCGAGAGCTCGCTGCCCCGCAGTTCGGCCCGCGCCTGCACGAGCCGGGCGAACTCCCGCTGCAGCTCGCGAGGGAGCTCCATCCCGTGCCAGGCGCTCATGATGTACGCGATGCCGCCCTTGCCCGACTGGCTGTTGATCCGCACGATCGCCTCGTACGTGCGCCCCACGTCCTTGGGGTCCACCGGCAGGTACGGCATGGTCCACGGCATCTCGTCGACGCCGACGCCGGACCCGGCTGCCTGGCGCTCCAGGTCGTCGAACCCCTTCTTGATCGCGTCCTGGTGCGAACCGGAGAAGGCGGTGTATACCAGCTCACCCCCGTACGGATGCCTGGGATGCACGGGGATCTCGTTGCAGTGCTCGACCGTGCCGCGGATGCGGTCGATGTCGGAGAAATCGATCTCGGGGTCCACGCCGTGGGTGAACATGTTCATGCCCAGCGTCACCAGGCACACGTTGCCCGCCCGCTCGCCGTTGCCGAACAGGCAGCCCTCGATCCGCTCGGCGCCCGCCAGCATCGCCAGTTCGGCCGCGGCAACCCCCGTGCCACGGTCGTTGTGCGGATGGATGGACAGGCACACGTGCTCCCTGCGGGACAGGTTGCGGTCCAGCCACTCGACCTGGTCCGCGAAAACCGACGGCAGGGAACGCTCCACGGTGGTGGGGAAGTTCAGGATGATCGGGCGTCCCGGGCCGGGCTCCCACACGTCCATGACCGCTTCGCAGACTTCCAGGGCGAAGTCGGGCTCGGTCTCGTTGAACAGTTCCGGTGAGTACTGGTAGCGCAGGTCGCAGCCGGCCAGATCGCGCTCGGCGTACTTCATCATCATCCGGGTGCCCTGCACGGCCAGGTCCTTGCACTGCGCGCGGTCCATGTCGAACACCACGCGCCGGAACAGCGGCGCGGTCGCGTTGTAGAGGTGGAACGTGGCCCGCGGCGCACCGGAAAGCGCGCTGACCGAACGCTCGATCAATTCGTCCCTCGCCGGCACGAGCACCGAGATCCACACGTCCTCGGGAATGCGGTTCTCCTCGATGAGCAGGCGTACGAAGTCGTAGTCGTCCTGGCTGGCCACCGGGAATCCGACCTCGATCTCCTTGTAGCCGATGTCGACGAGCAGCTCGAACATCTGGAGTTTCCTGGCCGGCGACATGGGATTGGCCAGTGACTGGTTGCCGTCGCGCAGGTCCGTCGACAACCAGCGCGGCGCTGTAATGATCTTCTTGTCCGGCCACGTACGGTCGGACAGGGCCAACGGAGTAAAGTCCGAATAGCGCTCTACGGGGCGGGTCGGGACCATGGTTGAATCTCCTTCGCCTTGGTCATGGTCTGCCTGTAGGAGATCTCCGATCACAACGTACAATCGCCGGGCGCCGCCGAATAGGGCGAGGATCATGAGAGTGCCGGTCCTTACCCATAGATATCCGCCCGGGTATCGAGAGTGCGGACCCCGGTATCTTTAGGCGCACCCCCCTTCTCCGCCTCCCGGTGCTCGCGCACAATCCGATCATGGCGACCATCGAAACCGTGGCGCTGCGGCGCGGCGGTCTGTGTCTGGCAGAGTCTCGCCCTTCTGTGCAAATCATCTTCTTGCTGCGCTTTCTGGCCGGCACCGCATTGTGCGCGCAGGCCGCCGGCGCCGACGGGCATCTCGGCAGGACGGCCTGGGGCGCCCTGACGTGGGTGCTGATGATTTTCTCCGTTTATCTCTTCAACGGCGTCATGGACGTTTCCGAGGACCGCCTCAACGGCTCTCGCAGGCCCATCTGCAGGGGTGACCTGCCGCCCACCTTCGCCACGGCGGTGGCGGTGGGCGCGGCGCTGGTCAGCCTGCTCAGCGGCTTCGCGCTCGACCCGCGGATGGGCCTGCTGCTCACGGTCGTGCTGGTGCTCGGCTACCTGTACTCGGGCCCGCCGTTCCCGCTCAAGCGCAGCTCCGGCGGCACGGTCCTGACCGGAGGCGCCGCCACCGTGCTCACCTACGTCGCGGGCGCGCTCTCCTACGCCAGCGAGTTCAGGGTCTCGATCATGCTGATCGTCTTCGTGCCGGCGGCGTCGTTGTGGACCGCGCTGGTGGGGTCGACGACCAAGGACCTGCCCGACATCGAGGGCGACGCGCAGGCCGGCCGGACGACCTTCGCGGTCACGCACGGCGAGGCCGCCCTGCGGCGGGCCATCTGCGCCGTCGCCATCGGCCTTGCCCTCGCGTTCACGGCGGCCGTGCTGCTCCTGGAGCTGCCGCTGTGGCCCAGCGCTCTCGCCATGGTCGCCGGCGCGCTCGCCATCACGGTCCTGTGCGTCCAGGGGCGCCGTCGCGAGCCGTACGGCGCCTTCATGGCCACCCAGTACGCCATGCACGGCCTGGTGATCCTGGCCCTCGTCTGAGCCCGCGCCGGTACCGGCGTCCGAGCCCGCGCCCGTACCGGCCGCCGGCGGGTGGGCGCCCTGGCCAACGCGGCCGAAGCGATCGAAGCCCTACTGACCGGGCCTGGCCCCGCCCAAACCAGTCGGGCCCGACCAACCGGGCCCGACTGACTGAGCCCGACTGACTGAGCCCGACTGATCAAGCCCGGCTGAGTGAGCCGACTGGTTGAGCCCGGTTAACCGGGCAGCCGCGCTCCGGCGGCCGCACCGTGCGGGAAGGCCGCCTCGAGGCGGCGGCACGTCGCGTCGGTCAGCAGCAGCCTGACGGAACCCGCGTTCATCTCCAGGTGGACCGGGTCGCGGGTGCTGGGGACCGGCACCACGTCGGGCCCCCTGGCCAGCAGCCAGGCCAGCGCCAGCCGGCCGGTGCTGACGTCCATGGTCGCCGCCTCGGCCTCCAGTTTCCTGAGCCTGGCGATGTTGCCCGGCAGGTTGGCCGGGTCGAACCGGGGGTCCGTGAGGCGGGCGTCTCCAGGATCGAGCTCGCGGGCGGAGCCCCCGCGCCCGGCCAGGAAACCGCGGCCCAGCGGCCGGCCGGCGATCAAGCCGATGCCGAGCTCGCGCGCCACCGGCAGCTGGTCGAGCTCGGCGTCGCGGTGCCACAGGGAGTATTCCATGGCCAGGGTGGTGATCGGATGGACCGCGTGCGCCCGGCGCAGCTCGTCCCCCGTCACCCCCGCCAGGCCCGCGTAGCGCACCTTGCCCGCCGCCACCAGTTCGCCGAGCCGGCCCGCGGTCTCCTCGACGGGCACGGCGTCCGGCTCCCTGCCGACGATATAGAGGTCGACGTAGTCGACGCCCAGCCGTTCCAACGAGGCTTCGCACGCCTGCCGCAGCTGCACGTTGCCCGAGCGGCGCTGGAGGGTGCGCGTCGAGAGCAGGACGTCGTCGCGCCAGGGCCTGACGGCCTCGCCGACGAGCCGTTCGACCTCACCATTGGCGTGGTTGTCAGACATGTCGAGCAATGTCACACCTGTGTCGAGCACGTTGTGGAGCAACGCCAGCGACTCCGAGCGGGTGACTTCGCCGTACACGCCGGAGAGAGCCAGACATCCGAAGCCCAGACACGAGGTGATCGGCCCCGTGTCACCCAGCCTTCTGCTGTCCACAACGCTCCCTCCCATTGACCCTCACCGTTGGTACATACGATCTGTGGGCCAAGTTCGCGCCACAACCCCTACCCCCCGGGGACACCGGACGAATATGGGAAACATCATTCCGCTTTATCCACTCTTGACACCGTATCCAACCCTTCGTTATACACATTGTTAATGTCGCTGCCCACCGCGCGGTGTCCGCACGGTGGGCAGCTCGAGGAGCTCAAGTGGTCAGCGCAGGGTGGGGCTGAGCTCCAGATTGGGAGGGAGATCGGAGCGCTGAGTGATCCCGAGCTTGCGGTAGATGCGGGTCAGGTGCTGTTCGACCGTGCTCACCGTGATGAACAGCTTGGCGGCGATCTCCCGGTTGGTGTAGCCGACCGCGGCCAGGCCGGCGACGCGTCGCTCCGCGTCGCTGAGGATGGCCACCACCTTGCTGATCTCGGAGCCCTGTCCCTCCGCGGCGGCGGCGCCGTCGCCGTCCAGCGCCTTGCTCAGCGGCTGGGCCCCGCACTCCTGGGCCAGGATGCGCGTACGGCTGGCGATGATCCCCGCCCGGCGGAACTCCCCGACGCTGTGGAAGGCCTCGGTGAGGTCGAACAACGACCGGGCCAGCTCGTAGCGGTCGCCACAGGCCTGCAGGCGGTCCGTGGACTGCCGCAGCAGCATGGGCCGGTGCCGGAGCTCGCTCGTGGCGGCCAGCAGGCGCAGCGCGATCCCGTGCGTACGGGAGGCCATCGGGCCGCACCGGGAGAGCTGCTCCTCGATCAGGGCGCGGGCCTCCGCCTGCTCGCCCATCCGGATGAGCGCCTCGGCCGCGTCGGTACGCCAGGCGATGAATCCCGGCGTGTCCATCTCCCACTCGGCCATGAGCTCGCCGCAGAACCGGAAGTCCCGCAGCGCCGCCGCCGGGTGGTCGACCGCGAGGTGGTAGCGCCCGCGGGCGTGCAGGTAGTGCAGTCCGAAGCGGGTCTGCAGCATGGCGTCCGGCACCGGCGTGTTGACCTGGGCGAGCGCCTTGTCGTACTGCCCCATGGCCGTGCTGGCGAGCATCAGGTTGGCCAGCGGGCCGCCCACGGTGACACCCCAGCTGGCGGGCGGGATGATCTCCAGGGCCTGCCGGGCGCACGACGCCGCGGTCTCCAGGTCGCCGCGGCGCATGGCGATCTCGGCGCGGATCGCGGTGAGCCGGGCGCGCCGGGCAGGGGCGCTGCGCGACTGCGCCTCCTCGATGAAGGCGTCGCACCAGGGCACCGCCTTGTCCGGCCAGCCGCCGTACGTGAGCGCGAGCAGGGAGCTCTCGACCGTGTCCATGGACATCTCGTCCAGGCGGGAGCTGTGCAGGATGCGCTCGACGGTGCCGAGGATGCGCTCGCGCGGCCCGCGGGTGAGCACCGAGATCAGGGCGTTGATCGACTCAAGCCGCCGGCTCACGCGTACGGGCAGCACGGCCTCCCTGGCCTGCTCGCTGGTCGACCTGTTGACGTGGGCCAGCAGCGGCGGCGCGGAGCAGCGCAGCCACAGACGGGTGCCGATGAGCTCGACCACGGTCTGCGGCTCGGTGTCGCCGCTCTCCTTCAGATGTTCGAGCACCTGGCAGGCGTCGTCGACCTTGCCGTGCCACAGCAGCGCCCTGGCCAGCACGACCGCGTCACTGCCGCGCAGGGTCCCGTTGTGCAGGGCGTCGGTCAGTTCGGCGATGTGCTCGGCCGGCGTGCTGGGGTTGATGCGCCATTCGGCGCGCATCAGGACCGTGGCGATGGTGGTGCGGTGCCGCTCGTCCGTGCAGCCGCGCCAGGCGAGCTTGAGGTAGTCGACGGCCGAGGTGACGGATCCGTCGTCCAGCCGGTTCAGCGCCGCCGCCTCCAGGACGGGCACGGCCCACGGCAGGTCGGTCGCGTCGGCGCCGAGCAGGTGCTCGGCGATCGCGATGTCGTCGGCGCCCTCCTCGTGCAGCAGCTCGGCGGCCCGCCGGTGCACGCTGCGGCGCACCTCGTCGCTCAGCTCGGCCAGCACCGTCCTCCTGGCGATCTCGGCCCGGAAGTGGCCCGACTCCAGCAGGCCGGCGGTCTCCAGCCAGTGCATGGCGTGCGACATCGTCGCGGTGTCGGGGCCGAGCAGGCGCTCGAGCAGCGCCGGGTCGTCCAGCACCGCGAGCCAGCCCGCGATCTGCATGAGGCCGGGGTCGGCCCGGTGCAGGCACGACAGCACGGCCTCGCCGTAGCGTTCGGCGGGAGCGCTCCCGCCCGTTTCGTGGTCCTCGATCAGCCCGCGGAGCAGGAGCGGGTTGCCGCCGCTGAGCGTGTGCCACTCCGGCGTCACCTCCTTGGCCGCCGCCTCGCCCAGGCGCTCGGCCGTCATGCTGAGCGCGGCGCCGTACGACAGCGGCGCCAGCCTGACGGCGGTGCAGTGGGGCTGGCGGAGCATCTCGGTGGCGAAGAAGCCGTGCATGTGCTGGCGGTATTCGGCCTGGCTGAAGACCGCCACCAGCGGCGCGTACCTCGACCTGCGGACGAGGTAGGACAGGCAGAGCAGCGAGGCCCTGTCGGCGAGGTGGACGTCGTCGACGACGATCGCCAGCGGATGGCGTTCGGCCAGCGAGAGCAGGACCGCGCAGAGCGAGTGCACGATCTGCACGTCCACCTGCTCGACGCGGTCGCCCTTGGCGGGCGAGGCCATCTCCGCGCCCTCCCGCAGCAGGTCGGCCGCGACCGCGCGCACGTCCTCGCGCAGCGGCGCGTTCTGGAAGAGCTGGCCGAGCACGCCCAGCGGAATATCGCTCTCCGCCTGGGTGGCGGACGCCACCAGCGGCAGAGCACCCCGTTCGAGTGCCTGTTCGGCGAAGGCATGCAAAAGCTCACTCTTGCCCGTCGCGACGACCCCCGTCACCATCACGACCCTGCCCTTGCCGCCAACGGCCTCGGCGAGGAGGCCGTGCATGGAATTCATGGCCGCATCTCTCTCGAACAGCCCCATGATTGGACACCCCTTTTAGAAAGGCAATTTACGACCGGAAGGAGTTCTGAGATCCAACGAGCTTTTCGGCTCTTTTCTCGGCTTCGATGTCTTGGTCCGTCGCACTTGCCGCATGACCTCAACCCCTTCCGCACCCGTTTCTGGGTTGACGCTCATCACGTTAGGTGCGGCTCTGGGGGCTCACAATACGACTTATCCTTAATAGTGCGGGTCGCTCCGTATGGACCAGCCGGTCTTCAACTTTCGGACCACACCCAGGTCCGAGTCATCGCGGGGCCCGTGCCGGGCGGCGCGCCCCTCAGGCTCCCCGAGGGCCTGCGGGCCCCGCGGCCGGCGCACGCGGGAGGGGGTGGAGAGCACCCCAAACCTTACTGACGGGTATTGTTATCACACATTTACGCGAATCGCGCTAATACGAGTCATGCTCACGTAGACCGCGGCCCTGTCGCGCCACTCCGGCGAGCTGGCGCGCCAACCGGGCCTGCGGCGCGCTGTTCACGGAATATTGACATTTCCATGTCGCGCCCTGTTTCGGCAGGTCACAGGGGCGGCAGAGGCTGCTCGGAGGACACTCCGCGTATGCCGGTCATCGGCATACAGTTGCCTACTCACCAGTGTTGACCCAAGATGTAAGCATTCGTGCACTCTCCAAGGGGACACGGTGGGAGAAATTGCGCATACGGGTGAGCAAGACGCTACGGGGCCGGCGAGCCTTATCGAGGAGTGCCGAGCGGACATACTGAGCAAGTACGAGCAGGGACTTGCGGCCATCGGTAGCGTGTTGATCAATGATCAGGTGACGAAAACCCAGGTCATGATGAACGCAGGCCAGATCCTGACGGAGATGGCGGGGGCACTGCGTGCGGGACGCCTGCAGGACGACGACGAGACGTCCCGTTTTCTGGCCTGGGACATAGGCGTGGCAAGGGCGTCGGCGGGCGTCCATCCGAGAGAGTCGCTGATGGCGGCCTCGGTGTTCTTCCGCGCGGCGTTCGCCACGCTGAGCCAGCGGCTCCAGGACGACACCCATGCCGCTCACATGCTCAAGCTCGTCGTGACGGCACTGGAACAGAGCATCTCCCTGCGCATCAGGGAGGCCGCGAACAGTTACACCGGCATCCTGCTCAACAAGGTGACCGAGGCGCAGATGGCCGAGCGCCGGCGGATCGCCAGGGAGCTGCACGACCGCATCGGCCACAGCCTCAGCGTGGCCCAGCGCCAGCTGGAGCTGTCGAACATGTACCGCCCAGGGGAGCCGGCGAAGGCGCTGGCCAAGCTGGAGATGGCGCAGCAGGCCATCCAGGAGACGATGTACAGCCTGCGCCAGGTCACCTCCGACCTCCATCCCCCGGGGGGCAGCACCTTGGAGAAGGGGCTGCTCAGCTACCTGGACATCATCGGGACGGACGACGTTCAGATCGAGCTGATCGTCAACGGCGACCAGACCTGGGCGCCCGCGACCGTCAGCGAGGAGTGCCTGCTGATCCTGCGTGAGGCGGCGCGCAACGCGCTCACCCACGGGGAGCCGTCGGCCATCCTCATCAGGATCGACGTCGCGCCGCACGAACTGGTCGCGTGCGTGATCGACAACGGCTGCGGTTTCGATCCGGACGGCCAGCCGCCGAAAGGCAGCCTCGGGCTGTCGTCCATCAGGGAGCGCACCCAGTTACTCGGCGGCACGGTGACGATCGCCAGCAAGCCCGGCAGGGGCGCCAGAGTCGATCTCGCCGTGCCCATCCAGAGGCGCCTCGATGATCAGGAGTGACCCGCCCACCACGATCGCCATCGTGGACGACCACGCCCTGTTCCGCGAAGGACTCAGGGAGATCCTGGAAGCCCAGGAGGGACTGGTCGTGGTAGGCGAGGCGGGCACCTCAGACGACGCCCTCCGCCTGGTCGCCGACAAGAAGCCGGACATCCTCCTGCTGGACGTGGAGATCCCCGGCGACTCGGCCACCGACACCGTGACGCGGCTGCGCAGCCAGGTCCCGAACACGCAGATCATCATCCTCAGCATGTACGACGGCCCGCAGCTGCTGCGCAGGCTCCTCGCCGCCGGCATCCGCGGATACCTGCTCAAAAGCGTCCACTGGCACGAGCTGGTGTCGGCGATCCGGAGCGTGCACGACGAACCGGACCGCATCGTCCTGGCCGTCTCCCGCGAGAGCCTGGCGCAGATGGAGAGCGCGCCCGCCGAGGTGCTGACGAGCAAGGAGCGCGAGGTCCTCGAACTGGCGGCGCAGGCGCTCAGCAACCGGCAGATCGCCGCCCGCATCAACACCACCGAGGCCACGGTCAAGCGCCACCTGCGGAACATCTTCGTCAAGCTGGGGGCCGCGTCGCGCATCGACGCCGTCAACCGTGCGATCGACGCCTCGCTGATCACGCCATCGCGGGCACGATCCGACAATTGACCCTAAATATGGACATTTCGGGTTGGTCGCACCCCCTTCTGAGGGCGGGTTCACCCCGCAACCGGCTCCGGACGGCCCGAGAAGACCTGGTCAAACGTTCTCTCGCGGCAAGGCCGTATCTAGCTTGGAATGGTGAACACCAATGCCTTGATCGGGAGCATCCTCCCCCCGTGGGTGGTGGCCGTGGACACGTTCGACGACCACGACGCGATGCTCTTTCCCGCTGAAGAAGAGGTGATCAGCCGATCGGTGGAGACCCGGCGCAAGGAGTTCGTCACGGCGCGCATGTGCGCCAGGCAGGCCATGAGCCTGCTCGGCCTGCCGCCGCAGCCCCTCCTGCCCGGCCTGCGTGGCGAGCCCCAGTGGCCCAAGGGATTCGTGGGCAGCATCACGCACTGCGCGGGTTACCGCGGAGCCGTCGTCAGCCCCGGCAGCGACACCATCACGATCGGCATCGACGCCGAACCCGACGAGCCCCTGTCCAACGGCGTCCTGGAGGCGATCTCCCTGCCCGAGGAACGCAAAGCCCTGCGCGCGCTCGCCGCCGACCACCCGGAGGTCTCCTGGGACCGCCTGCTGTTCTCCGCCAAGGAGTCGGTCTACAAGGCCTGGTTCCCGCTGGCCAAGCGGTGGCTGGACTTCGAGGACGCGATCCTGACCTTCAACCCCGTCCTGGGCGCGTTCTCCGCCCGGCTCCTGGTCACCGGCCCGCACGTGGACGGCCAGCAGCTGACGGGTTTCACCGGCAAGTACATGGCCCGTGACGGGCTGCTCCTCACCGCCATCGTCATGGCCGCCAGCACTGCCTCGCGCCGCCACCGCCCGGCGCTCAGGCGACCCGTGCCGCAGCCGGTCAGGGCCTGACGCGCCGTACGCGGCCGCCGTCAGGGCCCGGCCCGGCCGGTAGGCGCGGCAGGCCGTTCACGACGTCCGCCGTGCCTGGTTCCCGGCGCTCGGTCCCCTCCGGCGCCCGGCCCCGACCTCGTGCGCGGCCCCCCTCCGGCGCTGTC
>NZ_SMKO01000083.1 GCF_004348685.1 Nonomuraea deserti | reverse complement strand
TGCCGTGTCTGCCTGTGGAGGTGATGTCAGACACTCCGGGTCCGCCCGGGTGCAGTCGCCCACGAAGCAGGAAACCCAACCTGTGAAGGTTGGAAT
This sequence comes from Nonomuraea deserti, assembly GCF_004348685.1. GTDB lineage: Bacteria > Actinomycetota > Actinomycetes > Streptosporangiales > Streptosporangiaceae > Nonomuraea > Nonomuraea deserti. The sequence continues at coordinate 38,385 of NZ_SMKO01000083.1, read as the reverse complement.
CCCCCGCCTTTAGGCGTGGGGAGGAAGTCAACGGTATCTCCTTCGCCGCAGACCCCGGGCTCGCGTCCTGGGGGAGGATGGCCGGTCCGTACGCACGAGCCGGCCGCGCCGTACCACGGCGCCGGGCGGAACAGGTCCCTGGCTCAGCGGTGAGGTCACGTGAGGTCCCCCACTCGCAGGACGGCGCCGAGCCTGCGCCGGCGGCTGACGGCGGTGTGGGCGTAGGCGCCGAGCACGGCGACGGCGGCCAGCCCGGCCGCCAGCGCGCTCGGCAGGAACAGGTCGAGAGAGTAGTCGCCGACGGGCAGGTCGCCGGCGTAGGAGGACAGGTCGACGCCGGGCCCGAGCGCGGCCGGCAGGCCGAGGCCCAGGCCGAGCCCGACCAGCGCGGTGACGAGGATCATGGGGAGGATCTCCAGGACGGTCAGCCGCTGCGCCTGACGCTCCGACAGGCCGAGGGTACGCAGGAACGACACCGCCCTGGCCCGGTCGGCAGCCCCGATCACCAGCGCCAGCACCACGGCGACCAGCGCGTACGCGGCCAGCGCGACCGTCACGACGACCATGGTCCAGCGTACGGTGCTCGTCAGCGGGTCGTCCTGGATGGCCCGCAGCGTGCCTTCCTGCGACACCACGGTGGCCGACGGGACCAGCCGTTCCAGCTCTTCGACGGAGGCGTCCCCCTTGATCAGCAGGGTGTTCACCGCCGGCCGGGTCAGCACGTCGATGGGCACGACGAGGAACTTGCCGCTGGTGTAGAAGCCGGGCACCGACTCGATCACGCCGCGGGTGGCGAGCTTCAGGCGTGACTGCCAGCCGATCTCGAACGTGCCCCGCCCCCGCAACTCGGGGGAGACGAGCGCGCCGTCGGGCAGGTCGGGCAGGTCGAAGGGGGCCTCGCCCATGAGCCGCCGCCACTGCGCGACGTCCACGGCGATGGCCTCGGCCCGCTCCGCGCCGTAGCCGACCTGTACGCGGGCGGTCTGCGCGGGCACGACCTGTTCCACGCCGGCGGTCCCGCGTACCCGCTCGACGGCCTCGGCCGGGATCTCGATGTTCGACGTCATCTTGATCGGGGCGCCGACCTGCTGCCAGGACGCCCGGGTCTGCGTGCCGGCGATCCCGTCGGAGATCACCGCGGCGAACACCGACACGCCCAGCGCGGGCAGCAGGATCAGCACGGGCAGCACGCTGGCCGAACGTGCCCTGGCCGCACGGGTCAGCCCGAGGAACGGCACCGCCGCCCGGCCGCGCGCGGTCAGCCGTACGAGCAGGCGCAGGGGGAACGGGTAGCAGCGCAGGGTGATCAGCGCGGCCGCCAGCGTCAGCGCGATCGGCACCAGCAGCAGGAACGGGTCCTGCCCCGCGGAGTCGTCGAGCCCGCGCGCCCGCAGCAGGTAGGCCCCGGCCAGCGCCAGCACGACGACCAGCACCTCCAGCGTGATCCGCCTGGCCGAGGGCCGGGCGGTGGCGACGTCGTCGCGGCGCTCGTGGAGCGGCGTGCGATAGGTCACGGCGAGTCGCGTGGCGGCGTAGCCGACGGTCACGAGGATCACGAGGACCGGCCCGGCGTGCACGATCGGCAGCACGGGGCCGGGCACGAGGTACGACAGCGCGTACCCGGCCAGGGCGGCGGGCGCCACGGCCAGCCCGGTCAGCGCCGCGCCCGTGCCCGCCACCTGGCGCAGCGACCCGCCGCGGGCGCGGGCCAGCGTGAGCGGGTGCTCCATCCGGTCGGCCAGCAGCTGCACGCCCAGGACGAGGACGCCGAGCGCGACGGCGAGGAGGCCGCCGAGCACGAGGTACATCACGGTCTCGGCGGTGGCCAGCGCGGCGCGGAAGTCGCCGAGCAGCTTGGGCAGCCCGGTGATCAGGCGGTAGGGGCTGGCGGTGCCGGTCGACTGGATGCCGATCAGGCGGTCGAAGTCGGCGATCGCGGCGGTGAGACCGGGGACGTCCAGCGCGTTCGCCGCCGTGGCGTCGACGGGCAGGACCCAGTGGTAGGCCAGGTGGCGTCCTTCACCGCTGAGCGCGGTCAGCCCGTCGTCGGACATCAGCGAGGTGATGTGCTTCTCGAAGTCCAGCGAGCCCGGCGGCTGGATCTTCGTGACGCGCAGGATGTCGAGGTTGTGGTCCCAGTAGCGGTCGCCGGGGTCCTTGGCCTCGAAGGCGCCGACGATCTTCACGGCGACGTAGTCGTTCTCGCCGAGCGTTTTCGTGTCGCCCACCCGCAGGTCCATCTCCCGCAGGGCCTGCGTCACGACCCCGACCTCGAACACCGGGATCGTCTCGCCGTCGTACCGCGTCGTGCCGGGTCTGCCGGGAGGCCGCCCCTGGACCCAGGTCACGCGCTGGCCGGCGTCGGACAGCCAGCCGAGATTGACGTATTTGGTGCCGCTGGTCCCGGTGATCGGCGTGAGGGTGGTCTTGGCGCTCATGTGGCTGGAGCCGGTGCCCGCGGGCGTGATGAGCGGGCGCAGCCCCGGAGGCAGGAGGTCGCGCCATTCGCGGTCGCGGGCGGCGAACTGGTCGCGTTCGTGGAGATCCTCCTCACGCGAGTCCGACGCCACGGCCACGGTGAGGTCGGCCTGCTGGGCGGCCGCGGTGCTCAGCGAGCGCCGGAGCGCCTGGTCGAACGACGCCTGCATCCCCCTGGGCAGGCCCGCGATCAGCAGGCAGGCGCTGATCGTCAGCACGGAGAGCACGGCCACCGTGCCCAGGTGCACCCGCGCGAGCAGCGGGACCCTCACTGTTCCTCCCGGAGGACGAGCCCTTGCCTGCGCAGATTGCGTGCCAGACCGGCCACGATGGCGAGCAGGACCGCCGCGACCAGCACCAGCATCGCGAGGGTGGCCGCCCACGGGATGTCGAGCAGCACCCCGGGCGTGACGGCCGAGGCCTGCCCGGTCAGCACGATGTGCGGCACGACCAGCGTGCCGACGACCACGGCCAGCCCGGTACCCGCCGCCAGGGACAGGCCGATGACGAACGCCTGCTCGACCGCGAGCATCCCGAACACCTGCCTGGAACTCACCCCGAGCGCCCGCAGGATCCCGAACTCGGCCATCCGCTCGCGCGCCGCGACCGCCGCGTTCACCAGGAACCCGAGCGCCGCGAACACCAGAGCCGCGAGGAACCCGAGCATCAGCGCCCCCTGCAGCCCGCTGGCCAGCGGGTCGTCCTGGAGCTGCGCCGCCAGCGCGCGCTGGTCGAGCGGGGTGACGTCCCATTCCGGCCGGCTCTTGAGCACCCGCACCGCGGCCGTGGTGTCGCCGGCCGCGAGCCACCACTCGGTCGCGGGCCTGGGCAGTTGCGCCGCGGCCAGATCGCTCGTCTGCAGCGTCTCCCAGTCGGCGAGCACCGCCGGCTGACCCGCGGTGGCCGTCGGCATCGTCCGCACGACGGCCACCACCTTGATCTCCAGGACCCTGCGGTCGATGCTGGCCCGCCCGACCTGACCGACGCCCATCTTGAGGGAGGCGGCCAGGTCGGACGTGAGCACGACGGGCAGCGGCGCCTCCGGCCGCGGTCCGAAGGTGGCCACGGCCGGCCGGGTGCCGTCCGCCTCCATCGAGACCTGAGGCGTCGCGAGCTCGCGGCCGTCGACGGTCAGGCCGGTCAGCGTCAGGTTCGCGGCGTTCTCCTGAGCGCCGGCGACGAGGCCGCGCAGAGCGACCGGGTACGTGATCTTCCCGCTCTGCCCCGTCAGTGCCTTGAGGCTCACCTCCATACGGTTGTCTCCGGGTTCCAGCACGCCGAGCGGCACGTCGCGCCAGACGCCGAGCCCGTCGGACAACACCAGTCGCAGCGGCAGGTCGGCGTCCACCTTCGCGCGGAGGGTGAGCGTCGTCGGCCGCCCAGGAAGCTCGAGCCTGCCCGCGTGCGCCCCCACCAGCTCGCGTGACATGCCCGTGACCGGCTGCGCCGACAGGTCGGGCCGCAGATGGAACACCTCGCCGAGCTTGCTCGCCTCGAGGCCGATCAGCACCGCGCTCTCGCCGCCCACCTCGGTCTGCCCGCGGAAGCCGGGGGAGGCCGCCGTCACGCCCGGCAGCGCGGTGAACGCCGTCCCGCGCCCCAGCGACCCCAGTTCCGGCCCGTCCGCGGGACCCGACAGGCGCAGGTCGGCCCCCGCCTGGTGGCGTGCCTGGTCGAGCTGCGAGGTACGCCAGGTGGAAGCGGTGGCCAGGGAGACGATGCCGATCGCGATCGCCATGGTCAGCAGCAGCGCCGGGCCGGCGTACCTGAGCGGCCGCCTGGCCACCTGCCAGGCGCCGAGCGCGGGGGCGAGCGTGGGACGCACGGAGGTCAGCCGTTCGGCCAGCTTCGAGATGCGCGGCACCAGCCGCAGCCCCAGCATGCCGCCCGTGAGCAGGGCCAGCGCGGGCCCGGAGATGATGAGCGGGTCGATGCCGAGCCCGCCTCCTGCCGTCGCGGTCACGGGCGCGCCGTAGTGCTGGAGCTGCCAGATCGCCAGCCCGGCCACGACCAGCAGCGCCACGTCGGCGCCCGCGCGTTCGATCAGGCCGCGCCCGCCGCTGCGGCCGCGCGCCGACTGCTCCTCCACGTACGTGCGCCGCGCGCCCGCCAGCGCCGGCAACAGGAGCAGTACCGCCGAGGCCAGTGCCACGCCGAACGACACGAGGAACGTGCCGAGATCGGCCGCGGGAGACAGCCGCACGCCCGAGGACCTGATCCACGGCAGCGTGTTGACCAGGGCGAGCAGCGGCGGGCCCAGGAACGGCGCGACGATCGCGCACGGCACCGCCACCAGCAGCGCCTCGCCCCCGGCCAGGGCCGCCAGCCGCGTCGTGCCCGCGCCGCGCGAGCGCAGCAGCGCCACCTCCATGCGCCGGTGGTCGGCCAGCAGCCGCGCGGTGAGCATCAGCGCGTACGCGGCAAGCAGCAGCAGCTGCAGCACCGGGATCAGCATGGTGGAGCGTGCCACCAGGGACGCGGTGTCGAGCTGGGTGAGCATCTCGGGCAGGTGGCCGGTGATCGTGCAGCGGTCGCAGCCGTCCGCCTTCAGCCGCTCGCCCACCTGGCCGAGCGCGGCGGCCATCGGGCGCAGCTGCTCGGGCGTCAGGGCGCTCAGGTCGGGGACGGCGGTCCAGGTGGCGTTGACGTTGCTGGCGAAGCGGGCGATGAACGTCTCGCGCGCCACCATCAGCGGCCCGTACGTGGTGAAGTCGCCGCGGTCCACGCCCCTTGCCAGCAGCTGCTCGCCGGCCCAGCGCGCGCCGGAGGGGTCGTTGAGCTGGAAGACGCCGACGACGCGGACCTTGACCGGGCGCGGGTCGAGGCGGCCCCGCGTGGAGAACTCGTCGCCCGTCTCGAAGCCGGTGGCCGAGGAGGCCGACAGCGAGATCGCGGCTTGCACGTGGTCGCCGCCGTCGCGCGGCCAGGCGCCGGAGATGAGCCTGGCGTGCCGGTCGATCCCGTCGTGGCTGCCGAACCTGAGCAGCTCGGGCCGCTCCTTGCCCTCCTGACCGGGCATCACGTAGGAGTCGGAGCGGAAGCTGGTGGTGATGGCGGGGGGCCGGGTGTAGGCCTGGTCGAGCTCGGCGCGTACGGACCGGTCGAAGGCGGGGAACGTCTCCGCGGTCACGGGCGCGCTGATGGTGGCGGCCGTCTGCTCGAACGACGCCGTCTCCATTGTCCTGCGGACGCCTGCCTCGGCGATGGAGGAGGCGTACATGGTCAGCGCGACCAGCGTGGTGGTGGCCAGCAGGATCGACCCGAACGCGGCCAGGAGGAGCAGCGGCTCACTGAACGCCCGTTTGACGACCAGCGGCCCCCGCATGTGCCCCCCTTTGCCTGATTAGCTGCACTTTCGGGCACACGTGGCACGGAGGGCAAGGTGATCTTTGTAACGGTGACGGAGCCGATACGAGGTGGCGACGCCCGTGTGATATCGAAACTGTGACAGAAGCCTGACGAAACGGAAAACGCCGCACCCCTCATGGGGATGCGGCGTCTCTGCTGCTGCGTTATTTGGCGGTCAGCGCCGCGGCCTGCCTCGCGATCGCGGACTTGCGGTTGGCGGCCTGGTTTTTGTGGATGACGCCCTTGCTGACGGCCTTGTCGAGCTGGCGGGCGGCGGCCCGCTGCAGCGTGACGGCCTGCGCGACGTCGCCCTGCTCGGCGGCCTCGCGGAACCTGCGGACGGCCGTCTTCAGCGACGACTTGACCGCCTTGTTGCGCAGGCGAGCCTTCTCGTTCTGCTTGTTGCGCTTGATCTGGGACTTGATGTTCGCCACGAAGAAGCCTCGGTGAAAGTCAGTGATGGATGGGGCGCGCGGGCTCGATGAGAGGGCGCGCCACACGCAGTTGAACAGATTACCAATAACCCAGGTGGCTGCTCAAATCAACGGCCTGGGAAAACGGGTCCGTCCACCAGTATACGGGAGCTCAGGCCATCCAGCGCGTCATGTACTCCCGCCAGTCGTCCTCCGTGGCGGCGAAGTCGACGTAGAGGGCCAGCCCGAAGCGCTCCCGGCGGCCGTGCTCCGACAGGGCGAGTTTTGCTCCCTCGGCGGCCGTCTCGACGCTCTCGGCGTTGTCGGCCCAGGCCAGGCCGTGGTCGTGGTAGGCGGGGGCGCCGATGAACAGCGACTTGCCGCCGGGCACCAGGTCGAGGGCGAGCTCCGACTGCCTGACCACGTGGCCGCCGTAGAGCGCCTGCAGCGGGGTGCCCGAGTCGTACGTCATGATCGCGACCTGGTCGACCCGGTTCACGACCTGGGTGAAGTAGCCCGATGACCAGTATTTGTCGTGGCCCAGGACGGTCCTCGCCGTCAGGCGCATGCCGGGATAGGGCTCGATCTGCGGGCTGGCGGTGGACAGCAGTCGCGTGTGCCGCCGGGTCTCGTCGAGGAGCTGCAGGAATTCGGTGTCGCCGTCGCCGATGGGCTCGAAGTTGTAGTGGATGCCGTCGTAGCCCTCCTTCATGATGGCGGCGACGCCGGCCAGCACGTTCTGGCGGGCCTTGGGGTCGTCGAGGTCGAGGGCGTCGTTGACGGACTGGCCGAGCCAGGCGGAGATGCGGACGGCCGGGAGATGTTCGCGCATCCACTTCACGAAATTTCGGGCGTTGGGGTATTTAGCAGAGTTCAATTGGCCGTCCATCTCGAATGGGCCCGAGTGGACGTACACGTCCTTGATCCCCGTGGCGCGCAGCCGTACGGCCAGCCGCTCTACGTCCCGCTCCGTGCGGCGGCCGTCGACCCACGCATGGCCGAGCCACAGGGCGTCATTGCCCGTGCTCTTCGCCCATGCGGCCGGGGCACCGGTAAACTGGATGCGGAGCGCGGCGGCGAGAAGGCCGACCAGCGCCACCACGACGGCCGAGGCAAGCGCGAGCAGGCGCAGGCCTCGGCGGATGACGGTCCGGGCATTCATCCGGGCATGTCACCATGAAAGACTGCTTGACTCAACCCTGTCGAAACGGACTTCGGTGCGCACTCAGCCTGGCCAGACCGACCCCGCGTTGATCCGCAACTTCTGCATCATCGCGCATATCGACCACGGCAAGTCGACCCTTGCCGACCGGATGCTGCAGATCACCGGGGTGGTCGACGAACGCTCCATGCGCGCTCAATATCTCGACAGGATGGACATCGAGCGCGAACGCGGCATCACGATCAAGTCGCAGGCCGTGCGGCTCCCGTGGGACGGCCACGTGCTCAACATGATCGACACGCCGGGGCACGTCGACTTCACCTACGAGGTGTCGCGGTCGCTGCAGGCGTGCGAGGGCGCGATCCTGCTGGTCGACGCGGCCCAGGGCATCGAGGCGCAGACGCTGGCCAACCTCTATCTGGCCATGAACGCCGACCTGCACATCATCCCCGTCCTCAACAAGATCGACCTGCCCGCGGCCCAGCCGGAGAAGTTCGCCGAGGAGCTGGCGGGCCTGATCGGCTGCGACCCGTCCGACGTGCTCAGGGTGTCGGGCAAGACGGGCGATGGCGTGCGCGAGCTGCTCGACCACGTGGTCGCGACCGTGCCAGGGCCGGTCGGCGACGCCGACGCGGCCGCCCGCGCGCTGATCTTCGACTCGGTCTACGACACCTACCGCGGCGTCGTCACGTACGTCCGGGTCGTGGACGGCCACCTGGGCAAGCGCGAGCGCATCCTCATGATGTCCACCATGGCCACCCACGAGACGCTGGAGATCGGCGTCATCTCGCCCGAGCCCGAGGTCGCCGAGCGCGGGCTGGGCGTCGGCGAGGTGGGCTATCTGATCACGGGCGTGAAGGACGTGCGACAGTCGCGGGTCGGCGACACGGTGACGGCCGCGGCCAAGCCCGCTCCCGAGATGCTGGCCGGCTACGAGCACCCCAAGCCGATGGTCTTCTCCGGGCTCTACCCGATCGACGGCGACCAATATCCCGAGCTGCGCGAGGCGCTCGACAAGCTGCAGCTCAACGACGCCGCGCTGGTCTACGAGCCGGAGACGTCGGCCGCGCTCGGCTTCGGCTTCCGCGTCGGGTTCCTCGGGCTGCTGCACATGGAGATCGTCCGCGAGCGCCTGGAGCGCGAGTTCGGGCTGTCGCTGATCTCCACGGCGCCCAACGTGGTCTACCGCGTGGTCATGGAGGACGGCAAGGAGCTCACGGTCACCAATCCGTCGGAGTTCCCCACCGGGGGCAAGATCGCGCAGGTCTTCGAGCCGGTCACCAAGTCCACGCTCCTGGCGCCGGCCGAGTTCATCGGCGCGATCATGGAGATCTGCCAGGGGCGGCGCGGTCAGCTGCTCGGCATGGACTACCTGTCGGAAGACCGCGTCGAGATCCGCTACACGCTCCCGCTGGCCGAGATCATCTTCGACTTCTTCGACCAGCTGAAGTCGCGCACCCGCGGCTACGCCTCCCTCGACTACGAGCCCGCGGGCGAGCAGGAGTCCGAGCTGGTCAAGGTCGACATCCTGCTGCAGGGCGAGCCGGTCGACGCCTTCAGCGCGATCGTGCACAAGGAGAAGGCCTACACCTACGGCGTCGACATGGCGAAGAAGCTGCGCGAGCTGATCCCGAGGCAGCAGTTCGAGGTGCCGATCCAGGCCGCCATCGGAGCCAGGGTCATCGCCCGCGAGAACATCCGCGCCATCCGCAAGGACGTCCTGGCCAAGTGCTACGGCGGCGACATCTCCCGTAAGCGCAAGCTGCTGGAGAAGCAGAAGGAAGGCAAGAAGCGGATGAAGATGGTCGGCCGCGTCGAAGTGCCGCAGGAGGCCTTCGTCGCCGCGCTGTCCACCGACTCCAGCGCCGACAAGACCAAGAAGTAGGCCCCCTGCGGCGCCCTACAAGCCGAGGACGGCAGGCGTCCGCGCCAGCGCGCGCCAGCGGGTCTTCGGGTCGTCGAGCAGGCGGCGGGCCTGGAGATCCATGAGCCCGCCGACGCCGGTCATCTCCGCCGCCAGCTCGCCGTCCGGCTTCCTGAACTCCTGCCTGACCCGGAACGTCTTCCCCTCGCCCCACTCGAACGCGCACGTCACCTCGACCTCGTCGCCGGCGCGCAGCTCGCGGTGGTAGCGGATGGTGTTCTCCAGGGTCACGGGGCCGATGCCGTCGTCCCACAGGTCGTCGACCGAGATGCCGGCCTCGCGCAGGCACTCCCAGCGGGCGTGGTCACCGTACTGGAAATAGACCGCGTTGTTGACGTGGCCCTGCCCGTCGAGCTCGTAGCCGCGTACGGCGATGCGCACGGAAAAGGTCATGATCGCTCCTCCAGCCAGGCGTGTGATCGGGCGGTGAGATAGCGCAGGCCGTCGTCGCCGATCTCCACCCAGTCGCCGCGCGCCCAGCCGCCCGTCGTCTGCGGGGCGAACCCGTGCCGCTGGAACAGCGCCGACGCCTCCTTCTGGGTCAGCCCGCGCCGCCCCCACTCCTCGATGACGCGCGCCGTCCGCTCGTCCTCGCTCGACTCCGGCTCGCCCAGCGCGGCGGCCAGCTCTTCCAGCCCGCGGGCGATGAGCCGCAACGAGGATTGGAGCTTCGGTACGTCCATCGCATCGCCAATCGATCGATACCAATTGCATAGCGATCGTACAGACTACCCTAAAAGTATGGAAGTGGTACGGACGGCACGATTGGTCCTTTCTCGTGTCACCGCCGACGATCTCGACGCCGTCCACGAGATCCACTCGGATCCGCGGACGAGCGTCTACCACCCCGACGGTCCCGTGACCGACGTGGAGTCCAGCCGCGCCATGCTGGACCTGTGGCTGGCCGACTGGGAGGAGCGAGGGCTCGGCTACTGGGCGGTGCGCCGCACGGGCGAGTCGCATGTGCTCGGCTTCGGCGGCCTGCGCCGCGCGGTCGTGGACCGGGAAGAGGTGCTCAACCTGTACTACCGCTTCCGGCCGTCGGCATGGGGGCAGGGATACGCGCTGGAGCTGGCCAAGGCGGCGCTGCGGGTTGGAGAGGGCTTGGGCGGCCCGGTCGTGGCGGTGATCCGCGAGGTCAACGAGCCGTCGCGGAAGGTGGCCGAGAAGGCGGGCATGCACAAGGACCGCACGATCCCGTACGGGGGCGTGCCGAGCGACGTGTACGTCGCCTGAGCACGGAAGGGATCAACCTGCCTTGCGCGTGCCGTCGCGCAGCACGTAACCCGCCAGGACCAGCACGCTCACCACGCCCTGGGCCGCGAGGAGGGCGCCCAGACCGTTCACGGGAACCAGCGGCGCCGACAGGGCGGGCAGGCATCCCAGCACGGCCAGGTCCGGACCCGTGGCCGCCCAGATCAGCGGCCCGGTCGGGATCGCGCCGCCCGGGGTGTCGAGCACCGGCATGGAATGATCGACGGGGCTGCGCCTGGCCATCCGCAGCGCCCCCGCCGCCAGCGCGGGAGCCATCAGCGGCCCGAGCAACCACCAGGCCCCCGACCACGACCCGCCGCCCACGGCCTCCGTGCCGGGGAAGCCGCCTGCGATCAGGGCGATCCCGGCCAGGGCCAGGGTCGTCCAGACGCCGCTCAGCACCGTGGGCAGCACGGCACGGGCCGCCAGCGCCGGGCGCCGGCCCACGCCGATCAGCCGGGCCATGACCGGGTTGTCGTTGTCCCTGCGCGCCCCGGACACGCCGGTGCAGGCCACGGCCAGCGCCCCCGCCAGCACGGCAGCCCAGAGCGCGACGCGCGTGACGCCCGCCTGGGCCAGCACGGCGGGCAGCGCGGCCGTCGCCGTCATGGTCGCCAGCCGCCGGGGCCTGCGGGCCAGGCGGAGCCAGTCCTGCCAGGCCAGAGCGAGTGGCGCGGGCAACGACGGCCAGCGGCGCGAGCCGAGTTTCCTGGCCCGCCAGTGGTTGTCCTCGGCGATCCAGGTGAGCGCGCCGGGATCGAGCGTCACGGTCGCGTCGGCCACATGGCCAGCCCGGGTGGAGGCGCTGACCAGGGTGCGGGCGGGGATCCGGCCGAGCGCCGCCCACGCCCGCGCTGCCAGCAGCCCGCAGAGCACGGCGCCGCCCGCGACGGCGGCCGCGACCGCGGACAGCGGCGCGCCGGCCGCGATCGCCAGCGTCGAACGCAGCTGACCGCTCATGGCCACCACGGCCAGCACCACCAGCGCGGCGATCGCGACGGTCAGCCAGACCTGCCACGACTGGGAGGCCTGGCCGAGCACCGCCAGCGCCATCCCGCCCACGGCCGCCGAGACGCCGAGCGCCAGCGCGGCGAGCAGCCGCCACACGAGCTGGTCGGGCGCGCCCAGCACGGCCAGCGCGCCGAGACCCAGCACGAGACCGGCCACCACCGCCACCGTGATGAGCGTCCGCGCCGTGCGGCCGAGCAGCTGCCGCCGGTCCAGCGGGGAGAGCAGCAGCCAGGTCGCGTCGGGGGCGGGCAGCAGCACCGGCCCCGCCGCCCTCGCGGCGGCCAGGAAACCGGCCATGGCCAGCGCCACCAGTGCCACGCCCGCCCCCATGCGCGCGGGCTCGGCGGCCCCGGCCAGGCCGCCGATCAAGGTGGAGACGGGCTGACCGGCCACGGCGACCAGCACCGCCAGCCCGAACACGGTGACGTAGCGGTCGGCCAGGCTCACGGGGGCGCGGCCGCGCGAGCGCAGGTAGGCGCGTACCGACCGCACGCCGGTCTCGGACCCCGGCATCCGGGACGCGAGCGGGCCTGTCATGCGGTGACTCCTGACGGGGAGACCTGGCGGGCGTGGGAGGCCAGGTCTTCGTCATGCGTGGCCATGACGACGGTGCCGCCCTCGGCCGCGTAGCCGTCGAGCAGCCCGGCCAGGCGCGAACGGAAGGCGGAGTCGAGCCCGCGTTCCGGCTCGTCGAGCAGGAGCAGCGTGCTCGGCCTGAGCAGGGTGGCGGCCAGGCAGAGGCGCTGGCGCTGGCCGGTGGACAGGTTCAGCGGCACCGCGTCGGCCCGCTCCACCAGGGCGAACACGTCGAGCGCCGTGTCGACGGCCATGCGGGGCGTGGCGTGCACCGCGCCCATCAGCTCCAGGTGCTCGCGAGCGGTGAGCCCCGGATACCAGGCCGGCTCGTCGCCCAGCAGCGCGACCCGGGCCCAGAAACGGGCGTCGTCGGCCGGCGGCTCCCCGAACACCCGGACCTCGCCGGACGTGGCGGGCTGGAGGCCGGCCAGGCAGCGGAGCAGCGTCGACTTGCCGCACCCGTTGGGGCCGACCACCGCCACGATCTCGCCCGGTGCCACGGTCAGCCGCATGTCCTGCAGCACGGGATTGGCGCCCAGTTCGACCGAGAGGCCTGTCACTTCGATGATCGGCTCGTGCACCGTTCGAGCGTAGCCAATGGCGCGGGGCTGCGCGGAACGATGGCCGCCGCCGTGCGCGCGAGGCGACCGCTCGCCGTCCCGCCGGGCAGCGACCGCAGTTTCGCGGCACAGCGGCCGCAGCGTCGCAGAGGAGTGATCGCAGCGTGGCAGAGGAGTGATCACCGTTTCGCGGGCGCAGCGACCGCCGTCCCGTGGAGCGGCGATCGCCGCGTGCGTAGGGGATTCTGTCGGTGCCGCCCTCTACCTTCTCTACCGAACACGTGTGCGACAGGAGGGTGAAGTGATCGCTTCTGAGCGGTTCGAGCGTGCCGCGGTGCTGGGGGTCGCCATGGCTGAGGAGACCCGGAGGTTGCTGCGGCACCATCTGGCCTCGCCGGGGGAGGAGGGAGACGACGGCACGGTGCTCGTCGACGTGCCCTATCCCGACGCGGCCGTGTTGACGGCGGTGCTCGACGTGGCGGCCGAGTGCTTCGGGGAGCGGGGCGACTCGGTCGAGGAGGCCAGGCAGGCGGCGCTGGAGACGCTGTTACAGCTGGCGGGGTTCGACGCGGAGTCGCAGCTCAACCCGGGCGCGCCGGGGGGTGGCCGCTGACCGGGTGGCGTTCGAGGGCATCTCCCCTAATATGTTCATGACATCGGGATGTTGGAGACATCTGAAGGGGTTGTGATGGCGACTCGGCACCTGTACGTGGTGCGGCACGGCGCGGCCGACCCGTTCGGCGAGCTGACCGACGTGGGGGAGCGGCAGTCGCACCTGGTGGCGGATCGGCTCGCCCGCCTGCCGGTCGATGCGGTGTGGCATTCGCCGCTGCCCCGGGCGGTGCGCTCAGCGGAGATCATCGGTGAGCATCTGCCGGAGGCTCCCGTGCGCGAAGCGGCCGAGCTGATCGATCATGTGCCACACGTGCCGGATGAGATACCGCCGGCGTGGGCGGGATTCTTCGACGGCTACGACGCCGCGGAGGCCGCCGCGGGCGCGAGACTCGCGAATGCCCTGATCGATCGGTTCGCTCGCCCCGCCGAGACCGAGATCCACGAGGTCCTGGTCACGCATGCCTACCAGGTTGCCTGGCTGGTGCGGCAGGCCCTCGACGCGCCGCCGGCGCGGTGGCTGGGACTGGGCTGCGGCAACACGGCGCTGACCGCGATCGACTATTACGACGGGGCGGCACCGGCAGTGCTGCTCTACAACGACATGGGCCACCTTCCGGCTGAGCTGCGCTGGACCGGATTCGGGCCGAGCGTCCGGCCCTGAGAGGCGGAGTGCGAGAAGCCGCACGACAAAGCCGGCTGTCTCCCGCGGGTCCCACCATGGGCGGGTGTGCTCTCGCGGGCCCTGCCATGGGTGCCGTGCTCTCGCATGTCGCCCATGGATGGAATGGCTCTGGGCCGGCACGCTGGTGGTGACGGAGCTAGTGGTGACGAAGTGTGGCGTGGGCGGCGCTGAGGCGCTGGGCCTCCTCGCGCTCGGAGTGGTCGCCCGACACGTCGTCTGCCCAGGCGAGGAGCCGGCGCAGGTGGGCGTCGGCCGCGTCCGTGGAGACGGGAGGGCTGCCGAGGGCCACCTCGCCGCTGGTTCCGTCGATGGTGACGAGGGTGCCTTCGCTGACGGTGCGCCCATCGGCTCCCCACGAGGCGGCGGCGACATCGACGACGAGGCCGGTGACGCCGACGACAGCGGGCTTTCCCATCGCCCGTGCGACGACCGCGGCGTGACTGGCCGACCCGCCGCGCCCGGTGACGATGCCCGTGGCGGCGGCCAGGCCGCGCATGTCGTGCGGGGAAGTCTCCGGGCGCACCAGGATGACCGGGCCGTCCGCGGCCATGCGCACCGCCGCTTCGGTCGTGGTCGCCACCTTGCCGACCGCGACGCCGGGACAGGCCCCCACTCCCCGGGCCACGATGTCGGCCTTCGCCGGGGCCGCTATGCGGGGCGTGCGTACATGCCGGAGGTGGTGTGGCGAGACCCTGAGCAGTGCTTCGCGCCGTGTGATGAGGCGCTCGTCGGCGAGTTCGGTCGCGACGCGCACGGCGGCGCCTCCGACGAACCGGCCGGGCCGGACCTGCAACAGCCACAGCCCGCCGGCCTGGAAGGTGAACTCGACGTAGCACGCGTCGCGGTAGTGCCCCTCGACCCGGCGCAGGGCTTCGATCAGGGCGGTCCACACGGCCGGCTCCCGGGCGGCGAGTTCGTGCAGGGGAAGGGTCCGTGATCGGCCTGAGACGACGTCTTCGCCCTGGTGCCCGAACAACACGTCGCCGAACGGGACGTTCTCCCCGGTGTTGGGGTCACGGCTGAAGGCGACTCCGGTGCCGCTGCGGTCGTCACGGTTCCCGAACACCATCGCCTGCACGATCACCGCTGTGCCGAGATCGTGCGGAATGTCATGCAGTTCGCGGTACGTACGCGCGCGCGGTGCGTCCCACGACGAGAAGACGGTCTCGACCGCCAGTTCCAGTTGCCGGGCCGCGTCGTCCGGGATCGGCCGGCCCCCTCGTTGCCGGACGAGCTTCTCGATCGCTTCGATCAGCTGTGCGTCCCCGTCGCCTGTCCCTCGCCCGTGGGCTCCGCCGGGGCCGGCGGCCACTCCCAGGACGTCGGTGTTCGTGATCGCGGACGCGAAGCTCGACAGGAACCGCAGCCGCGAGTTCAGTACGAACCGCGCGTCGCCGGTCTCGGTGGCCAGTCCCGCTGACGCTTCGGTCGTGAGGCCGAGGTTCAGGACGGTGTTCATCATGCCGGGCATCGACACGCTCGCCCCGGAGCGTACCGACACGGCCAACGGCGCCTGAGCGCCGCCGAACCGGCGCCCCGTCGCGGCCTCCAGGCCGGTCATGGCGATCGCGAGCTCCTCGGCCAGTCCGGCGGGAAGGCGGCCCTCACGCATGAATGCCCGACACGCCTCGACGGTGACGACGAACCCGGCCGGCACCGGCAACCCCAGGCGGTGCAGGGCCACGAGGCCGTGTGCTTTGGCCCCCAGTACCTCCGCAGGCTCCCTGACCCGCGCGCTGAGCGGTCGTATCCACCTCACCGGGGGATCCCGAGCGTCGCGAGCAGGTCTTCGTGAAGCTGGGCCCACACGGTGTGGTACGAGGCGGCGACGTGGTCGGCCACGTACTCCAGCTCGCCCGAGTTCGCACGATCGAGGGCTTCGGCCAGGCGGGTTCGATAGCGGCCGAAGCGCGGCAACGCCGCGGCCAGCTCCGCGCAGACGACCGCGGCCCGCTGGTCCAGGGCGGCGAATCGGCCGAGAACGCGAGTGTCGTACGACGGGTCGCTGTGGTCGTTGACGGTCATGACACCGTCGATGGGCCTCAGCTGCCAGGCCGTGCAGAGATCGAGCAGTTCCGGGTTGAGCACGAGAAAGCGCTCGTAGGCCGCGGTGACAGCGGGACGCGCGCCACCTGCTTCGAGCTCATCGGTGATCCACTCGGCATCTGCGACCCGGCCGGCATCCGTCAGGCCCCACACGTCGAACCCGGCGGCCAGATGCGTGACGAGACCGGCGACCGCGAGATCGATCAGCTCGGACTCGACGTCGGATTCGTCCATGCCGGTGGCCGCAGCCACACGGGTGAGGCCGGCATGGCCGCCACAGCGCAGTGCGTGGAGCACCAGCAGCCCGCTGCCGGTGCGGCGAGGCGTGGGCCGGCTCATGGCGCTGCTCTTCGTGGCCGCACGCGGTCGCCAGGTGAGGGCCGGCTCATGGCGCTGCTCTTCGTGGCCGCACGCGGTCGCCAAGTGCGGACAGGCTCATGGCGCGGCCTTTCGCGACCGCGCGCCGTGCGCGGTGTGGACTGCCGTCTCGGCTCCGTCGTCCACCGCGCTCCGGGTCGCCGCCGGGGAGCTCTGCTCGATGGACTCCCGCATCGCCGCCGACGCGCTTCTGCCGGATCCACGCCGGCCGTATCTCTACCGCTTCTTCCCGCCATGACATGCCCTGGATGTTCTCACAATTCCGATGGTGACGTCATCTGAATGGCGCGTCAAGAATACGGGGGAGCGTCGCGACAGAGCCCTCCGCCGACGCCCGAAGCCGGAGCACTCCCGCGAGGCGGGCAGACTGGAAGGCGTGCCATCAACCCCGCCTGACGGCGATCCCGCGCCCGCCACGGGCGAGCTGCCCGCGAGCGCCCTGAGCGGGCTCGGCGAGCGTCCGTTCGGCTTCTACGTGCACGTGCCGTTCTGCGTCACGCGCTGCGGCTACTGCGACTTCAACACCTACACCGCCGCCGAGCTCGGCCCCGGCGCCTCCCACCGCGACTACGCCGACACTGTCGTCGAGGAGATCCGGCTCGCGCGCCGCGTCCTGGGCACGGCCGAGCTGCCGGTGGAGACGGTGTTCTTCGGCGGGGGCACCCCCACCCTGCTGCCTCCTGAAGACCTGGCCCGGATCCTGGGCGCGATCGGCTCGGAGTTCGGGTTGCGGCCGGGGGCCGAGGTGACGACCGAGGCCAACCCGGAGTCCGTCGACCCGTCCTCCCTCGACAAGCTCCGCCACGGGGGGTTCAACCGGATCAGCTTCGGCATGCAGAGCGTCCGCGAGCACGTGCTCCAGGTGCTCGACCGCGGGCACACGCCGGGGCGGGCCGCCGCGGCCGTACGAGAGGCGCGGGCGGCCGGGTTCGAGCACGTCAACCTCGACCTGATCTACAGCACGCCCGGCGAGTCCGACGACGACTGGAGGGCCTCTCTGGACGCGGCGATCGAGGCCGGGCCCGACCACGTGTCGGCGTACTCGCTGATCGTCGAGGACGGCACCAGGCTGGCGGCCAGGATCCGGCGGGGCGAGCTGCCGATGCCCGACGACGACGTGGCCGCCGACCGCTACCTGATCGCTGACGAGATGCTGTCGCGGGCAGGCTTCCGCTGGTACGAGGTGTCCAACTGGGCCACCTCCGACGCGGCGCGATGCCGGCACAACCTGCTCTACTGGACCGGCGGCGACTGGTGGGCCGCCGGCCCCGGCGCGCACAGCCACGTCGGCGGCACCCGCTGGTGGAACGTCAAACACCCCGCCGCCTACGCCCAGCGGCTGGCCGGCGGCGCCTCGCCCGCGCACGCCCGCGAGGTGCTGGACACCGGCGACCGCGACGCCGAACGCCTGATGCTGGAGCTGCGGCTGGCGTCCGGCTACCCGCTCGCCGAGGTCGCGCCCGCCGCGCGTCCCGCTGTGGCGAGCGCGCTGGCGCGAGGGCTGCTCGAACCGGGGCAGTTCAGGTCGGGGCTGATGGTGCTCACGCTCCAGGGTCGGCTGCTGGCCGACGCCCTCATCAGGGATCTGCTCGTCTAGGTGATCATGCGGATGGCGAACGGATAGCGGTACATCTGCCCCTTGTTCGTGGCCATGGCCGCCTGGATGTGGAAGATCAAGGACACAATCCAGACCACCGGCAGCAGCAGGATGCCGACGAAGACGATCGTCAGGATGCTCGAGACGAGATAGCCGATGAACATCGTGATCTGGAAGTTGAGCGCCTCGGCCGCCTGGTCCCGCACGTAGGGCGACTCGTCCTTCTTCATGAGGTAGATGACCAGCGGACCGATCCAGGAGGCCAGCAGGCCGAGAAGGTGCGCGATCATCGCCAGCGAGGTGTCGTCGGTACCCGGGCGAGGGCCGAAACGGCCGGGGACGTACGGCTCGTGGGGGCCGCCGGGGTAACCGTGGCCGGGCGGAGGGCCGTAGCCGGGCGGGGGAGGGCCGTATCCCTGGAATTGGCCCTGGCCGGGCGGTGGTGCGTAACCGGGAGGCGGACCGTAGCCGGGCTGCCCGCCATAGCCAGGCGGCCCACCATAGCCGGGCTGGCCGGTGTACCCTGGCTGGCCGCCGTAGCCGGGCGGCTGGGGTCCGTAGACGGGCTCGGAGTCGGGCATCCGGCCGTAGGGCTGCTCGCCGTAGGCGGGCTCGGACCCGGGCTGCGGGCCGTACCCCGGCTGGCCGCCGTAGCCGGGCTGGCCGGTGTAGCCCGGCTGGCCGGTGTACCCGGGCCGGCCGCCGTAGCCGGGTTGGCCGGTGTAGCCGGGTTGGGAGCCGGGTTGCTGGGCGTATCCGGGTTGGTCGCCGTACGGGGGCTGAGGGCCCGGTTGAGGGCCGTAGCCGGGCTGGGTGCCTGGTTGGGGGTCGTAACCAGGTTGAGGGCTCGGTTGGGGGCCGTAACCAGGTTGGGGGGCGTAGCCGGGTTGGGAGCCCGGTTGGCCGCCGTAGCCCGGGTGGTCGCCGGGGGCCGGGGACTGAGGGCCGGAGCCGTGGTCCGGCTGGAGGTCTGACGCGGACACCTTGCGGGTGCGTTCGTCGTCAGGGGGTGGCTGGGGATCCTGGCTCATGGTGTCTCCGTCACGAAGTCGATCAGTTCTTCGACCCGGCCGAGCAGCTCCGGCTCCAGGTCGGTGTAGGTCGAGACGGCGCCGAGGATGCGCCGCCATGCCTGCGCGGGCTCCATGCGCCAGCCCAGGGCCGCGATCACGCCTTCCTTCCACGGCACCCCGCGCGGTACGTCGGGCCAGCCGGGGATGCGCAGCACGGACGGTTTGACCGCCTGCCAGATGTCGACGTAGGGATGCCCCACGACGAGCACGTCCGGCGAGGTGATCTCGGCGGCGATCCGGCTCTCCTTGGAGCCGGGCACGAGATGGTCGACCAGCACTCCGAGACGGCGCCCAGGCTCGGGACCGAACTCCGCCACGATGGCGGGCAGATCGTCCACGCCCTCCAGATATTCGACCACGACCCCTTCGACCCGCAGGTCGTGACCCCAGATCTTCTCCACTAGGGCGGCGTCGTGCACGCCCTCCACGTAGATCCGGCTCTCCCTGGCCACCCTGGCCCGCAGTCCTTGGACGGCGATCGAGCCCGACGCGCTGCGCCTGGGGCCCGTGGAAGCCGCCTCCGGGCGTACGAGTGTCACGGGCTTGCCCTCCAGCAGGAACGCGGCGGGCGCGAGGGGGAACAGCCGGCGCTTGCCGAACCGGTCTTCGAGCGTGACGGCCTCCTTGTCACAGGCCACCACCGCGCCGCAGAAGCCGCTGTCGGCGTCTTCCACGACGAGCTCCAGCTCGGCGGGCACTTTTGGGATCTTGCCCTTGCCCGGCCGACGCCAATTCCCCGCCAGTACATCGCCCTCGTACACACGGGGACGGTAGCAAATCACCCGCCGACCGCAAGGCGCTTGCGCGACGCACTCCGGCCCGCCAGGACGACGACCGTGCCGATGATCGCGGCGAGCAGCCCCGCGCCGCCGATCAGCAACGGGGTGGTCGTCCCGCCGTCCGAGGAGGAGGCGTCCCTTCCGATGCCGTAGCGTACGGTGGCCTGCTCCTGGTGGGTGCAGGTCAGCTGGTAGTCGCCCCTGGCGGGTGCGTTGATGACGAGGAACTGCTGCCAGACCGTGCCGCCCTCCGTGACCTTCGGGACGCCCGCGGTCTTGGCCAGCTTGGCCGGCCCTGGGCCGCCGGAGATCTCGCAGGAGTAGTTGACGGCCGTGTCGCTGGCGATGTAGACGGCCGGTTTGTCCGCGGGATCGATCGGCACCGTGACTCTTTCGCCGGACGCGAACGTCTTGGTCGGCGCCGGGCCGGACGCGCCGCTCCCGCCGCCGAACATGACGGCGGCGATGATCAGGCACACGGCGGCCACGCCCCAGACGGCTCCGAGCCACCACAGGGGTGGCGTCACGGGCTTCGGGTCGATGCGGGGCGGGAACTGGGGCTGCCCGCCATGAGGTCCGTACTGCGGCGGCGGGCCGAACGGGGGCTGCGGGCCGTACTGGGGTGACTGCCCGTACGGCGAGGGCTGACCCTGGTACGGCGGTTGCCCATGCGGCCCCGGCTGGCCTTGGTGCGGCGGTTGCCCGTACGGCCCGGACTGGCCTTGGTGCGGCGGGTCCCCGTATGGTCCGGGCTGGTCTTGGTACGGCGGTTGCCCGTATGGTCCGGGCTGGTCTTGGTGCGGCGGTTGCCCGTACGGTCCGGACTGGCCCTGGTACGGCGGTTGCCCGTACGGCGAAGGCTGACCGTAGCCCGAGGGCTGATCATACGGTGGCGATGGATGCCCGAACTGCGGCGGCGGACTGTAGCCCTGCTGTGCATCCGCTTGGGGCACGTAGCCGGGTTGCGAACCGGGTTGGGGCTCGTGGCCGGGTTGCGAACCGGGTTGGGGCTCGTAGCCGGATTGGGAGCTCGGCTGGGGGCCGAAGCCGGGTTGGGAACCTGGTTGAGGGGTGTAGCCAGGCTGGGAGCCTGGTTGCGGGCCGTACTGCGGAGGTTGGGGCTGACCTTGGTCGGGATCCTGCCCTGGCGGCTGGTTGGACGACGGGGGCTGGGAATCGTCGGTCATGTGCGCAAGTGTGAGGCCTGTCCCTTACCGGAAGCTAGAAGCAGGACAGGACACGGTGTTATCGCACCTTGTGGGCGAGAGCCGTACACTTGGCACTCGGGAACACAGAGTGCTAGAGCCTGTGTTTTCCCCATGGCAAGAGGGCAGGAGGTGAGCGCGTGCTTGACGAACGGAAGCTGGCGGTGCTCCGCGCCATTGTCGAAGACTACGTGTCAACCAACGAACCGGTGGGCTCCAAGGCGCTGGCCGACCGCCACAATCTGAAGGTCTCGCCGGCGACGGTCAGGAACGACATGGCGGCGCTGGAGGAGGAGGGATACATCACGCAGCCCCACACCAGCGCGGGCCGGGTGCCGACGGACAAGGGCTACCGCCTGTTCGTCGATCGGCTCTCGCAGGTCAAGCCGCTGTCGGGGGCCGAGCGCCGGGCGATCGAGACGTTCCTGGCCGGCGCGGTCGACCTCGACGACGTGGTGACCCGCACGGTTCGCCTGCTCGCGCAGCTGACCAGGCAGGTGGCGGTGGTGCAGTATCCGACGCTGACCCGTTCGACGGTGCGGCACGTCGAGCTCGTCCCCCTGAACGACCGCCGGGTCATGCTGGTGCTGATCACCAACACCGGCCGCGTCGAGCAGCGCGTGATCGAGCTGCCCGAGGTGGTGGAGGAGGCGCGCATCGCGCATCTGCGCGCCGTGCTCAACGCCTGCCTCGACGGCTGCGGCCTGAGCAGCGTGCCCGACCTGGTGGCCGACCTGCCGGAGCGGTTGCCCGCAGAAGACCGGCCCGCCGTGGCGACGATCCTGTCGGTGCTGCTCGAGACCCTGGTGGAGCGGCACGACGAGAAGATCGTGTTCGCCGGGGCGGCCAACCTCGCCGGCGCCGACTTCTCCACCGGCCTCCGCGACGTGCTGGAGGCGCTGGAAGAGCAGGTGGTGCTCATGCGGCTGCTCGGCGAGACCACCTCCGACACCCCGTCCGCGCTCACCGTGCGCATCGGCTCGGAAAACCCCTACCTGCGGGGCACATCCATCGTCGCGACCGGATACGGTTCTGGCGACAACCAACTGGCCCGGCTCGGGGTGCTGGGACCGACGAGGATGGATTATCCAGTGACGATGGGCGCCGTGCGCGCGGTGGCACGCTACGTCAGCCAGATCCTGGCTGCATCATAAGAGGTCGATAAGTGGCAAACAGCGACTACTACGCCACCCTCGGGGTGCGCCCTGACGCCAGTCAGGACGAGATCAAGAAGGCCTACCGCAGGCTCGCCCGCGAGCTGCATCCTGACATGAACCCCGATCCTGAGACTCAGGACAGGTTCAAGGAGATCACCCAGGCCTACGAGGTCCTGTCCGACCCGAACAAGCGCCAGATGTACGACCTGGGCGGCGACCCCTTCGGCGGCGCCGGAGCGGGCGCGGGCGCCGGAGCCGGCGGGTTCGGCGCGGGCTTCCCCTTCAGCGACATCATGGACGCCTTCTTCGGCACCGCGGCCGGCGCCAGGGGCCCGCGCTCGCGTGCCCGCAGGGGCCGCAACGCCACCATCAGGGTCGAGCTCGACCTGCGCGAGACCGCGTTCGGCACCACCCGCGAGCTGGTCGTCGACACGGCCGTGATCTGCGAGGTCTGCCAGGGCGCGGGCGCGGCGGCCGGCACCCACCCCGACACGTGCGACATGTGCAACGGGCGCGGCGAGATCTCCCAGGTCACCCGCTCGTTCCTGGGGCAGGTCATGACCTCGCGGCCGTGCCCGCAGTGCGGCGGGTTCGGCACCATCATCCGCAACCCCTGCCAGGAGTGCTCGGGCGACGGCCGGGTGCGCACCCGGCGCACGATCAAGGTCCGCATCCCCGCGGGCGTCGAGGACGGCACCCACATCCAGCTCGCCGGCGAGGGCGAGGTCGGCCCCGGAGGCGGCCCGCCGGGGGACCTGTTCCTCGAGATCGTCGAGCGGCCTCACGAGATCTTCGAACGGCGTGGCGACGACCTCCACTGCACCGTGCAGATCCCGATGACGGCCGCCGCGCTGGGCACGGTGCTGACGGTGGAGACGCTCGACGGCGCCGAGGAGGTCGACGTCCGCCCGGGCACCCAGTCGGGTCAGGTCATCACGATGTACGGGCGCGGCGTGCAGCGGCTCAACGAGTCCGGCAGGGGCGACCTGCTGATCCACGTCAACGTCGAGACGCCGACCCGCCTCGACACGGCGCAGGAGGAGCTGCTGCGCGAGCTGTCCAGGCAGCGCGGCGAGGAGCGGCCTCCGGGCAAGTTCGCCCCGGGGCAGCAGAGCTTCTTCTCCCGCCTGCGCGACGCCTTCAACGGCAGGTGACGTGACCGTCCCCGTGTTCCTGTCGCGGGAGCTGGACGGCACGGAGCTGACGCTCGACGGTCCGGAGGGGCGCCACGCGGCCTCTGTCAGGCGCCTGCGGGCCGGCGAGCGGGTCGACCTGACCGACGGCGCCGGCTCCGTCGCCGAGTGCGTCGTACGCGAGGTGGTGAAAGACGCGCTCAGACTCGACGTGATCGGCCGATACACCGTCGAGCCGCCCCGCCGGCGGCTGGTCGTCGTCCAGGGGCTGCCCAAGGGCGACAGGGGCGAGCTGGCGGTCGAGATGATGACCGAGGCGGGCGTCGATGTGATCGTGCCGTGGTCGGCCTCACGGAGCATCACGCAGTGGAAGGGCGACAAGGTCGCCAAGGCGCTGGGACGCTGGCGGTCCACGGCTCGTGAGGCGGGCAAGCAGGCCCGCAGGTTCCATCTGCCGGAGGTCGCCGAGCTCGCCTCCACCTCGCACGTCGAGCGGCTGCTGTCGGAGGCGGCGCTGGGGCTGGTGCTGCACGAGGAGGCGGCCGAGCCGCTGTCGGGCGTGGAGTTGCCGGCGGGGGGCGACATCGTGGTGGTCGTGGGGCCCGAGGGCGGCGTCTCCGCGGACGAGCTCGACAGGTTCCGTGCGGCGAAGGCCGTGCCGGTGCTGCTGGGACCCACGGTCCTGCGTACGTCCACGGCGGGCGTGGCGGCGGCGGCCGTGCTGATGACGCGTACAGGGCGCTGGTAGGGCCTCTGAGGACCGTCAGGGCGCCGGCTGGGAGGCGTCGAGGAGCGGGCTGCTGCCGGCGGTGGGCGTCTCTTCGACGACGTCGCCGGGCGGGCACTCCTCCAGCGGGCAGGCCGTGGGCTCCATTGACGTCTCTTCTGGGGTGGGCGTCGGGCTGAGGGTGCTCGTGGGGCAGTCGGCCGCCGGTTCGGCCGGCTCGACGGTCGTCGACGGGCACGTGGTGGGCGTGGGGCTGGGCGAGGGCGACGGCGCCCTGGTCGAGTCGGCCGTCTTGGAGGCCCGCGGCGTCGGGGACCTCGACTCCGGCGGCACGAAGACGACCTCGGAGCGCGAGGGAACGGGCTTCTTCGGCGAGGGCTCGTGCGAGCGGGTGGTGGAGGAGTTGGACGGGACCTCGGTGGACTCGACACCGGCGGGCTGGACGGAACTTTCCTCGGTGATCTGGGAGCGCAGCCCGGGAACCATCATCACGATCGTTCCCGCCACGAGAAGGGCACTGGCGGCGGCCGCCCCCGCACGCCACCAGAACAGGTTACGAACGCCGCGCCGCTCGATGCGAGCACGGATGATCTCCAGTCCTTCCGGCGAGGGCACGACCGCATCCGCCTCCGCGCGGAGCGCGCGACGCAGCGCGTCGCCGTACTCGTCGGGGGGCTGGGTCATGACATTTTCTCCAGAACGGATCGCAACGCGGCCATGCCACGAGCGGTGTGGCTCTTGACCGCCCCCTTGCTGATGCCCATGGCGTGGGCGATCTCAGCTTCGGACAGATCACCGTAATAGCGTAGGACCAGTGCTTCTCTCTGTCGGGTCGGCAGGGCTCGTAACGCCTCGATGACGGCGGAGCGTTCCAGCTCGCCGATCGCGCCGTTCTCGGCGCTCGGGGCGTCAGGCAGGCCCTTTGGAGCGTACTTCTCGACGACCGCGCGGTGACGCAGCACGGAACGGGACCGGTTGACGACGGATTGACGCAGGTAGGCGAGTGCTTTGTCGGGATCACGCAGCCTACGCCAGGCACCATGAATGGCGACGAACGCATCCTGCACGACTTCCTCAGCGGTTGCTATGTCGCGCACCAGCAACACAGCGAGACGCACCAACGACCGGAAGTGCGCGCTGTAGAGCGCGGTAACGGCCATGTCGGCATCCCACCCGACCGGCACCGCCCCCATCGACCTGTCGGCCAGAAGGGTTTCGGTGGTCACATCAGTGGGACGCGCGGCCTTCCCAGAGGGTTTACGCTCTTCCGGTTCTTGAGGTTTCCCCGGTTCCTTAGGGTGCATTACCCAGTCGTGTTCCTCGCCAGGTGGCGCTCGCCCGACCCTGAATCGTGTTCTTTTTTGCTGAAGTGTCGCACACTCACCCTAACCTCGTGGATCTTCCTGCGCACGACACAGCTGATTACCGATTCGCAACGGACTCCTGACGGCGAGGCTGTCGATAGGGTACCGGTGTGAACGACTGCCTCTTCTGCAAAATCGTGGCCAAGGAGATCCCGGCCGAGATCGTCTACGAGACCGGCAGGGCACTGGCGTTCCGCGACATCAACCCGCAGGCCCCCACCCACGTGCTGGTCATCCCGAAGGGGCACTACTCCGACGCGGCGGCGCTCGCCGACGCCGACGACGGGCTGGCCGACGAGGTGCTCAAGGCCGCCCACGCCGTGGCCGTCATGGAGGGCGTGGCAGAGGAGGGCTACCGCGTGGTGTTCAACACCGGGCCGGGCGCCGGGCAGACCGTCTTCCACGTGCACGCCCACGTCCTGGGCGGGCGTGCGCTGACGTGGCCGCCGGGATAGCCGGACCTCTGATGCCCAACCCGGTGATATTGGCGCGAGCAATCGGCGTCGTCCCGGATACGATGGGCTCAGAAGACACCGAAAGAGACCGGGAGGCATCAGGCCGCGGGCCTGCCCATGTCCGAACTACACGAATCCCGACGCACGGCACCTCCCTCGCGCACACAAGCCAAGGTGCTGATTCCGGACGAATACCCGATGGTCAGCCTCCTCGGCTCCCGTGACGAGCTGCTCCGCGTCATCGAGGGCGCCTTCAAGGCCGACATCCACGTACGCGGCAACGAGATCACCGTCACGGGCTCCCCCGACGAGAGCGGCACCGTGGTGCGGCTCTTCGAGGAGCTCGTCGAGGTGCTGCGCAGCGGCGGTGAGCTCACGCCCGACGCGGTCGAGCGCAGCATCGCCATGCTCCGCATGACCTCCGACCGCCCCGCCGAGGTGCTCTCCCTCGACATCCTCTCCTCCCGCGGCCGCACCATCAGGCCGAAGACGGTCAACCAGAAGCGCTACGTCGACGCGATCGACAAGCACACGGTCGTGTTCGGCATCGGCCCCGCGGGCACCGGCAAGACCTATCTCGCGATGGCCAAGGCCGTGCGGGCGCTGCAGGAGAAGCGGGTCAACCGGATCATCCTGACCCGGCCCGCGGTCGAGGCGGGCGAGCGGCTCGGCTTCCTGCCCGGCACCCTCTACGAGAAGATCGACCCCTACCTGCGGCCGCTCTACGACGCGCTGCACGACATGATCGACCCCGACTCGATCCCCAAGCTGATGGCCGCGGGCACGATCGAGGTCGCGCCACTCGCGTACATGCGCGGACGAACGCTCAATGACGCGTTCATCATCCTCGACGAGGCGCAAAACTCCTCGGCCGAGCAGATGAAGATGTTCCTCACCCGGCTCGGGTTCAACTCCAAGATCGTGGTGACGGGCGACGTGACGCAGGTCGACCTGCCCGCGGGCACGGTGAGCGGGCTGAGGGTGGTGCAGGAGATCCTCGACGGCATCCCCGACATCCACTTCTCCCGGCTGACCAGCTCCGACGTCGTACGCCACAAGCTGGTGAGCGACATCGTCGACGCCTACGGGCGCTACGACGCCTCCCGGGCCGCCCAGGAGCTGAAGCCCGTCCAGCAGCGGGGGAAGCGGCGGGTGAGCGACCGTGAGCATTGAGCTGAACAACGAGTCCGGCGTCGAGGTCGACGAGGAGTCTCTCGGCGCGCTGGCCGCCCACGTGCTCGGCGAGATGGGCATCAACCCGCTCGCCGAGCTGTCCATCGTGATGGTCGACGAAGACGCCATGGCCGAGTTGCACGAGAAGTGGATGGGTGAGCCGGGCCCGACCGACGTGCTGGCCTTCCCGATGGACGAGCTGCGTCCCGGCGGCGGCGCGCGCGGCGAGGCCGACGGCGCCGCCGACCCCGCGCTTTTGGGCGACGTCGTGCTCTGTCCGCACGTGGCCGCCAGGCAGGCGGCGGAGGCGGGCCACGGCACCGCCGACGAGCTGGAGTTGCTGTGCACCCACGGCATCCTCCACCTGCTCGGCTACGACCACGCCGAGCCTGAGGAGCACAAGGAGATGTTCGGCTTGCAGGCCCGGCTCCTCGAGTCGTGGCAGGAGGTGCGCAACTCGCGGTGAACGCCTGGTTGTTGCTGGCCATCGCCCTCGTGATCATCGGTGGCCTGATCGCCAGTGCGGAAACGGCACTGACGCGCATCTCCAGGGTGCGCGCCGAGGAATACGCGCGTGAGAGCTGGCGTGGCGCGGCGCGGCTGCAGGCCATCGTCAACGACCCGCCGCGCTACCTCAACCTGCTGCTGCTGCTCAGGTTGAGCTGCGAGCTGGTCGCCACGGTCATCGCCACCCTGCTGTTCATCGACCTCATGCACGACCAGGGCTGGGCCTACGTCTGGGCCGCCGTCGTGATGATCGTGATCAGTTACGTGGTGGTCGGGGTCATGCCGCGTACGCTGGGCCGCCAGCACGCCGAACCGGTCGCGCTGGCCAGCGCCCCGATCGTGTACGGCCTGACCCGCATCTTCGGCCCCCTGCCCAAGCTGCTCATCCTGCTCGGCAACGCGCTGACCCCCGGCAAGGGGTTCCGCGACGGGCCGTTCACCTCGGAGGCCGAGCTGCGTGACCTGGTCGACCTGGCCGAGGAGCGCAGGGTGATCGAGCCCGACGAGCGCGAGATGATCCACTCGGTCTTCGAGCTGGGTGACACGCTGGTGCGCGAGGTCATGGTGCCCCGCACCGACATGGTCTACATCGAGCGCGGCAAGACGATCAGCCAGGCCCTGTCGCTGGCGTTGCGGAGCGGGTTCTCCCGCATCCCGGTCGTGGGCGAGAACGAGGACGACGTCGTCGGCATCGCCTACCTGAAGGACATCGCCCGCAAGATCCACGAGTCGGGCGAGGGCGGTGGCAAGGACACCGTCGAGTCGATCATGCGTCCGGCCGCGTACGTGCCCGAGAGCAAACCCATCGACCAGCTCATGCGGGAGATGCAGGCCAGGCAGATCCACATCGCGATCGTCATCGACGAGTACGGCGGGACGGCGGGCCTGGTCACGATCGAGGACGTCCTGGAGGAGATCGTCGGCGAGATCACCGACGAGTACGACCAGGAGGCGCCGCGCGTCGAGCCCATGCCCGACGGTGGCATGCGGGTGACCGCGCGCATGCCGGTCGACGAGCTCGGCGAGCTGTTCGACAGGGAGATCGAGGTCGACGACGTGGAGACGGTGGGCGGCCTGCTGGCCCACGCGCTAGGGCGGGTGCCGATCGCCGGCTCGCACGCGCAGGTGGCCGGGCTCTCGCTGACCGCCGAGAGCCTCGCGGGACGCCGCAACCGCATCAGCACCGTGGTGGTGCGCCGGGTGACACCTCCTGAGGACGAGGCCGTTCCCGCCGCCGCCGAGCGGGAGTGACCCGCGAGCGGGACGTATACGGATGGATGCCGCAAGCGTTCTACAAGTGATCTGCAAGCTCCGCACGGCAGTCTTCTCACCAGGACATCCAGTGCGGTGGGTGTCAGGGAGCGCCAGAAGCCGGATGGGGTTCGCGGCAGGCTGGCGCTCCGGGGGGCGACGGCGTCACAGCCTGCTAGGGGGTTGTGACGTCGGTCGGCGCAAGGGTGTTCTCGTCCAGGAAACCGGATGAGAACACCCTTTTTGCGGGTTGGTGGGAATTTCGGTGGATTGCTGCTTTCGCCGGTTGGGGAGGCTGCGACCAGGGGGAATCATGAGGCGCGAACGAGGGATCGTCGGCTGCGGGCTGCTGGCCTGCGTCCTGGCCGGATGCGGCGGGGGCGGGGCAGCGGGGAGCCACCTTGACCCGAGGGCCATGGCGCAGTTGCGCGCGGTGCTCAGCGAGGAGCCTCGGCTGCCCGACGGGTTCACGCCCAGGCCGGGGGAGGCGTGGCGGATACCGTTCGACAAGGCGGGCAAGAACTGCCGCACCATGCTCCGCCCCGCGGAGGGACGGGCCCCGAGCCAGGCGCTGACCGCCCAGGCGGCGGTCAGCTATGCCGGCGACAACCTGGGCGAGCAGGCCGGGGTCGCGCTCGCCAGGTACACCGGTGGCGAGGCGGCCGACCACCTCGACGAGCTGGCCGACGCGCTGGAGTCGTGCCGGCGCGTCAGCTCCCCCTCCGGCACCGACCTGCGCTCGCGGGAGCTGCCGATCGAGGACGTCGGGGACGAGGCCGTGGGGGCACGGCTGGCCGGCCGGCTGAACGGCTACCCGTACGCGATGGACGTGGTGCTGTCGCGGGCCGGCGACACGCTGGTGTCGGTGGTGCACACCGGTCTGGAGGACGTGGACGCCGGGCGTACCCGTGCGATGGTCGACGCGGCCATCACCATGGCGGGGGACCGCTGAGGCCGGCATGGCGGGGGACCGCTGAGGTCACCACGGCGGGGGACCGCTACGGCTGACCCCTCGCCGTCGTCCGCCCGGCGGATCACTCGTTAGCCTGTTCCCGTGACTCTCGATCCGGAAGACAGCAAGATCATCCTTTTGGCCCGGTCCGCAAGGGCCCGCAACGGCTCCGCGGAAGGAGCCGCCGTGCGCGACGAGACCGGCCGCACCTACGCGGCGACCAACGTGGCGCTGGAGGCGCTGACGCTGTCGGCCGTGCAGGTCGCGGTGGCCATGGCGATCTCCAGCGGGGCGCGGTCGCTGGAGGCCGCCGCTCTGGTGAGCGAGGGCGGGCCGAGCTCCGCCGACGAGGCCGCGGCCGCCGAGCTGGGCGTCAAGGCGCTGCTCGTGGCGGGCCCCGACGGCACGGTGCGGGGCTGACATGCCGATGTCGCCCTTTCTGGCGCGACTGCGGGAGAAGGTCGGCACCGACCTGCTGATGCTGCCGTCGGCCGCCGGCTTCGTGTTCGACGACGAGGGCAGGCTCCTGGTGGCCCGGCACGGCGACGTGGGGCTCTGGGCGGCGCCGGGCGGCGGCATCGACCCCGACGAGCGGCCGGCGGACGCCGTGGTCAGAGAGTTGCACGAGGAGCTCGGCCTCGAGATCGAGGCGCGGGGACTGATCGGCGTGTACGGCGGCCCCGAGTTCCGCACCGTCTACCCCAACGGCCACCGGGTCGGCTACGTCATCGCGGCGTACGCCTGCGCGGTCGTCGCCGGGCGTCCCCAACCCGACGGCGTGGAGATCGACGACTTCCGCTGGGTGTCGGAGCAGGAGCTCGCCGGGCTCGAGACGACCCCGTGGACCCCGCTCGTGGCGCCGGAGGCGTTCGCCTGGTGGCGTGAACACGTCGGTCGATAGGCCACAATGCACAGTGTGACTTCGCCAGACAGCCATCGCGCCGGATTCGCCTGCTTCGTGGGGAGGCCGAACGTCGGCAAGTCCACTCTGATGAACGCCCTCGTCGGCAGCAAGGTGGCGATCACCTCGTCCAAGCCGCAGACCACCAGGCGCGTCATCAGGGGCATCGTGCACCGTCCCGACGCCCAGCTCATCATCGTCGACACGCCGGGGCTGCACCGCCCGCGCACGCTGCTCGGCGAGCGGCTCGACAGCCTGGTGCTGTCCACGCTGACCGAGGTCGACGCGATCGGTTTCTGCGTGCCGGCCAACGAGCCGATCGGCAAGGGCGACCGGTTCATCGCCGACAAGCTGGCGGCGGTGAAGAAGACTCCGGTCGTCGCGGTGGTGACCAAGTGCGACCTGGCGAGCAAGGAGCAGATCGCCGAGCAGCTGCTGGCGGTCTCGGAGGTTGGGGAGTTCGCCGCCATCGTGCCCGTGTCGGCGCAGTCGGGTGAACAGCTCGACGTGCTGGCCGACGTGCTGATCGAGCACATGCCCGAGTCGCCGCCGCTTTACGAGGACGGCCGGCTCACCGACGAGCCCGAGCAGATCCTGGTCGGCGAGCTGATCAGGGAGGCGGCGCTGGAGGGCGTGCGTGACGAGCTGCCCCACTCGATCGCCGTCGTCGTGGACGAGATGCTGCCCAGGGAAGGGCGCGACGACCTGCTCGACATCTACGCGCACCTGTTCGTGGAGCGGCCGTCCCAGAAGGCGATCGTCATCGGGCACAAGGGTTCGCGGCTGCGCGAGGTCGGCACCAAGGCTCGCCAGCAGATCGAGGGGCTGCTGGGCACCCGGGTCTTTCTCGACCTGCGCATCAGCGTGGCGAAAGACTGGCAGCGCGACCCGAAGCAGCTGCGCCGCCTGGGCTTCTACGACTGACAGGCGGCCCTGGCAGGCGTGCCGCGGCGCCGCTCAGTCCGGTGCGGGCGACGGCGGGCGGGTGGCGCCGAGGGCCGGCTGGAGCAGGCCGGTGACGTCGTCGCGGCCGGCCAGCCCGCGGACCTGCCGGGCGAGCGCCGTGACGGCCTCCGGCGGGAGCACGCGCGAGGCGTTCAGCCGATACTTCTCCTCCAGCTCGTCCATGCTCAGCGGATGCTCGGGCCCGCCCCGCGAACTGTGCACCCGATGCTCCAGCCGCCGCCCGTCCTTGGTGCGGACGCGCAGCACGGCCGAGAACGCCAGCGGGAACTCCTCCGTGCACACCTCGTCGGCCACCACCCGCACCCGAGCGGCCAGGGCGAGCCGCTTCTCGTCGCGGAAGGCGGCCTCGGTGAAGTCGTCGAGGTGCAGCCCGAGCCCGCCGCCGCCGACCAGCGCGCTGGCCACCGTGTACGGCCCCGAGAACTTGGCATGGTACGGAGTCCGGGGCCGCACCTTCTCCTCGTACGGCTCGCCGATCGTGCGCAGCGGCGCGGCCGCCACGCCCAGCTCGATCTCCGCCACGTCCTCGGCCCGCAACCCCTGCACCCGCAGCGCGAGCGCCGCGTCGATGCCGGGATGGGTGAAATGGTTGGACGGGTACGGCTTGTAGACGGTGCGCAGCAGTTCCCACCGCTCGCCGAGCCCGTCGGTGATCGCGGCCGCGTCGTAACGCCCGTCGAGGAACGCCTGGAAGAAGCCGAAACGTCCCTCGAAGACCGTCGGTGGCCCGGTCACCCCCTCGGCGGCCATCATGGCGGCGACGACGCCCGCGTGGGCCGCCCAGCCGCAGTGGACGCGCTTGACGGTGCCGCCGGTGCGATTGGCCTCGATGACCCCGGCTCCCATGCTCGCGGCGATGCCCATGGCCGCCGCGATGCCGCCGGCGTCCAGGTCCATGAGCAGGGCCGACGCGGCGGCGGCGCCGACGGTGCCGCAGATGGACGTGGCGTGCCAGCCCTTCTCGAAGAACAGTGAGTTGCGCAGCTCGGGCAGGTAGGAGGCCATGCCGAGCCGGTTGGTGATCTCGTTGCCGACGGCGATGGCCTGGCACAGCGCCGCCCCGGACGCGCGCGCCGACTCCGCGACCGCCAGCGCGGCGGGCACGACGGAGGCGGACGGGTGGAGCACCGAGGGCAGGTGCGTGTCGTCGAAGTCGAGCGCGTGCGCGAGCGTGCCGTTGACCAGGGCGGCCGACGGCGCGGGAAGCGCGAGCGGGTGGCCGAGCACGGAGGACTCGCCGGCTCCGCCCCACCGGTCGGCCAGCCGCCGCACCGCCTCGTGCGGCTCGTCGTGGCCGGTGAGCTCCAGGGCGGCCAGACCGTTGCCGAACATGTCGAGCACGCGACCCGTGACGTCCTCCATGACCGGCGCGGGCAGCCCCGTACGGGCGTGCGCGGCGAACTCGGCGAGGGCGGTCACGATGGTCACAGCGGCCGCCCCGGCGGAACCGGCCGGACCCGGTGTGGCGGGCGTCCCCAGGGAGCGCCGGGGGTGGAGGGGGCGCCGGTCATGGACCGAGCACCGCGAGCGGCCGTACGGGGGCGCCGGTGGCGCCGACGACGTGCAGCGGGTTGATCACCAGCAGGAACTCGGTCGCGCCGAGCTCGCGCAGCCGGGTCAGCCGCATGGTCTCCACGATGTTCACCCCGGCCTCCACCAGGAGGATGCGGTGCACCGGCAGCGTGGCGTGGCCGCGTCCGGCCGCGATGTGCTCGAACGCGATGGTCTCGCCGCCGGCCACCCTGACGCCCCGCTCGACCAGCCAGCGGGCGGCGTCGGCGCCGGGCCCGGGCACGCCGCCCTCCTCGCCGACGAACCGGGACGGCCGGTCCCATTCGAGCGACCAGCCGGTGCCGATCAGCACCGCGTCGCCGGGCCGGATCGCCACGCCCGTCCTGTCCAGCGCCGCCTCCAAATCGTCCCGGGTCACCTCATATCCGGGTGGCAGCACGTCCACGCCGTGCACGGCGGTCACGTCGAGCAGCACGCCGCGCCCCACGTACGGGGGGAAGGTCTCGATGCCGAGCCGGGACAGCCCCTGGTGCGACTGGATGCCCGCGACCTCGACCCCGCCGTACGCGTGCCCGTCGTGGGAGACGTGGCCGAGCGCGTCGACGTGGGTGCCCACGTGCCCGCCGGTCACGATCAGCTCGTTGGCGGCCGACCCGCCGTCCTCGCGCACCATGTCGCCGTGGCGGCGCTCGATGACCATCCTGAACCTCGGATGGTTCGGCGACTGCGGCATGCCCGTCCGCATGGGCTGGGCGAGGTCCACGACCTCGGCGCCGTCGAGTTGCCGCCAGAGCGTCGTACCCGCCATCACACGACTCCCTCGGACGTGCACCTCGCCACCCGGCGGCTTGCCGTGGTGCGGCGCTCCGGTGTCCTCGGCGGTGGCGGATCGGCGTCCGGGACGATCTGCGCTGCCTCCACGAATCGGCCTCCTCAGGTGGCTGCGTGCGCGGGCCGGGAACTCGCCACACTGTGAAACGGCGTTACGGTGTGTGGAACAGGTCCGCTCGCGCGAGAGCATACCCGGAGTACGCGCTCGTCCGGTACCGTGCCCGAGGCGTGAGAGCCGGCCACCAAGCGCCCCGACCGTCCCCAGGAGGACAGATGCCGACGAAAAGCTCTGGTGCGGCACCAGGAAGGGAGCACGCCGGACAGGTCATCGCCTCGGTGGAGCGCGCCGCCCATGTGCTGATGCACTTCGCCGAGACCCCCTCCGACACGCTCGGGGTGACCGAGATCGCCGAGGCGCTCGGCATGTCCAAGGCCGCGGTGCACCGCATCCTCGCCTCGCTGCGCGTACGCGGGCTCGTCGAACTCGACCCCGCGACCCGGCGCTACTCGCTCGGAGCCGGCGCGATGCGCCTGGGCCTGGCCTGCCTCGACCGGATCGACGTACGCCGCATCGCCGGGCCCGAACTGGTCACGCTGTCCCGGCGCACCGACGAGACCGCCACGCTGTCCATCCGCACCGGGCGTCACCGCGTCTACGTCGACCAGGTGACCCCGGCCCGTGAGGTCATCATGAGCGTCAGCCTGGGCGTCGCCCACCCGCTGCACGCGGGCGGCTCGTCGAAGGCGTTCCTGGCGTTCCTGACCGGCGAGGAGATCGAGGACTATCTGTCGTACGGCCCGCTCGAGCCGCTGACCGGCAACACCATCGTGGACAAGGCCACGCTTCGCAGGGAACTCGCGGCGATCCGCGAGGCGGGCTACGCCCAGTCGTTCTCGGAGCGCATGCCGGGCGCGGCCTCCGTCGCCGCCCCCATCCTCGACCACCACGGCAGGCCGCTGGCCGTCGTCAGCGTCAGCGGCCCGGCCGAGCGCTTCCGGGAGGAGGCCCGCCACTGCGCCGAGATGCTGCTCGAATCAACCACCCGGTTGTCTGCGCAGATGGGCTGGACCGCACCGGGATGAAGGTGACCACCGGCGCCCCGCGGACGGCCGCGCAAGTGCCGTTCGTGGCGCTGGACGGAGGACGACCTGCCGGTCAGGCACACTCCCATCGCCGAGCCCACGATCGCCCCGGCCGGGGTCGTCAGCCACGGCGCAGCAGAGCCGCGACGGCCAGGAGGATCACCGCGACGGCCGACGCCAGCGCCGCGAACCAGCCGAACCTGATCACCGGCTCGATCGACAGCAGGTCGCCGAGATCGACGGAGACCCGATCGCGCAGGCCACGGTCGCCGGTCACGAACGACACCAGCACCACCACCGCCGCGCCTCCCGGGACGGCGGCCAGCGCGGCCAGCCGGGCACGCCCGAGCACCCCGGCGAACCCGCACGCCAGCGCCGCCAGCCCGGCCACCAGGGTGTAGACCCCGGCCGTCGCGTCGACGCCGCGGACGTCATCGGCGACCGCACCACCGATGAGCTCGCTGCGCGCCTCCACCCCGGCCCACGGCAGGACCGCGCAGGACATCAGCAGGGCGCCCGCGATCACGACGCCCAGCGGTGCGCCGCGGCGGGCGCGCGGCCTGGTGGGCGCGGGCTGCGGATAATCGGCCACACGATCAGGGTAAGCCGGACCCCGCCCCGCCACCAGCGGCATCCACGGAACCCGCTACATCACGCGACGAAGCCATCACCGATCCGCGAGCCGCCCGCCCCCGATCCGGCGGCGACCGCTGTCATCGATTCGCGAGCCGCCCGCTTCCCTCTCTCCGGCGGCGACCGCTGTCATTGACGTGCGAGCTGCCCGCTCTCCCCACTCCAGCCTTGACCGCAGCTGGACGGCGTCGGCGGCCAGAGCGGAGACCAGCGTGCCGGACAAGGCCAGCGGCAGCACGGCGACCCCGTCGGCCACGACCGTTTCCCCAGCGGACGCCGTGAGGAACGTGTTGCCGACGCAACGGGCCGCGCCATAGACGGCGGGGGAGGCGTCGAGGGCCGGCTCACCGACCACGAACTCCTGCCTGAGCAGCGGCAGGCCGCCGCAGGTGACGTCGAAGCGGGCATGGCAGCGGCCCGACGCCTCACCGTACCGGCCGAAGACGATCTCCTCCCGCCACAGCACGCTCGCGTCCGGCTCCAGCGCCAGCCGTACCAGCAGGCGGTGCTCGCATCCGGCGGCGAGCACGGTCGGCTCCGGCGCGAAGCGGAGCGTGGCGCCCGCGCCCACCCGGGCGGTGACCAGGAGCTCCGACACGCCCTCGCCGGGCAGGACCAGCGTGCTCGCGACCGAGCCCAGCTCCAGCGTGGTGTGCGGGGCGACGTCAAGGTCCAGGGCGAGCCGGTCGCCGCCGAGCGGGCCCGCCGCGGTGGAGACGAGGTGGACGGCGCACGGGCCGGTCTGGCGCAACGTCAGCGGCGGCGCCGAGGCCAGCCGCCGCAGAACGGGCGTGCCGTCCGGCCCCGACGCGGTCGCCACGGCGGCGCACGCCCGCATGACCCGGCGCCCCGAGCCGGTGCCGGCGTGTGGGGTGTCCGTGCGGCCGGTGGCTCGGTGGGCCGTGTTCCCGGGCATCAGGGGAGGGGCGCCGGGTGGGCGTGCGACCAGGCGCGCACCTGCTCCGCGACCCAGCCGGCCACGTCGCCGACCGCCGGGTCCCGCCTGATCGAGGTGAACATGACCGGCCGCTCGCCCCGAACAGCCGACGCGTCACGCGCCATCACGCCCAGGTCGGCGCCCACCATCGAAGCAAGGTCGGTCTTGTTGACCACCAGCAGGTCCGCCGCCGTGACCCCCGGTCCGCCCTTGCGCGGAACCTTGTCGCCGCCCGACACGTCCAGTACGAAGATCTGCCGGTCGGCCAGCCCTCGGCTGAACGTCGCCGTCAGGTTGTCGCCGCCGCTCTCCACGATCACCAGGTCCAGCGGCCCGAAACGGTATTCCAGCGTCTCCACGGCGTCGAGGTTCGCGGCGATGTCGTCGCGGATGGCGGTGTGGGGGCAGCAGCCGGTCTCCACGGCCAGGATGCGCTCCTCGTCGAGTACGCCCGCACCGCGCAGGAAGTCGGCGTCCTCGGTGGTGTAGATGTCGTTCGTCACCACGCCCAGCGACAGCGACGGGCCAAGCGCCCGGCACAGCGCGGCGACCAGGGCCGTCTTGCCGCTGCCCACGGGGCCGCCGACCCCGAGCCGCAGCGCCCTGCCCCGCCCGTCGGGGGCGTGGTGGTGATCGTCGTGTTGGATGCCCATCGTCGAGGTCCTTTCCTAGGAGACGAACAACCTGATCTCGGCCCGGGCATGCTGCTCGGCCAGAAGGTCAAGGGCTGGCGCCGAGTAGGCAGGCAGCGCCGCCCAGCGCACTTGGACGTTGCCGAGCTGCGCGGCCGGGGCCGCTGCCAAATCCGGCCGCACGCTGTCACCGGTGGGGTCGGGTTGCGGGGGTGCGTCTGTGAGATCCGGATACCCGTGCGCGTTCTCGGGGTGGGGTTGTGGGTGTGCGAGTCCGGGTTGTGGGTGTGCGGGGTCGGGGTGCTGGGTCGTGACGGTCAGGCAGGCGGCGGTGGCCACGGTGCGCAGCGCGGGCGTGAGGTCGGCCAGCAGGCCGTGCACGGCGACCGGGTCCAGGCCGAGCAGGCGTACCGCCGCCGTGGCCGGGCCGCTGACCGCGTGGTACGCCGCCGCCAGCGCGGCGTCCTCGGGTGCCGCTCCCGCCGCGTGCGCCGCCACCCCGAGCGCGACCGGATGGTGCGGATGCGGTACGGCCCGCGCCAGCTCGTCCAGCACCGGCGACGGCCACACCCGCCGGGCGACCCTGAGCAACAGCCTGCCCTGCGTCCTGGAGGCGTCCCGCTGAGCGGGGGAGGCGGTCCTGGCGTCCACCTCCCTGTCGAGCAGCACCCACGGATCCGCGTCACCCCGCGCCTCCCGGGCATCGGCGTCGCCGGTCTCGTCGGCCTCGTGAGTCGCATCGGCCTTGCAGGTCTTGTCGGCGTCCCAGGTCTTCTCGGCCTTTCCGGCCTCCCCGGTCAGGTGCCGGTGTGGTGGGGCGGTGGCGGGCGGCGTACCGGCGGCTTGGGCGCAGGCGGCGGCGGCGAGGGCGGCCGCGAGCGCGCCCGCCGTGTGGAGGCGGCCGCGCAGGAAGCGCGCGAGTGAGGGCACGTCGTGCACCGCCCCCGAGGTGACGGCCTGTTCGGTGCCGCCCGAGTGGGCGTGGCCGCCGGCCGGCAGGCGGGAGTCGGTGAGGAGGAGCAGGGCAGGGTGCATCAGAAGAGGAAGTACCGCTGGGCCATGGGCAGGCG
>NZ_SMKO01000082.1 GCF_004348685.1 Nonomuraea deserti | reverse complement strand
ACCACGTGCGTCAACATCAGCAACATCTTCGTGGCCGCGGACGCGTCCACGAGCACGTCCGGCACGAGTGACAACGCGGTGAGCACGATCGTGGTGCGGACGAACACCGTGCGCGGACGACCAGCCCGCCGATGATCAGCAACGTCGCGGAGAAGCGGAAGCGGTGATGGCGGCCGAGGCGAGTAGGGCCTACTCGTAACGAACGATCCCGCAGCATCTGCGAACCTGGCCGTCACCACCATGACGCATGCTAGTGACGCAATGGCCGCAATGCCTCGCCCCAGGCGATCACCTGATCGAACATGACGGTGAGCGCGTCCTCCTGCTGGGCCGCAGGCTTGAAGACGCTGTAGTTCTCGAAGTCGGTGAGCAGCGAGAGCGTGACCTGAGCGCGCACATCTGCGACCTGGAGTTCGCCCATGATCAGGCGCAGGTGCTCCACGGCGCGGGTGCCCCCGGACACGCCATAGCTGACGAACCCGGCCACCTTGTTGTTCCATTCGGCGTAGAGAAAGTCGATCGCGTTCTTCAGCACGCCGGAGGTCGAGTGGTTGTACTCGGGCGTCACGAAGATGTACGCGTCGAAGGAATCGATTTTCGCAGCCCATGTGCGGGTGTGCTGCCCGTCGTACTGGCCCATGGCCGCCGGCAACACCTCATCCAGCAACGGCAGGTCGAAGTCCTTGATGTCCACCAGTTCGAACTCAGCGTCGGCGCGTTTGGCCGCGAGATCGCAGACCCAGTGAGCCACAGCCTCACCGTTACGTCCCGGGCGCGTACTGCCGATGATGATCGCTACCTTGATCACGGGTTTTTCGTCTCGTGTCGGTACTGGGGTGTTCTGGAACGGGTAAGGCGTCATCTCGCACTCCTTGAGTGGGGGAACGGTGCTCAACCGGGCGTCGAGCACAATGAGCACACCACGACGGCTCCGATGGCTAGGACGGGTGCGCAG
Organism: Nonomuraea deserti; assembly: GCF_004348685.1. Classification (GTDB taxonomy): domain Bacteria; phylum Actinomycetota; class Actinomycetes; order Streptosporangiales; family Streptosporangiaceae; genus Nonomuraea; species Nonomuraea deserti. Next base: position 37,615 of record NZ_SMKO01000082.1, on the reverse strand, counting down.
CAAGGTCGCCACCTCTGTAGCACCGGCTGGTCGAATGTGCCGGATGGCTGACTTGCGGCATGACCGAAACCGCTCCGGAGGCGTACGTTCCCCACGGTGCAATTTCGGGCTTTGTCGTGTGTGCCGGTTTATGCCTCGGTGGCCAATGCGGCATCAGATACCGGGTCGGTCTCTGGGTCCTTGTGCGTGGTGTCGTCATCGCCGCCGTGCGAGTTGTGCACGTGCCTGAACGCCCGTATGGCGAGTACGGCCAGGCCGACGTAGAAGATGGCGCTGACGATGCCCACCACGTGCACGCCGGAGGTGAACGCCTCACGGGCCGCGGCCAACAGGTCGCCGCTCTGCTCTGCGGGCAGCTGAGCGGCCGCGGCGACGGCGCGGTCGATACTTTCCCGGGCGGCGTCCGCCGCGTCGGGTGGTATCGCGCTGAGCGCGCCCTCCACGTTGCTCCGGTACACCGCAGTGCCGAGTGTGGCGAGCGTGGCGATGCCAAGCCCGAGCCCGAATTCTGCGGTCGTCTGCACGATCGACGCCCCAGAGCCGGCCTTGTCCGGCGGCACGGCGCCCATAGCGAGGTGGTTGCAGAGCGCGGCCAGCGGCGCGGTGCCGAGCATGACGACACACATCGCGATGAAGATCACCATGGAGCTGGACGTCGAGTCGGCCAGCGTGAAGATCAGGTAGCCGGCACCCGCGACCAGCAACCCGCCCGCGATCAGGTACGCCGGACGGATGCGGTTCGCAAGCGAGGGGGTGCTCAGATTGCCGATGATCATCAGCACGTTGGGCACCACTAGGAGCAGGCCGGCCACCAGCGGGGTGAGGCCGATGACGTTCTGTAGGTACAGCGTGACGAGCAGAAGAGTGCCAGTGCCCACCACGCCGGTCACGAACATCAGGGTCAGCGCAGAGCGGAACGTACGGTTGCCGAACATGCGCAGGTCGAGCAGCGGGTGCTCCAGGTGCCGCTGCCGGTGGACGAACACCACCCCTACCGCGATGCCGAACACCAGCGCCCCGGCCGGCAGCCACTGCCAGCCGTGGCGAGCCAGCTCCTTGAGCCCATAGACGAACGGCAGTATCGCCGCGAGGGACAGTAGGACGCTGGCCGGGTCGAACGGTCCGGCCTGCGGCGCACGCTGGTCGGGGAGCAGAAAGGGACCGAACACCAGCAGCAGCACGATCCCCGGCACGGCCACCAGGAACACCGAACCCCACCAGAAATACTCCAGCAGCGCGCCGCCGACGAGCGGGCCGAGCGTCGCCCCGCCCATGAAGCAGGTCAGATAGACAGCCAGGGCACGGCTGCGTTGCTTCTGGTCGGTGAAGATACCGGTGACCAGGGCCAGCACCGACGGCATCACCGCGGCACCCGCCACACCGAGCATCGCACGGCTGACGATGAGCATCTCCGGGCTGGTGGAAAACGCCGCGGCCACCGAGACGATGCCGAACACGGCGCCGCCGATGAGCAATAGCTTCTTCCGGCCGATCCGGTCACCGATGGTGCCCATGATGACCAGGAAGCCCGCGATCAGCAAGCCGTAAATGTCCACGATCCACAACTGCTGGATGCCGCTCGGCGCGAGATCGGCACTCAGATGCGGAACGGCCAGGTACAGCACGGAGAAATCCATCGAGACGAGAAACGTGGGCAAGCCGAGCACGGCCAGCCCCACCCATTTCCGCCGCCCAGCTCCGGGCCTTGCGTTCGCAGCGGTCATAATTTGATCCTTCGGTAGGGCGACTGCGTGTCGCTGGCCTCTCACCTTGGCTACGAACGGGCTCGACGCCATTCGACACCGCCACAGAAAAAAATCAGGAAGACGCCCTCACCCCGGCCGGGTCCCAGTCGACAAGGCATACTTGCCACGAGCGATGCGACCGCGTCTGCGAACTCGCGGCACCACCGCTGTGATCCCCGAGCCAGCCGATCAGACCCGGCGGTGCCAACCCGGTCACCAAATCGGAATGCAGTGATGTCATCGGGGAGAGGCGAGGGTCGTGTGGTCAGGAGTGCCTGCTGCACCATGGAGATCGGCGAACCGCCGGGGCGCCGATGGTTGGTCGATGTGAGATGCCGCAACGACGTGGTCAGAGGACGTCGTAGGTCAGGTGCGTCGTGGTGAATGTCGCGATCGCGCTCCGCTGCACCAGCGTGCGCGGCGTCCCGCCGGTGACGAACGTCCAGTCGACTCCGGTGGCGCGTTCGTCACGACGACGAACGCGGGCGTGCCGACCTCACCGGCGCCGTAGGGTCGTTCCAGCCCTTCAATCCGTCGGCCACGTCGAACAGTCGGCGGCCGAAAACAACGGCGCCCGAGCGGGCAGTCGCCTCACGCAAGACCCGGCGGTCGTAGGAGTCGTCGTAAAACGCCCAGGTGTGCAGGGCCTCGGGCCGCCCTTGCGTAGGCCGTTGTCCGGGCCGAGGTCAGGCCAGGTGACGAAGCCGTCCGGGGAGACCGAGAGGTCAGCGATGAGTCGAGTCATGTGGACTGATATTCACCTACGGAAATGCGCCTGCCCAGGGCATTGATCGGACACTATCCGGACATTGGCGGCAATCAAGGCGGTGGTTGGTCGCTCAACGTCACAGACACGGTAGTGTCCAGCGGAACGTCCACCGACTCCGCGGCCGGTGAGGTGGAGAAGACACGTGGCGAGGTGCCGTCTTCCCCGCCCTCCTCAGGCGCGTCCTCGATGCTCTCCCCTTCCAAGGGCAGCAGTTGAGTCACTCCCGTACCGGCTTCGTCGTATCGGTGTCCGGCGAGGGCTCGTGCCTGCGTCTCCGTCACCGGTTGGGCAGCGGTCTCTTCAGGGGTCCGGGTTTCCCACGCAACAGCCTGCTCATAGGTGGGGAACGTGGTCAGGTCTTCTCGTGTCTCGAAGACGACCCGGATGCGCTCGGCGGGCTCGAAGCCGACCGTGAGTCGGGGGCCGTGGGCGGGATAGCCGCTGGTCTGCTCGCGGGTGCGGTAGCGGCGCCAGTTCCGCAGTTCGGTTTCGTCGCCTGCGCGAAGTTGGCATCCGTAGTTCGTTTCTCCGCCCGCCCAGTCCTGGACGATGGCGTTGACCGAGTGGATGAGGTCGTGCTCGTAGTTCATCGAACCGGAGCAGTCTGGACTGTAGGCCCCGTACTCGGTGTCCGCGCCAGCATTGGTGACCGACGGCTGATCGCCCCACTGGTCTCCGAGGATGGCGGCGTTGTTGACCAGGATGTCCAGCCTTCCGCACTCCTGCTCGATCCACTTCGCGGCCGCGGCGGCGCTCGCCTCGTCCGTCACGTCGATCCGCACGTACGGCAGCCCGAGCCGCTCGGCCGCGGCCCTGCCGCGCTCCTCGTCGCGCGCCCCGACGATCGCGGTGATCCGTCGCACCGGGCCTTGCGCGAGCTGCGGGAGTTGACCCTAAGCTCGTGAGATGAGAGCGGTTGCCTTTGACATCTTCGGTGGCGAGCTCGACGTTCGCGAGCTGCCCGACCCGTCGCCCGCCCCGCACGGGGCGGTGATCAGGGTCGAGGCGACGGGGTTGTGCCGCTCCGACTGGCACGGCTGGCAGGGCCACGACCCCGACATCACGTCCCTGCCCCACGTGCCGGGGCACGAGCTGGCGGGCGTGGTGGAGACGGTCGGCTCCGACGTGCGCGGCTGGCGGCCCGGCGCGCGGGTGACCCTGCCGTTCGTCTGCGCCTGCGGCTCCTGCGCGTCCTGCCTCACCGGCGACCAGCAGGTGTGCGAGCGGCAGACGCAGCCTGGCTTCACCCACTGGGGTTCGTACGCCGAGTTCGTGGCGGTCGACCACGCCGACGTCAACCTCATCGCGGTGCCCGAGGACATGGCCTTCGCCACCGCCGCGGGGCTGGGCTGCCGCTTCGCCACCGCCTTCCGCGCCGTGGCGCAGGTCGGGAAGGTGCGTCCGGGCGAGTGGGTGGCGGTGCACGGCTGCGGCGGCGTGGGGTTGTCGGCCGTGATGATCGCGACGGCGGCCGGGGCGCGCGTGGTCGCCGTGGACATCAGCACCGACGCGCTGCACCTGGCCGAGCAGGCCGGCGCGACTCACTTCGTCAACGGCTCGGCCGGCGACGCGGCGGCCCAGGTCAGGGAGCTGACGAGGGGCGGCGCCCACCTGTCCGTCGATGCGCTGGGCAGCCCTCAGACGTGCGTCGCATCCGTCGAGAGCCTGCGCAGGCGTGGCAGGCACGTCCAGGTGGGGCTGCTGCCCGGAGCGCCGACGCCGGTGCCGATGGACCGCGTGATCGGCCACGAGCTGCGGCTGCTCGGCAGCCACGGCATGGCCGCGCACGCCTACCCGCCGATGCTGGAGATGATCAGGGCCGGGATCCTCCATCCCGACCAGCTGATCACCCGCACGATCGGGCTGGCCGACGCCGGCAAGGCACTGGCCTCGATCGGCTCGGTGCCGGGCGTCACGATGATCGTTCCCCGGGCTCCGCACGGAGCGTCCTGAGCACCGGCCGGCGTCTCCGGCACGAGTCATAGGGTTGAGCCATGGACTACACGCGACTTGGCAACACGGGTCTGAAGGTGTCGCGAATCTGCCTCGGAATGATGAGCTACGGCGATCCGGCCAGGCAGGAGTGGGCGCTGCCGCGGGCGGAGGCCGAGCCGATGATTCGCAGGGCCGCCGACGCCGGGGTGAACTTCTTCGACACCGCCGACATCTACAGCAAGGGTGAGAGCGAGGTCGTGACCGGCGAAGCGCTGCGTGCGATCTTCCCTCGGCGCGAGGACTACGTGCTGGCCACCAAGGTCTATTTCCCCATGGGCAAGGGGGTCAACGACCGCGGCCTGTCGCGCAAGCACATCCACGCCGCCGTCGACGCCTCGCTCTCCCGGCTCGGCACCGACTACGTCGACCTCTACCAGATCCACCGGTGGGACGACGAGACGCCCGTCGAGGAGACCATGGAGGCGCTGCACGACGTCGTCAAATCGGGCAAGGCCCGCTACATCGGCGCCTCGTCCATGTGGGCCTGGCAGTTCGCCAAGGCGCAGCGCGTGGCCGAGGCCAACGGCTGGACGGCGTTCGTCTCGATGCAGCCGCACTACAACCTCCTCTACCGCGAGGAGGAGCGCGAGATGTTGCCGCTCTGCGCCGACCAGGGCGTGGGCGTCATCCCGTGGAGCCCGCTGGCGCGCGGCGTGCTCGCCAGGGCGGGCTCCGACACCTCGACCGCCAGGACGGGGTCCGACGCGCGCATCGACTACCTGTACGACCCGGAGAACGACAAGCTCGTGATCGACCAGGTGGCGCAGGTGGCGAGCGACCGCGGCCTGCCACCCGCCCAGGTGGCCCTGGCCTGGCTGCTGCACCAGCCTGCCGTGACCGCCCCGATCGTGGGCGCCACGAAGGACCGGCACGTCGACGACGCGGTGGCCGCCGTGTCGGTGACGCTGTCGGCCGACGAACTCGACTTCCTCGCGGCCCCGTACCGGCCGCGTGAGGTGCGCTTCTGAGACACGAGATTGTCGGCCCCGGACCCTAGGGTGGTTCCATGCGGGCGAATGAGGATGCGGCGGCGGCGCTGCAGGAATACGCGGAGCTGTTCGCGCTCTGCGGCGGCGACGCCTTCCGTGTGCGGAGCTACCAGAAGGCGGCCAAGGCGATCGCGGGATTCCCCGAGGACATCTCGGTCGTCGACGTGCGCGGCGTCCCCGGGGTGGGCGAGGCGATCGCCAAGAAGATGGAGGAGTTCCTGCAGCGCGGGAGCTTCCGGCAGCTCGACGACCTGCGCGGCCGGGTGCCCGAGGGCGTGCGCAGGCTGACCCGGGTGCCGACGCTGGGGCCGAAGACGGCCATCATGTTGTTCGAAGACTTCGGCATCGACTCGCCCGCGGCGCTGAGCGAGGCGATCGCCGCCGGCCGGCTCGACGGGGTCAAAGGGCTCGGCCCAAAGACGCTGGCCAATCTGCTCAAGGGCGTCGAGCAGCTCGAGCAGTCGGGCCGCCGGGTGCACATCGGGATCGCCATGTCGCTGGCCGAGCAGGTGATGGCCTCGCTGGAGGCCGAGCGCATCGCCTACGCGGGCTCGCTGCGGCGGATGAAGGACACGATCGGCGACATCGACATCCTCGCCGTCGCGCCCGAGTCCGTCATGGCCGCCTTCCGCGCCCAGCCCTACGTCGCCGAGGTGATCGCGGCGGGCGACAAGAAGACCTCGGTCCGCACCACGTCCGGGATCCAGGTCGACCTGCGGGTGGTGCCGGCCGGATCGTGGGGCGCGGCGATGCAATACTTCACCGGCTCCAAGGAGCACAACGTCGCCATCAGGGAGATGGCGGTGAAGAAAGGCTGGAAGCTGTCCGAATACGGGCTGTTCGAGGGCGACCGGGTGATCGCCGCCGCGTCCGAGGAGGACATCTACGACGCGCTCGGCATGCAGTTCGTGCCGCCGCCGCTGCGGGAGGACGGCGGCGAGGTCAAGGCGGCGCTCCGCGGCGAGCTGCCCGCGCTGATCCAGCTCACCGACCTCAAGGGCGACCTGCACACCCACACCGACCTGACCGACGGCATCGCCTCGCTGGACGACATGGTGGCGGCCGGCCGCGCCCGCGGCTACTCCTACTACGCGGTCACCGACCACGCTCCCGACCTGGCGATGCAGCGGATGACCCTGGACAAGGCGCTGGAGCAGCGGGGCCAGGTGGGCGAGCTGCAGCGGAAACATCCCGGCATGCGGCTGCTGCACGGCACCGAGCTCAACATCGCGCCCGACGGGTCGGTCGACTGGCCGGCGGAGATCCTGCGCGAGTTCGACGTGTGCGTCGCCTCGGTGCACTCCCACTTCGGGATGCCGCGCGACGAGATGACGCGCCGCTTCATCGCCGCCTGCGAGAATCCGTACGTCGACATCATCGGCCACCCGACGACCAGGAAGATCGGCAAGCGCCCGCCCGTCGACGCCGACTGGGACGCCGTCTTCCGCGCGGCCGCCCGCACCGGCACCGCCATGGAGATCGACTCCTACCCCGACCGGTCCGACCTGCCCGCCGACCTGGTGCGGCTGGCCAGGCACCACGGCGTCAAGTTCTCGATCGACAGCGACTCGCACGCGATCCCGCACCTCGCCAACCAGCGGTTCGGGGTGGGGATCGCGCAGCGGGCGTGGCTGACCACCGACGACGTCATCAACACCTGGCCCCTCGACCGCCTCCTGTCCTTCCTGGGTCGCTGACTCGCTCGGCGCGCGTGGCCGCCCGCGCCGCCATCACCTCGTGCCGCCATGCCTCCGTTTTGCCGTGCCTCCGTTTTGCCGTGCCTCCGTTTTGCCGTGCCTCCGTTTTGCCGTGCCTCCGTTTTGCCGTGCCTCCGTTTTGCCGTGCATTCGTTTTGCCGTGCATTCGTCCGGCAGGCTGACAGCTCCCTCACCTGCCTGGATTCACGGGGGGCGGCGGCCGGGTCCGGCCCCTCCGACAGGCGCACCCGTACGGCAGCGGGGCGGCGTTCGAGGCGCAGACGGGCGGGCGGCACGGCGGGCCACCGCAAACCTTCCGGGCGAGCAGGTCCAGGACGGGCGCCTTTCGGTGGACACGCCCGAGACCGATGGCCCACGTCAGGCTGCACAACCGGCTCTCCTCCGGGCCGGAGGTGCCGCAGTGGTTCGATGAGGGCCTGGCGTGGTGGTCATCGAACGTCTCAACGCCGGGGAGCCGTTCCCGGGCTGACGCGGCCAGGCATGCGCTCCCGCAGGTGGGGGCAGGGGGAACGGCTGAGACATAGCCAGGGAACGTTTCCCTGGCCGGTCGGACCCGGATTTTCGCGAGGAGCCGCGGCAGGGCACGAGAGGAGATTAAATGGTTTCCAGATAGGAAATACCGAATGATGGAGGTGACGTACATGGAGCAGGCCACGTCGACGATCGTCAAGCCGCTGCCCGACCACCTGTTCAGGGTGCACGGTGAGAGCGCCGAGATGAGATGGGAAGCCATGTCCGGGGTGGGCTACCACACCCCGAACGACCGGTTCTTCGTGCGCAACCACACCTCCACGCCGCTCATCGACGCGACGACCTGGCGACTGCGCGTCCATGGCGCGGGGGTTCGATGTCCGCGCGAGTTCGGCTACGACGAGCTGCGGGCCATGCGGTCGCGGACGTTCGACGTGGCGATCGAGTGCGCGGGCAACGGCCGGCGGTTCTACGGCACGCAGCAGCACGACGCCGCTCCGGGCACCCAGTGGGGGCTGGGCGCGATCGGGGTGGCACGCTGGCGGGGCGTGCTGCTGAAAGACCTGCTCAGGGAGGTGGGCGTGCGTCCCGAGGCGGTGGACGTGCTGCCCACCGGCCTCGACGCTCCGTTCGAGGACTACGGCCACGTGCGCCGCCCGCTGCCGATCGGCAAGGCCATGGACGACGTCCTCGTCGCGTACGAGATGAACGGCGTGCCGCTGCCCGCCGATCATGGCTTCCCGGCGCGGCTGGTAGTGCCGGGATGGGTGGGCGTGGCGTCCATCAAATGGCTCGGCGACATAGAGGTTTCGACGAGCAGGCTCCAGACGCCATGGAACACGGTCTTCTATCCCGATGTCACGACAAACCAGGCCAAGAGCGCTTTCGCGCTCGCCTGGAACGCTCGCCTGCCCGTCGGCGGACCGCACATCCTGCACGGAAGGTCATGGTCGGGGCGAGGCCGGATCGTCCGGGTGGAGGTCAGCTTCGACGGCGGAGCGAGCTGGCGCGAGGCCGAGCACCACGGCCGGCACCTGGTCAGCGCCTGGCTGCCGTGGCACATAGCGTGGGCTCCCCGGCGCACGGGTGCTCACGTGGTCATGGCGCGCGCCACCGACGCGAGCGGCGCCACCCAGCCCCTTGTCACACCGCGCCATCCCTTCGGCTATCACTTCGACGCCGCCGTCCGCCACCCCCTTGAGGTGATCAACGGATAGATGGAGGCGCTGATGTCGAACCGCCCCGTGAGGAAACCGCCGCGCGAGGCAGCGCCGCCGCCCTCGGGTCTTCCACTGCTGCGGTTGACGTCATTGGCCGGTGACGCGAGGATGTACCGTATGAGACATGAATGTCTCATACGGTGATGGCTGATGGCGATGAGCCGGGAGCAGATCATGAGTACGGCGATCCAGCACCTCAACGAGAACCCGCTCGCCTCCATGGCGCAGCTCGCCGAGGCGGCCGGGATCAGCAGGGCCACGCTGCACCGCCAGTTCAGCAGCCGCGAGGAGCTGATGCTCGCCCTCGGCCGTCGCGCCCACGAGCAGTGGGAGCAGGTTCAGGAGCGCAGCGGCGTGGTCGACGCGACCGCCTCCGGGGATCCCGAGGTGATCGGCAAGGCGCTGGACGCCATGCTGGCCGGGCTGATCGAGGTGGCCGACGCGTACGGGTTCGGGCTGACCGACTACGCCATGCTGGTAAATCCCGAGCTGAAGCGCCGTTCCGACGAGCTGGAGGAGCGCGAGATCGCCTTCTACGCCGCGGCGCAGCAAGCGGGGGTGCTCCGCGCCGACCTGCCCGCCCGGTGGATCAGCAACACGGTGTACGGCCTGCTCGTGGCGGTGCGCGAGAGCCTGCGCCGTGGCGACGTCGCACGCCGGGACGTGCCCCGGCTGCTGCTCACCACGTACCTGCACGGCGCGGCGCGGCGGGAGGAATCATGACGACCGCGCCGCCGGTTTCCGCCAGGAGGCGCCGGCTGGGCCTGGCCGTGCTCTCGGCCAGCGTGCTGCTCGTGGTCATGGACATGACCGTGCTCAACGTCGCGCTCCCGGCCATGTCCGCGGACCTGCGGCCGGGCTCGATCGAGCTGCTGTGGATGGTGGACGCGTACGCGCTGGTGTTGTCGGGGCTGCTGGTCACGGTGAGCGCGCTCGGCGACCGGTGGGGGCGCAAGCGCATGCTGCTGGCCGGGTTCGCGGTGTTCGGGCTGGCCTCGCTGGCGGTGCTGGCCGCCGGCAGCCCGCTGCAGGTGATCGCCGTACGGGCGCTGCTCGGGGTGGGCGGTGCGATGATCATGCCGTCGACGCTGTCTATGATCCGCAACATGTTCACCGACCCCGCGGAACGCGCCAGGGCGCTCGGCGTCTGGGCGGCGATGGCCGCGGTCGGGGCGGCGCTGGGTCCGATCCTGGCCGGGTTGCTGCTGGAGCACTTCAGCTGGCACTCGGCGTTCCTGGTGAACGTGCCCGTCATGGCGGTCGCGATCGCGGCCGCGCTGTTCCTGCTGCCGGAGTCCAGGAATCCGGCGCCCGGCCGGTGGGACGCGCTCGCCACGGTGCTGTCGATGGCGGGCATGGTCGCGCTGGTGTTCGCGGTGAAGGACTTCGGCAAGTACGGCCTGGGCTCCCCCGCCGCCCTGGCGGCGACCGTGGTGGCGGCGGTGACGCTGAGCTGGTTCGCGACGCGGTGCCTGCGCAGGCCGGATCCGCTGCTGGAGATCAGGTTGTTCCGCAGCGGCCCGTTCTCTGCCGGAGTGGTGACAGCGCTGACCACGTCGATCGCGATGGCGGCGGTGTTGCTGCTGCTGGCGCAGTGGATGCAGCTCGTCCAGGGCTATTCCCCGCTGGAGACGGGCGTGCGCCTGCTGCCCGCCGCGCTGGCCGCGATCGTCGCCTCGCCGCTGGCTCCCGGGGTGGCGGCCCTGCTGGGCGAGCGGGCCGTGCTGGCAGGCGGGCTGGGCCTGACCGGGCTGGGGTTCCTGCTGGTGTTCGCCGCTCCCGGGCCGCTGACCTACTGGCCGGTCGCGGGCGCTCTGGTGCTCATCGGCGTCGGGAACGGCGCCCTCGCGACCGCCTCCTCGGTCATCATGTCGGGCACGCCGGCGGCCAAGGCGGGCAGCGCCGCGGCCATCGAGGAGACCAGTTACGAGGTCGGCGGGGCGCTCGGCGTGGCCGTCCTGGGCAGCGTCGCGGCCTCGGCCTACCGGAGCGAGCTGGCGTACGAGGGGCCTGGCGGGGAGGGCGTCCGCGAGTCGCTGGGTGCGGCGCTCGACGTGGCCCAGGGCCTCGGTGCGGCGGGCGGGCCGCTGGCGGAGCAGGCGCGGGCGGCGTTCACCGAGTCGCTCGTGCTGACCAGCGGAGCGGGGGTGGTTCTGCTGCTGGCCGGCACGGTCGCGGTGTGGCTGCTCACGCCGAGCCGCCTGCGGTCCGCGCACTCCTATGACGCTCACGAGCTCGCGCCCCGCGCGGAAGGCGGGAGGTGTGACAGCACGCCGAGCGTGTGATGTCACATCGGCGGTGCCTCATTCCTTCTTATTGGGCGAGAAGGAAGGGGAAAGCCGTGACGAAGAAGATCGTGGTGATCGGCGGCGGGCTGGCCGGGCTGGTGGCGGCCATCGTCTGCGCGGAGGCGGGTGCGGAGGTGACGCTGCACGAGGCGCACCAGCGTCTCGGCGGGCGGGGGCGCGCGACGGGCGGGCCCTATCTGGCTCACGAGGGTGCTCATGTCTTCTACGCCGACGGCCCGCACTGGACGTGGTTGCGGGAGCGGGGCCTGATAGGGAAGCTGGGCCGGCCGGCGGTGCGCGATCTCCGGGTGGGGTTCGTACGGGATGGCCGGCTGCGGCGGCTGCCGCCGGCCGGTTTCATGCGGATGATGGCGACAGGCCCCCGCACGGCGCCGGTGGACGTGGACTTCCACACCTGGGCATCCGCCCGGTATGGCGAGGACACGGCTCGGACGGCCGCCAACGCGATCAGCGTGGTGACGTTCGACGCCGACACGGGACGTTTGTCGGCCGCGTTCGTGTGGACCCTGCTGCGCCGCGTGTTCGCCATGCGCGCACCGGCGGTCCGCTGGGTGATCGGCGGCTGGCAGGCGGTGATCGACCGGCTCGCCGCCCGCGCCCGCGACCTCGGCGTCCGCATAGAGCTCGGCTCCCGCATGTACGGCCTGCCGGGCGAGCCCACCATCGTGGCCACCGAACTGTCCTCCGCCCGAATCCTGCTCGGCGACGACGCCCTGCGCTGGCAGAGCGGTTACGGCGTGCTGCTCGACCTGGCCGTACGCTCGGCCCGCGGTGACTGCTTCATCTGCTGGGACCTCGACGGCGGCGGCTTCCACGAGAGCTATTCCCTGCAAGATCCCACGGCCGCTCCCCGGGGGGAGACACTGTTCCAGATCGACATGCCGATCCGGCACGACGAGCCCAGGGCCGAGGCGACCCGGCGGGTGCGGGCGCTGGCCGACCTGGCGGTGCCCGGCTGGCGCGAGCGCGTCACGTGGCAGCGCTCCGGCGCGGCCAAGCACCGCACCGGCGCGCTCGACCTGCCCGGTCAGACCTGGCGCGACCGTCCGGCGGTCGACCAGGGCCACGGCGTGTTCCTGGCGGGCGACATGGTGGCCGCGCCCGGCATGCGCGGCGAGATCTCCATCAACAGCGCGATCACGGCCGCCGAGGGCGCCCTGCGCGCGCTGCACGTCACCGGCCACGCCGCCCGATGACCCACGACCCCTTCCACACCCACCGCAACCTGCTGTACAGCCTCGCCCACGACATCCTGGGCAGCGTCGGGGACGCCGAGGACGTCGTACAGGAGACGTGGCTGCGCTGGCACGGCGTGGACCGCGACCGGGTGGACAACCCCCGCGCCTACCTCGTCCGCGTCGCCACCCGCCTGGCCCTGAACGCACGCGACCGCCTGCACCGCGAATACGCCGGCCCCTGGCTGCCCGAGCCCGTCCCGGATCCGGCCGGGGACCCGGCCGAGGACGTCGCCCGTGCCCAGGCCGTCGCCTACGGGTTGATGGTGGTGCTGGAGACGCTGTCGCCTCTGGAGCGGGCGGCGTTCATCCTGTTCGAGGCGTTCGGCTTCCAGCATCGCGAGATCGCCCGCATCCTCGACCGCTCCCCCGCCGCCGTGCGCCAGCTCGTCCACCGCGCCCGCGAACACGTCCAGGCCCGCCGTCCGAGGTTCCCGGAGGAACGGGCCGCCGCCCAGGCCGTCGCCGAGCGCTTCCTCGACGCCGCGCTCGGCGGCAGCATCGCGGGCCTGATGGAGGTGCTGGCCCCGGACGTGACGCTCCGCACCGACGGCGGCGGGCGCGTGAGGGCGGCTCTGCGACCGGTCACCGGCAGCGATCGCGTGAGCAGGCTGCTGGTGCGTGTCGCACCGATCGACGCGGAGCTGACGGTGCGCTGGTCCACGGGGGACGGCCCGCCCACCGCGGCGGTCTTCGCCGACGGCCGGCCGTACGCGGTGCTGGTCACCGTCACCAGCGAGGACGGACACCACATCAGCGAGGTCTACGGCGTCCTCAACCCCGACAAGCTGGCCCGCCTGGCCGGCTGAGACGCCGGTAAGGCAGCCGTGCCTGCAAGGCCGGCCCCGGTGGTCTGCCGGGGCCGCCAGGGAAAGCGTCAGGTCCGGTGCGGCTCCGGGCCGGCGACCTGGTCGGCCACCTCGCCGATGCGTGCCAGGCGGACGAGGGCGGGACGGGAGAGCACCTCCCCGATGTCGTGCAGCGCGATGATCAGCTCCTCCACCCCGTCGAGGGGGGTGTTCCGCTCCCTGTTCAGCAGGATGCCGCGGTATTCCTCGGGAGAGACCGCCCCGCCCGGCAGCTCGATCCGGTCGTCTTCGGCGCGGAACAGCGCCGGGACCGAGGTGTCGAGAGCCAGCGCGAGGGCGGTCAGCTCGGCGGCCGTGAACGCCCGCTGCCCGCGCTCCGCCTGGTGGACGGCCTGCCGGCTCCATGGCCGGTCCAGGTAGCGGCCCAGCGCCTCACCCAGCTCGGTCAGCGACATCCGCCGCTCCGCCCGCAGGCGTGCGATCTGCAACCCGATGGCCTCCTCGACGCGCATCCCATCCCCCACTCCTGTCATCGTGCACGATGACGCCGAAAGCTGTTTATTGACGCGATGCCGCTCACCGCATAGTGTAAACGTACAGATTCCCCCGTCATCACCATGAATGACGCGACTGAGTGAGCTGAGGGGTTCCAGATGCGAGAGATCGACTTAGAGGTCTTCGGACCGACCGGCGACTGCGCCGCCATCAGGGTCGTCGGAGAGATCGACGTCTTCACCGCGCCACGGCTGCGCGAGTATGTGCTCGACCTCGTGGCCAAGGGGGTCGTCCACGTCGTGGTCGATCTGAGCGGCGTGGAGTTCCTCGACTCGACCGGTCTGGGGGTGCTCGTGGGCGCGCTCAAGCGGCTGCGTACCCAGGAGGGGTCACTCGCCCTCGTGATGGGCACCGACCGCATCGTACGCGTCTTCACGATCACCGGCCTCACCGCCGTGTTCCCGATCCACGACACCGTCCCTGACGCGATCGCGGCCGACGCCCACTGGGTGCGCGCGGTCGAGCGCGGTGGTGAGAGCGTCGAGGAGTGGTGCCGCCGGCACGGCCTGGCCTGACGCGGGCGCCGCCCATGCGGCAGGCACGCAGAGGACGGCGAGCGCACGGCAGGCAGGCGCACGGCAGGCAGGCAGGCAGGCAGGCGGTAAGCGGGCTGGCGGCGGGCGCGTGGGGCGTGGGCGGCAGTGCGGGCGGCGGCGCGTGGGGCGCGGATCGGCCGGAGCGGATCGGCCGGAGCGGATCGGCCGGAGGGGTCAGGGGCGGGAGGCCTGGTCGAGGAGGGCCAGTTCGCCGGCGCTGAGCGTGAGCGACGCGGCCTCCATCAGCGCCTCCAGCTGTTCGACGTTCCGCGCGCTCGCGATCGTCGCCGTGATCGTCGGCTGGGCGGCGACCCAGGCCAGGGCCACCGTGGCCGGTGCGACGTCCCGGTCGGCCGCCACCTTGCCCAGCGCCTCCAGCGTCCTGGGCCCGTGTGCCGTCGCCAGGTACGCGGAGGCCTTCCCCGCCCGCGGGCTGTCCACCTGGACCCCTGGCGCGTACTTGCCGGTCAGGAAGCCGCGCGCCAGCCCGAAGTACGGTGTGGTGGCCAGCCCTTCCCTGACCACCACGTCCCGCAGCTCGCCCTCGTAGGCGCGCTCGACCAGGTTGTACGGCTGCTGCAGGGCCGCGTACCTGGCCAGGCCCTCGGCGTCGGAGATCGCGAGGGCTTCGGCGAGCCGCGCCGCCCCGTAGTTGGACGCTCCGACGTGGCGCACCTTGCCCTCGCGGACCAAGGTGTCGAACGCCGCCAGCGACTCGGCCAGCGGCGTGTCCTGGTCGTCCACGTGCGCCCAGTAGAGGTCGATGTAGTCGGTACGCAGCCGCCGCAGCGAGCCCTCGACCGCCGTGCGGATGGTGGCGGGGGCGAGCCCGCGCAGGCCTTCCAGCATGCCGACCTTGGTGGCGAGCACGATGGACTCGCGGTTGCCGCGGGCGGCCAGCCACTCACCGATGATCGTCTCCGAGGTGGACTCGCCGGTCTCCCATGCCGGGTAGGCGTCGGCGGTGTCGATGAAGTTGCCGCCGCCCGCGACGTAGGCGTCCAGGATCGCGAACGAGGTCTCCTTGTCGGCCGTCCAGCCGAACACGTTGGCGCCGAGCGACAGGGGGAAAACGGACAAGCCGGTGGTTCCGAGCGATCTCATCCCGTCATTATCCGCATCGGCCCGAGACGGCTCGCCGCGGCCCCTGGCCCCCGGGCCGGTCAGTGGACACGGTTCACCAGGGAGTCGCACACCGCGCGCAGGTCGCCGGCGTCCGGCAGGTGCCGGTCGACCACCTCCAGCGCCGACGACATGTACCGGTCCGCCAGCGACCGGGCGGCGTCGCGGCCGCCGGCCTCCTCCACGAGGTCGGCGACGTGCCGCAGGGAGCCTTGGTTCATGTTCCCCGCCGACAGGAGCGCGGACAGCTCGCGGGCGGCCGGGACGTCGGCGGCCAGGGCGGCCAGCACCGGAAACGTTTTCTTCGCGCGCCGCAAGTCGCTGTATACGGGTTTGCCCGTAACGTCCGGGTCGCCCCAGATGCCGAGCATGTCGTCCACGATCTGGAAGGCCACCCCAAGGTCGCGCCCCATGCCCCACAGGCGGTCCGCGAGCTCGGGTGCGCCGCCCAGCGCCACGCCCGTGGCCGCGGCGGCGCCCAGCAGGCCGCCGGTCTTGCCCGCGGCCATGTCGGTGTATTCGGCGACCGTGACCTCGTCCGGCCCGCGCCACGGCCGGTTCTCGAAGGCCATGTCGGCCGTCTGTCCCTGGACGAGCTCGACCAGCGCCGCCGACAGGTAGGGGATCGCCTCGGGCCGCGTGGCGAGCTGGCCGACGGCCAGCGCCAGGAGCGCGTCGCCGGCGAGCAGGGCGGGCCCCACGCCGTACGCCTTCCAGAGCGCCTCGCGGTGCCTGCGCCTCTCGTCGTGGTCGATGATGTCATCGTGCACCAGCGAGAAGGCGTGCACGAGTTCCACCGCCACGGCGCCCGGCAGCGCCGACTTCGCCGTGCCTCCGACGGCCTCGGCACTGAGCAGGGCGACGGCCGGCCGCACGGCCTTGCCACGGTCACCGTTGCCGGGCCTGCCGTCCGCGTCCGACCAGCCCAGGGCGAATCCGGCCATGCCGGCGCCCCACGGATGCAGCACCGCGACGGCCTCCCTGAGGGCCGGCTCGAGTAAGTCCCGGCAGCGGTCCATGGCGCCGCCGCCCGACGGATGGCTGAGATTCAACAGGTACTCCTACCCCGGTACGATCTTGAACCTACATGCATAAGCATGTGATACTCCACTCATCGGTTGACTTTTGTCAGGGAATGTCCATGCCGTGAGATGGACACCGTAGGCGATGGAGGAATAACTCGTGGCGAACGACGCCGCCCCACCAGAACGCGTCCGTTCCTCCCAAGCTCTTGGCTCGCCTGCCCTCGTCCGCACGGCCCAGGCCGGCCACCGGACCGCACCACGCGGCGCCGGACGGACCGCGTACCGCCACCGCGGGCACCCTTCGGCCCAGGACCCCAGCCCACGGCTCTCGACCCAGCGGGCGATCAGGACAGAGAACGGGGCGAGCCGTCCTCCTGCTGAAGGGCGCTCAAGCCCATGAGCGATAGCCGTCGCAAACGGACTTTCATCCGAGAACAGCATAAGTCGCTAGATATCGTCACCTGACGACTACGTCCATCGCCATCCCGATCGGGGACCGCCGCCATGCCACATGCCAGGGCAACCTCCGCCACTCGCCCGAAAGTCGTACCGTTCTACCGAGCCATACCCCGTCTCGTGAAGGACCCGGTCACCGAGCTGGCCAGAATGGGCGTCGAGGCCGAAGGACGCGTCGTCCGGCTCGACCTCGGCCCCTTCCGCCCTTACCTCATCTCGCACCCCGACCACGTCCAGCAGGTCCTGAAGACCGACTGGACGAACTTCGTCCGCGAGGGCATGTTCTGGCGGCCGGTGCAGCGCGTGACCGGCGACAGCATCCTCGGCGAGGGCGACGGCTGGGCGTCCACCAGGAAGATCCTCCAGCCGCTCTTCACCATGCGGTACACGGCCTCCCTGGCCGAGGACATGGCCGACATCATCACCGAGTGCATCGGCGAGCTCGACGGGTTCGCGCGGCGGGGCCAGCCCGTCGACGGCGGACACCAGATGACCACGATCGTCAACCAGGCGGTCATCAAGGTCCTGTTCGGCGGCCGCATCTCCCGCGACACCGCCGAACGACTGGCGCCCGAGTTCTCCACGTGCGCCACGTCGATCGGCTTCCGGCTGCTCTTCCCCTTCGCCCCGTACTCCATCAAGGTGCCGGGCGACCGTGCCTTCCTCAGATCCGCGAAGAAGATCGACGAGATCGTCTACCCGCTGATCGAACAGGCGAAGCGTGAAGGTATTAAGGGCAAGGAGGTGGTCTCGACCCTGCTCGCGGCCAGGCTGGAGACGGATGGCGACGCCGACCTGCGGCAGGTGCGCGACGACCTGGTGAGCATCTACGGCGCGGCCTCGGAGACCACGGCCATGTCGCTCACCTGGTTGTGGTCGGTGCTGCACGACCATCCCGACGTGAACGCCCGGCTGCAGGACGAGATCCGCCGCGTCGTGGGCGACGGCCCGGTACGGCCGTCGCACGTCGCCGAGCTCACGTACCTCCGCATGGTGTTGCAGGAGCTCCTCCGCGTTTACCCGTCGGCCTGGATCATCCCCCGGCAGACGGTGGCGGACACGGAGATCGGCGGCGTCCGGATCAAGGCCGGCTCGCAGGTCCTGGTCAGCCCGTACACCACCCACCGGCTGTCGGAGTTCTGGGACAGGCCGCACGAGTTCGACCCGGAGCGCTGGGCCGACGAGAAGGCGGCACGCCGGCATCGGTTCTCGTTCATCCCCTTCGGCGCGGGCCCGCACGTCTGCCTCGGTCAGCACCTGTTCTACGTCGAGGCGCCGCTGGTGATCGCCAACCTGCTGAGCAGGTACGAGCCCGTCCTGACCAACCCCCAGAAGCTCACCCCCGTGCCGGGAGCGTCCGTGAGGCCGAAGGAGAAGCTCTACCTGCGGCTGCTGCCCATCGAGAGGAAGTGGGTGGCGTGAGCCTGGGGAAGGTCCTCACCGACGACGCGCCGGACGTCGCCGCGGAGGAGCTGCTCACGAGCCTGATGCTCCGCCCGTGGGGGCAGGTGTCCCCCTCCGTCTACGAGACGGGCCGGCTGGTCTCACTCGCGCCCTGGCTGATCGGTCACCGGGAGCGGATCGACTACCTGCTCGGCTCCCAGCTGCCGGACGGCGCCTGGGGCGCGCCCGACGGCTACGGGCTGGTGCCCACGCTGAGCGCCACCGAGGGAATCCTGTCCGCCGCGATGCGCGGGGACCCCGGCGCGGACCGAAGGCGTCTCCTCCCGCCGGTCGAACGCGGCTTAGGCGTGCTCACCACCTGGCTGGGCGGCCGGCTCGACCTGCCGGACATGCCGGCGATCGAGCACATCGTGCCCTCGCTGGTGGCTCTCATCAACCGTCACGCCGACGCCCTGGGGCACCCGCCCCTGCCGTTGCCCGAGGGCATGAACTACGACACGCTGCAGTTGGTCAGGGCGCGGGTCACATCGGGGGCCGAAGTACCGGAGAAACTGCTGCACGCCCTGGAGATCGTGGGCGAGGAGGCCGCCGGCGCGCCGGGCATCCGGCCCACGGCCGTCGGAACCGTGGGAGCCTCGCCTGCGGCGACCGTCGCCTGGCTCGGGGAGCGCGGGGCGACTGACCCGCACGAGCCGGCCCTGGAACATCTGGAGGCGGTCGTCCGGCGCCACGGCGGCCCGGTGCCCGTCGGGGTGCCCATCACCGTGTTCGAGCGGAGCTGGGTGCTGAGCTGGCTGCTGCGCGCGGGCGTGCCCATCGAGGTGCCGCCGGAGATGGTGGCCGACCTCCGGGTGGCGGTCGCCTCCGCCGGCACCCCCGCCGGCGCGGGGCTGCCCGCCGACGCCGACACGACCTCCATGACGTTGTACGCGCTGGCGCTCCTGGGAGTGCCGCACGAGCCGGACATCCTGTGGCGGTTCCGCTCGGGTGTGCACTTCTCCACCTGGCCGGGTGAGCAGGGCGTCTCGGTCAGCGTCAACGCGCACGTGCTGGACGCCTTCGGCCAGTACGTGGCCCGCAAGCCGGCCACCGCGCCCCGCTACGAGGAGACCATCGCCGATGTGGCCGCCTGGCTCCGCGGCAGGCAGCTGCCGGACGGCCGCTGGACCGACAGGTGGCACGCCTCGCCCTACTACGCCACGGCGGCCTGCGGGCTCGCGCTCGACGAGTTCGGCGGTGACGCCTCGGCGGAGGCGGTGCGGGCGGCCGTCGAGTGGGTGCTGGGTTCCCAGCGCCCGGACGGCTCGTGGGGGCGCTGGGAGGGCACCGCGGAGGAGACGGCGTACGCGATGCAGGTGCTGCTGATGGCCCGGATGCGCGAGGACCCGCGGTGCGTGCGCGCCGCGGACCGGGGTCACGAGTATCTGACGCGCGCGGCGGATCAGGAACATCCGCCGCTCTGGCATGACAAGGACCTGTACGCGCCGTTCGCCGTGACGCGGGCCGCTGTGATCTCCTCGTCCCACCTCGCCCGGCAGGCTCGCCCTCGCCCGCTCGACGGCACCGTGTCCTAGCCGGCGTGGGTGTCCATGTCCCTGGCAAGATCCTGAACGGTGTACGCGTGGGTGTCCCTGGCCATGTACCAGCCTCCGTTGAAGGACACGCTCCTGCGCTGCCCTTCGGCGAGGGGCGCCAGCACGACGGGCAGGCGCGTGAGCGCGGCGTCGAAGGCGGCGTTCCGCACCGCGATGTGCGCCGACACCCGCTCGATCGCCGCCTCCGTGCTCAGGCCGGCGCGCTCCAGGATGAGGACGGAGTTGGGCTTGTTCTCGCTCCTTTCCCGTTCGAACGTCCTGACGTCGTTGGCCAGCCGCAGGCACTCCGCGCCGATGTCGGTGGCGGGGGCGATGGAGTGCCAGTGACCGGCGTCGGCGGGCGCCGGGCCGCAGATCGCCAGAGCGGCCAGCCACCACGTGTGGTAGAGGATCGTCAGCCTGCCGTTGTCCACGTAGCGCTCGTACGAGGGCCAGGGCTCGCCGCCGGTCGCCCACAGGCGCTCGCGCGCCATGGCGGCCCCGGCGAGCTCGAGGTGCTCCATCAGGCTCGGCGCGTAGACCGCGGCGCCGGCATAGTCGTGGAAGCGGGCGCACCAGGCCTGCCAGGCGTGCAGCGCCTCGCTCATGGGCTTCGAGCCGCCGGCCTCCGGCCGCGCGCCGCCGACCATGCCGGCGAGCCGCCCGAAAAGCGTGGCGACGTCGCGGTCGGACCAGGCGCCCGCGACACCGTCGGCGATATCGTCGACACCGAACAGGATCGTGGTCAGCGCTCCGAGGTCGGCGATCTGGCCGCGGCTCGCGCGCGGGAACGTGGCGGCCGCCGACAGGCAGCTGAAGGCCAGCCGGCTGGACGCGCTGTCGCCGTCGGGGAAGAGGGATGTGGAGGAGCTCAGGAGCCGGGCCGCCTCGGGCACGGAGCCGACCGCCGCCGCCAGGACAACGCTACGGTCCTGCTCGGGCACTCCGGCCAGTTGATGCGATTTCACCAGCAGGCGATCGGTCAGATCGTTGCGAATGCTGAAGTAGTCCAAGGCGGCATGATCGGTCACTTGTGAAGTATAGCCATATTGGACCATTTTTGACCACGTTTGTCAAAAATGGGATATTTGTGCGCAAAGTGTTTAGTGTTGCTTGAGACAGTTTTTAGGCTGCGCTAGGGTCCCTGATCGACACGGTACGTTGCCACTCGCGTCATTGGGTGGTCAGCACACGATATGACTTTTCAGGGTGGGTTCAATGGGCTTCCGCAATACGCGAGTGCGGACCAAGGTCACGGCTCTGCTACTCTCCCTGGCGGCTCTGTGGGCCTTCGCCGCGTGGGTCACCCTGCGCGAAGGCGTGAACCTGCTGTGGGTTTCTCAGCTCGACACCAGCGTGGTCGGACCTAGCGAACCACTTTTGGTCGAGTTGCAGAAGGAACGCAGGGTATCCGCCGTCAAGCTGAGCGACAGGTCGCTGCGTTCGCGCAAGGACCTGGAGAACCAGCGGAAACAGACCGATCGCCTCCTTGCGACCTTCAGGGAATCGGCGAGCGCGACGGTGGTCGGTTGGGCGACCGACGACGAGGGAGCCGGGCGCCTCAACCAGGTGTTCCAGCGGCTCGACACGCTCGAAGAGGTCCGGCGGGCGGTCGACGCCAACAAGACGACCAGAATTCAGGCGACGAACGCGTACAGCAGCGTCATCGACTCCATCTTCGCCCTCTACGGCTCGCTCGCCACTCTCGACGACAAGACCCTTGCCAAGGACGTCCGTACCCTCCTCTCCCTGAGCCGGGCCCGCGACGTTCTCACCAGGGAAGACGCGCTGCTCGCCGGCGCACTCGCCGAAGGCCGGCTGTCGCCGTCCGAGCACTCCGAGTTCACCCAGACGGTGGGCGCCTGGCGCATCCTCGCCGACCAGGCCGGGATCGAGTTGCCCGACTTCGACAGGGCCTCCTACGACAAGCTCGTCAAAGGCCCGTCGTTCACCCGCCTGGCCACCATGGAGACGCAGGTGGCGGAGCTCGACCCCAACTCCGTCTCCCTCCCGTTCGGTGCCGACGAGTGGCGGTCGGCGAGCGAACGCGCCCTCGCCGACTTCAACACCATGGTGCTCACCGCCGGAGACCGGCTGGTGGACCGCGTGGTGCCCACCGCCGTGGGCGTCATCGTGCGGCTGGTCCTGGCCGGCGGTCTCGGCCTCATCGCGGTCGTCGCCTCGATCGTCCTGTCCATCACCACGGCACGCGCCCTGTTCGCCCAGCTGCAGAAGCTGCGCGACGCGGCGCACGAGCTGTCCGACGAGCGGCTGCCGGGCGTCGTCGAGCGCATCGGCCGCGGCGAGGAGGTCGACCTCGCCAAGGAGGTCCCGGCGCTCGACTTCGGTGACGACGAGATCGGCCAGGTGGGCCAGGCGTTCAACACCGTCCAGCGCACCGCCGTCAGCGTCGCCGCCGAGCAGGCGGAGTTGCGCCGCAGCATCCGCGACATCCTGCTCAGCCTGGCCCGCAGGACACAGGGCCTGGTGCACCGGCAGCTCACCGTTCTCGACGTGATGGAGCGGCGCGAGACCGACCCCGAGGAGCTGAAGGAGCTCTTCCGGCTCGACCACCTCGCCATCCGCATGCGGCGCAACGCGGAGAACCTCATCGTGCTCTCCGGCTCGTCCCCCGCCCGAACGTGGCGGCGCTCCGTCCCGATGGTCGACGTGGTCCGCGGCGCGCTGGCGGAGGTCGAGGACTACACCCGCGTCACGCTCATGCCGATGGGCGACGTCGTGCTCATCGGCCGCGCGGTCGGTGACGTCATCCACCTGCTGGCCGAGCTGATCGAGAACGCCGTGTCGTTCTCGCCGCCCTACACCAGCGTGCAGGTCAGCGGCCAGCTCGTGGCCAACGGCTACGTGATCGAGATCGAGGACCGCGGGCTCGGCATGAAGGTGGAGGACCTGGAGTCCGCCAACGAGCGCATCGCCGACCCGCCCGAGTTCCGCATCACCGGCACCGCCCGGCTGGGCCTCTACGTGGTCAGCCAGCTCGCCAAGCGGCACGACATCCAGGTGGTGCTCAAGGCCTCCCCGTACGGCGGGACGACGGTCGTGGTGCTGCTGCCGCAGGAGCTCGTCCAGCTCGACCCCACGCCCGAGCCCCAGCAGAACGGCGGCCGCGACCGGCTGCCGCGCAGGGCGAGCGCCGTGGCCACCGCGACCAGGCCCGCCGTCGGCGAGAACGTGCGCGCGCTCAAGTCGGCGCGGCGCGCCCCCGATCCGGCGCATCCCCCGGTCTCCGCCCCGGCGCGGACCCCGGCTCAGACCCCGAACCCGGCTCCGGCCCCCACGCCCGTCCCGACCCCGGTCCCCCAACCGGTGAAGGACCCGGAGCCACGATCCGAAGAAACGCCAGCCGAACCGGAGCAGAAGTCTGTGGCCGAGTTCACGCCGTCAGGGCTGCCGTTGCGCGTACCACAGGCCAACCTGGCGCCAGCGCTGCGGGACGACACGCCCACGCAGCCCGACCTCGAGGAGGACGATGACGAGCGCTCTCCGGAGGAGATCCGCGCGATGATGGGATCCTTCCAGTCCGGCACCCGTCTCGGCCGCACGGAAGCGGCCAAGATGATGGACGAACAGTCGGGAGGTGAGTCATGACCCCCACATCGGGCACCGACCTCAACTGGTTGCTCGACGACCTCATCGGCCGCATCCCTGAGGCCGACCACGCGATCGTCCTGTCCTCCGACGGCCTGCTGATGGCGTCTTCTGCCGAGTTGCAGCGGACCGACGGAGAGCACCTGTCCGCCGTCGCCTCCGGGCTGCAGAGCCTGGCCAAGGGCGTCTCCGACCACATTTCCGGTGGCGCGGTCCGGCAGACGGTCGTGGAGTGGAAGTCCCAGTTCCTCATCGTGACCACCGCCGGGGAGCGCGCCTGCCTGGCCGTGCTGTGCGCGCAGAACGCCGACATCGGGCTCATCGCGTACGAGATGGCGATGCTGGTGGCCCGGGTGGGCCAATACCTCACCTCCGGCGCCCGCAACGCCGAGGCCGTCGCCAGGAGTGACCGGTGAGTGGCGCGGACGGGCCCACGGACGAGCACTGGGTGGATCCTGAGATCATCCGCCCCTACGTCGTGACCCGCGGCCGCACGCAGCCCGCGCACGGGAGATTCGACCTGATCTCCATGGCGCTGGCCGTGGGGCCGGCGCCGGGTCCCGACGCCGGGCTCGACCCCGAGCACCTGCGCATCCTGCAGCTCTGCCGGGAGCCCAAGTCCGTCGCCGAGATCGCCGCTTACCTCGATCTACCGGCCGGCACGATCCGGGTGCTGCTCGGCGACCTGTTCGACCGCGAACTCGTCTCTGCCCAGGAACCACAATCCGAGGTGGACATGCACGACATAAAGATGTACAGGGCGGTGCTCGATGGCCTTCGATCGCTCTGAGCGTCCGCGCCTGCCGACGGCGATCAAGATCCTGGTCGCCGGCGGCTTCGGCGCGGGCAAGACGACGATGGTCGGCGCGGTCTCCGAGACCCGGCCGTTGCGCACCGAGGAGGTGCTGACAGACCGCGGGATCGGCGTCGACGACCTCACCTCCGTCGAGGCCAAGCGCACCACCACCGTGGCGATGGACTTCGGCCGGATCACCCTGGGCAACGACTATGTCCTCTACCTGTTCGGGACGCCCGGGCAGGAACGCTTCTGGTTCGTGTGGGACGAACTGGCGGAGGGCTCGCTGGGCGCCGTCATCCTGGCGGACACCCGGCGCCTGGCCGACTGCTTCCCCTCGATCGACTATTTCGAGCGGCGCGGCACGCCCTTCGTGGTGGCGGTCAACTGCTTCGAGGGGTCGCAGAAGTTCGACCTGGACGAAGTGCGGCTGGCCCTCCAGCTCAACCCGTCGGTCCCCATCATCATGTGCGACGCCAGGAAGCGCGAGTCCAGCAGGGAAGTGCTCATCACCCTGGTCAAGCACTCGGCCCGGCTTCGCGCGGAACCGGTCGGCAGCTAGCCCGGGGGCGGCGCCCAGCCGCCCCCGGCCACGCCCGGGCGGCGTTCAGCCGCCCGGGGACATCGAGGCCCTGAGGTCGGCCACGCGGCCGTACTCGTCGAAGCTGACGGTCGCCTCCAACCCTGGCGCCGTCAGCCTCGCCTGGCCGCCGGCCCAGTCGACGCCCAGCCCGCGCCGCACCGCGTAGCCGTGCAGGGCGCGCCGGCGGTCGGTCAGGGGCAGGTTGCCGATGAGTCCCTCCTGGATGACTCGCATGACGCGGGCCGGCTCGGGCCGCGGCAGGTGGAACTCCGGGTGCTCCACGAGGAACGCGGCCCGGGTGCCGCCGCCGGCGTCGCCGTTGTAGGAGGTCCAGTGGCCGGTCACGGCCTTGGCGGCCTCCGTGAGGAGCCCGGCGGCGAAGGCCGGCTCGGCCGGCGTGCCGGGCAGGGCGTCGAACGGCACCTCCGCGGAGGCGAGTTCCGGCATGCCGTGCCGCTGCCCGAAGTCGCGCAGCATCGCGGAGGCCGCCGCCACCTCGGGCGGGAAACCCGAGGGGTTCGCCCAGGCCCACAACCACGAGCGCGGGCCGGGGGCGGCGCTGCCGAGCAGGTGGAAGCGGGTGCAGGTGATGGTGCGGCCACCGCTGAACTCGAAACGCGGCCGCTCCAGGTCGACGTTCCAGACGTGATCTCCGAGGACTTCCTCGAGATGGAGTTGGTGTTCGAACGAGAGCAGCGCGGCGTCGTCGAGAAGGTTCGTGAAGGTAGGCGATTCAGACACGACGGGCACCTTAGGGCCTTCGCCGGACGGCGTCCATCCGGGCCGGCCGGTTCGGACGGCACGGCGTCCGGCGACGGCGGCCCCGCCGACGTCGACACGACTACGTGCGGAAATTCGCCGACGTCGCGTCCAGCCGCCAGCGCTTCAGGCGGTCCTGGTGGAGCTGTCTTCGGCTCGTTCGTCCCCGGTCCAGTCGGTATTGAAGCCGGCCAGGTGGGGGTGGTACATCTCGTCACCCGAGTGCTGGGTGAACTCGACCTTCACCCACAGCGCGTTCAGGTCGAACATCTCGGTGCACACGTCGATCAACGACTGTGCCAGCCGAGCCCGGGTCTCCACCGGCCGTCCGCTCCGGATGTCGCACATGATGAGGGCCGAGGGCGTCGGAGGACTGTTCTCGTGGCAGCGCCACACGCCGCCCTCCCCGACATCGTGCACGGATACGGTCAGCAGGTCCTTGCCGACCTGCATGATCTCGCCATAGATCTCACCGAAACGCTGAGCGAGCCGCTGCTTGGTCGCCGACGAGGCGGTCAGTGGCAGGTCGATCTGAATGGATGGCATCGGGGTTCCCTTTCGCCGGCGTTGGCCGCGATAGATCTGTCGGGGTTCACCGCTGCACGGCCGCTTCCAGCGCCTGCGCGGCGGAGAACAGGAGGTGCTCGTTCCCCGCGGCGGCGACGAGCTGTACGGCGACCGGCAGCCCGTCACACCGGCCCGCTGGAACGCTGATCGCCGGGACGCCGGCCATGTTCCACGGGCTGGTCAGTGAGAGCAGCGCCGAGCGCACCTCGAGGTCGGTACGGCCGACGCGCACGCTGCGCTCGCCGAGAGCGGCAGCCACGATCGGAACCGTCGGGAGAGCGAGCACGTCATAAGTACGCAGCAGCTCCGCCACGATCGCGCGTAGTTCCCCGCGCGCTTCGTCGGCCGCTTCGTAGCTCGGGATCGAGACGTTCCCGCCCTTCTCGAGTCGCGCGAGGACCTCGGCGTCGATCAGCTCCCGATCGTCTTCCAGGTGGTGCCGGTGCACCTCGTACGCTTCCCTGCTCTGGAGGGTGCTGAACACCTCGAAGAGCGGCTGGTCGCGGTCCCATCCCGGGAATCCGTGCACCAGGTCTGGTGCGAAGCCGGCACGCGTCAGGAGGTCGCGCGCCAGTTCTTCGATACGCGGGTCGCACGTCGCGATGTCGCCGGCGCGGATCCAGCCGACCGTGATCGACCGTGAGTCGTCGGGAAGAGGGCCCATGGGCCGGTCGGTGAGAGCCTGGTAGCCGAGCAGGGCGCCCTCGACGGAGCCGGTGAACAGGCCGACATGGTCGAGCGTGGGCGCCAGCGCGTACACACCCACGCTCGAGATGGCGTCGTACGCCGGTTTGAATCCGACAACCCCGCAGAGGGCGGCGGGCACCCGGACCGAGCCGGCGGTGTCGGTGCCCAGCGACAGGGGGACCATGCCCGAGGCCACCGCCACCGCGCTGCCCCCGCTGCTGCCGCCCGAGATCCGGCCGGGATCGTGCGGGTTCCGCGAGGGGCCGTGCAGCGAGCGGTCACCGGTCGCGCCGTAGGCGAACTCGTGCAGGGTGGTCTTCCCGACGATGACCGCGCCGCGATCGCGTAGACGGGTGACGACGTCGGCGTCGCGTTCGGCGACAGACCCGAAAGAGGTCGCGGACCCGCATGTGGTGAGCGAGCCGGCGATGTCGATGAGGTCCTTGACGGCGACGGGTATGCCGTGGAGCGGCCCCCGGTCGAGGCCCGCGGCCAGTTCCTGATCCGCTCGTCGTGCCGCCTCGTACGCCCCGGCCTCGTCCACGAGGGTGAACGCGTTCAGGGTCGCGTTGTGGTCGTGGATGCTCCGCAACGCGTTCGCGGCCAGGTGGACAGCGGTGATCTCTCCGCGGCGCAGGGCCCGCCCGAGATCGGTGATCGTGGATGGGGGTTCGACTGTCTGAGTCATGAGGCGATTCCCGGTACGAGGTGGAGGAGTGGCACGAACAGCGCGGTGGAGACGCTCATCGAGGCCACGTTCCCGACGAACGGATGGCAGTCCACCGGCAGGCGGCGCGAGATCGCGGCCGCAAGAGGAGGGCCGACGAGTGCCCCCGCGAGCGCCCCCGCGATGACGGACTGGAGAGTGCCGCCGAAGGCGAGGACGACGGCCGGCGCGACCGACACCACAGGGACGAAGGTCGGGTAGAAGCCCAGCTCCTGCCACTTGCGCCGCCAGATCAGCACGCCGGCGAGCGCCGTGATGACCTGGCCGGCGAGCACGGCCGGGAACAGACCGCTCCCGTAGGCGAGGGCTGACGGGCTGATCAGGTAGGCGATGACCGCGCCGGCGATCATCGCCGCGCTGGCCCATTCGTTGCCGAAGAACTGCGCCTCGCTGAAGTCAGCCAGCGCCCGGCGGACGACCCACACGGGGGAGGTCACCGTTGTGCCGGTCCCCGCGGGTTTCCCGCTCGTGTGAGCGGCACGCCAGGCGCCGGGCTCCGGCATCCAGGGCAGATGCCTACAGATCAGGAAAGCCGCGAGAGCCCCGATCCACATTCCCGTCGTAGCGCCGACGACGGGCGGAAGGTTCATGGGTCTGCCGATGTAGTCGATCGCGAGGATCGACGCGGGGGGTGTCAGCAGAGCTCCCGAGATCGCGGCCGTGAGCCAGACCCGGAGCGTGGGCCCGTACAGGACGACCATGGCAGGCGCTGTGGAGACGAGCGTCACGAAGAGGGGCTGCCACAATCCGGGCTCCAGCGTCCATCCCCACGCGAGAACGCCCAGGATCAGGCTGGCGAGCGCGCTGCTCACCACCGATGGCCAGATCCCGGTGCCGCAGGCCTGGACGAAGCCGGCCCAACGTCGCGAGCTTCTCTGTGCCAGATGAGCGAACAGGCCGCCCAGGAGCAAGCCCAGACTGGCGGACGCTGCCGCGTAGAACTGCGGCTCGCTCATTGAGGCGATCAGCCAGGAGGCCAGACCCCGTGCGTCGGTGTAGTCGCCGTACCATGCCTGCCCTGCGGCGAGGTCGGTACTCGCGGCGACCGTCAGTGCCACGAACGCCACGGCGGCGGCGCAGCCGCCCGCCGCCGTGGCGAAACGCGTGGCCATGCGCGGAACGGGAACGTTCCCGTTGTCGCGAGGGATGGCCATGACGTCACCGGGGCAGCGGAGCGCCGCCACGATAGCCGAGCATCTGGTCGTATAGGTCGGTGCGCCGATCGCGGTGCAGGTCGTTGAGCTGGTTCCAGATCGGGGCAGTCCGCGCCGCGGTGAGGTCGACGTCGGCGTAGATGATGGTGTCCTCATCCGGGCCGGCGATGCGGTCGATGGGCCAGCCGTTCGTGCCCGCGATGAGGGAGTTGCCCATGAATCCGGCACCGCGCTCCTGGCCGATCCGGTCCGCCGTGGCGATGAACACGTTGTTCGCGTGCGCCGCCGTGATCGTCAGGTAGGCGGCCATGCAGACGCCGCTCTCGTCGTACAGCGGCGGCGGGGTCCACACCCAGCCGGTGGGGATGCAGATGATGTCCGCTCCCATCTGCGCCACGATGCGGGCCGTCTCCGGGAACCAGATGTCCCAGCACACCAGCAGCCCGATCCGCCCGATGCGGGTGTCGAACACCGAGTAGCCTTCGTCGCCGGGCGTGAACCACAGCTTCTCGGTGTTCCACAGGTGAGTCTTGCGGTAGCGACCGATGTACCCCTCGGGGCCGGCCAGGACGGCGGTGTCGAACAGCTTGTCGCCGTCCTGCTCGACGACGCAGGCCACGACGTACACGTCGCGCTCGGCCGCGAACCGGGCGAGCCCCTGCACGGTGGGACCGTCCGGGACCGCCTCGGCGTGCGCGAAGGCTTCCTCTCGGGTCTCGAAGACATAGCCCGTGGTGGCCAGTTCGGGAAGGACGATGAGGCCGGCGCCGGCCTCCGCGGCGGCCGTCAGCCGCTGCTCCACCGCCAATGCGTTGGCCTTCAGATTCTCGACGCCCACGCGGGGCTCGAACTGCACCACCGCGACCCGGACTGGACTGACCCTGGTGTCCTTGCCAGCGTCCTGCTGTGCCGTCATGACCTCTCCTCGAACCGTGCTTCCTCAAGCAGTTTCAATTTGAAACCACTCGTGGCGACTCTAGAGGAGACTGGTTTAAACTTGCAACCACTCGTGTGAGTCAATTTTCGACAGCCGGACGGGCAGGGAGTCCATGCAAGGACGGGGTGTGAGTCATCGGCACGCGGAGTGTCCAGTCGCCAGGACGGTCGACGTGATCGGGGATCGATGGTCCCTGCTCATCATCCGGGACGCCTTCGATGGCATCCGTCGATTCAGTGAGCTGCAGCGGAACCTGGGGCTGGCCAAGAACATCCTGGCGTCCCGCCTCCGTGAGCTCGTGGCCCAGGGGATCTTGACGATGGGTCCGGCGACCGACGGGTCCGCCTACCACGAGTACACGCTCACCGCGAAAGGCCGCGAGCTGTTCGCCGTCATCGTGGCCCTCAGAACCTGGGGGGAGACGCACCTCTTCGAGGGGGATGAGCCCCGCTCAGCGCTTCTCGACGTCAAGAACGAGCTTCCCGTCCGGCTCCAGGTCACGAACGCCGCGGGCGAGCCGATCAGTTCCGACGACGCGTTCGTGCGCAAGGTGTCCTGAACGCCGGCCCGGTCCGGCGCTGGCTGGGCGGTGTCCGGCGCCGTGCTCCCGTCCGCTGCCGAAGCAGAGATCCTCCGATCAGCGGGTGGCGTCGAGCCGGGCACGCACCTTGGCGAGGAGGTCATGCGGGAGCGGGGCGTAACCCTACAAGGAGAGGTACGACTGGCCGGCGTCGCCGGCGGTGTAACGCAGGAAGGTCCGCACCGCCGGGCCGGGGTTCTCCGAGCAGATGATCTCGTAGGTGACCAGGACGATGGGGTAGGCGCCTTTGCCCCTGGCGCGGTGGTCGAACTCCACCACGAGATCGTTCCCCCCGTCGGCGATCCGGGCGCCCTGGAGGGCCTCGGTGGCGCTCTCGGGCGAGAGCGCGACGTACCGGCCGGAGGCGTTGCGCACCTTGGCGGTGCGCAACCGGGCGTCGCCGGCGAACCCGTACTCCACGTACCCGATGGAGCCCGTGGTGTGCCGGACGGCATCGGCAACACCCTCGGACCCCGCGACGCCCTGCCCGGAGCCGGTCCACTTCCTGGACGGCCGGTACGGCCAGCGGCCCGCCGCCTTGAGATAGGCGGTGAAGTTGTGGGTCGTGCCCGAGTCGTCGGACCGGTGGAAAGGGCGGATCCCCGTGTTCGGCAGGCGCATGCCGCGGTTGTCGGCGGCGATCTCCGGTGCGTTCCACCTGATGATCCGCCCGCTGAAGATGCCGTTCAGGGTGGTGGGCGACAACTTCAGTTCCGGCATGGACGGCAGGTTGTAGGCCAGGGCGATGGGACCTACGACCATGGGCACGTGCATCGCCCGGCTGCCGCAACGTCTGTCGGCCCGCGCCTGTTCGCAGGGCCGCATCGCGACGTCGGAGCCGGCGAAGGCGGTGGTGCCCGCGATGAAGTCGCGGATGCCCGCTCCCGATCCGTTGGCCCGGTAGTCCACCCGCAGGTCCGGATGCGTCCGGCGGAACTCGGCACGCCAGGCGTCCATCGCGCCCTTCTGCGCGGTCGAGCCGGAGCCGGAGATCGACACGGTGGCCGGAGGGCCTTCGGGCGGGTCGTCCGGGATCAGGACCGCGGCCCCGCCGAGCCCCGCGGCGCAGGCGCCCAGGGTGAGGGCGGAGAGTAGCGCGGGCCCTGCGGCCCCTGTCAGTTTTGCCATCTCAGCGACGGTATGAAGGGATCGTGTCCGTCGCGTTAAAGACCCGTCTTGCGTGCCGCCATAAAGGGTGATTTTTGCGTCAAGTCGGTCCCTCGGTCCGGCCGGAATCTCCCTCTCCCGGCGCGCGTAGCCGGAGCGGCGGTTCTACGTCCGGCCGGGCCGGCAGACGGTGCCGGGCGGTGGCAGGGTCAGGTCGACGAGGTAGCGGGTGGCGTGCCCGATCGTGCAGCGGTCCCCGCTCATGTAGAGCACGAGCTGGCGGCGCGCGACGACCGGCTGCGGCTGCGCGTCCGCGACGACGGCGCCGGCGGGGCGGCCATGGGCCACGGCACCGGGCTGCGCGGGCTGGCCGACCGGGTACGCGTGGTGGACGGGACGCTGGAGATCGACAGTCCGCCCGGTGGCCCTACGGTGGTGACCGTGGAGCTGCCCGCGCGAGCGTGAAGGAGAGCGGCATGCGCATCGTGATCGCGGAGGACGCCGGGGTGATCCGCGACGGGCTGTCGCTCCTGCTGACCGGCAGGGGCCACGAGGTCGCCGCCGCCGTGGGCGACGCCGCCGCGTTGTGCGCGGCCGTGGCCGAGCACCGGCCCGACGTGGCCGTGGTGGACATCCGCATGCCGCCCACCCACACCGACGAGGGCCTGCGCGCCGCCATCCGGCTGCGCGGGCGGGCGGAGGACCTGCGGGAGCTCACCGACCGCGAACGCGACGTGCTGGCCCTGATGGCCGAGGGCCGTTCCAACGCCGCGATCGCCTCCGCCCTGTTCCTGTCGTACGGCTCCGTGGAGAAGCACGTCACGCAGATCTTCGCCAAGCTCGGCCTGCCCCCGTCGCGCGGCGACCACCGGCGGGTGCTGGCCGTCCTGCGCTACCTGGAGCCGTGACTCGCCGCCATGGAGGCCCGGTCACGGGCCAGCACCTGCTCGCAGGCCAGCAGCAGCACCCCGGCGCTCCAGGCGTGCGACAGCGTCAGGTACATGCCCTTGGGCTGGAAGCAGTCCGTCTGGTAGTAACGCTCGGTGATCATGCCGCGGTAGGCGTTCACGTCGCCGTCCGCGGCGGGCAGCAACTGGCGGAAACAGGCCAGCGTCTCGTGCGCCCGCTCGGCGTAGTAGGGGTCGCCGAGCGCCTCCGACAGGGCGATCAGCTCGTCGGTGCACACCAGGCCGTAGGCGTGCAGGTGCTGGTTGGACGGTGACGCCTGGTCGGCGCCGCGGGTGGCGAAGCCGTACACGCCCAGGGGAGTGCGGGGGCCGAAGCGCACGTTGTACGAGTAGCGGAAGGTGAGCGTCCAGTCGGCGGCGCGGCGGGCCAGGTCGAGCCAGCGGGCGGCGCCCGTGGCCCGGTGCAGCGCCATGTACGCGATGACGGCCGCGTAGCCGTCCTCCGACGTCGGCGCCAGGTCGACGTCCTCGGGAGCGCCGTAGATGAACTCGTCCTCGACGAAGGCCGCGTAATAGTCGCCCGCCCGTTCCGCGGCCCGCAGGCACGTCTCGCCGCCCGCCTCGCACAGGGCCGCGATCCAGGTCAGCCCGGACGCGCCCGACCAGGACAGCACCTCGCCGGTGGCCGCGTGGTGGAGGGTGCCGAGGTTGCCGTCGGGCCGCTGGCGGGCCACCATCACGTCCAGGTTGGAGCGGGCCGCCGCCTGCCAGGCCGGGTCGGGCCGGTGGCGGAGCGCCCGCAGCAGGAACAGTGTCGCCTCCCCCAGCGTGCGGGCGTGCAGGGCGTCCTTGGTGTGGCTCCAGCTCTGCGACCAGCCCGAACGGCGGTACCACGTGCCCCAGAACGTGCCGGACGGCGACAGGTTGGCGCAGATGAAGTCGATCACCCGCGAGGCGGCGGCGACCTGCTCGGGCCGGCCGGTCCGCAGGCCGTGCTCCAGCAGCGCGGCCGCCCACGGGATGCCGCTCACCCAGCCGACGTGCATGGCCTGCCGGTCGACCCGCTCGCCGTCGGCGCCGCTGACCTCCCGGTCGAACCCGACCGTCTCCAGCAGCACCCCGGGGTCGGGATCGTAGTGCCAGCGGTAGAGGCCCTCGGCGGCGATGCCGGCCGCCTCCTCGACGTCCTGCCACGGCTCGACGGGCGCGGCGGGCAGGCGCAGCTCGCGGTCCTCGCGCAGCAGCGGCGCGTACGCGTGCCGGTCGGCCGGCAGCGGGCACGCCGCCACGGTCAGCTCGTGCGACTCGCCGGGCTGCCAGACGTGCGTGGCGGCCTCGGCGGGCAGCGCCAGCGCCGAGCCGTAGTAGGTGATCGGGAACTCCTGGTACGGGAAGAGCAGCGCGATCGTGGCCTCCCCCGCCGCGTGCTCGACGGCCAGGCCGGTGGTGCCGAGCGCCGATTCCTCGTCCGCGATCAGGCAGGCGCCCGCCTCGTCGCCCCACACCATGACGGCGGGGGTGGCCGCCCGGTCCGCGCGGAACCCCCACCGGGCCGAGACCATCTCGTCGGGCCGGTCGGCGCCGGCCTCGAAGCGGGGGAACACCCGCCGGCACGCCACCGGCCGGTTCTCGCCGTAGAACAGGCCGGGAATGAGCCACCACGGGTCTGTGGCGGGCACCCGCCTGCTGACGCGCACGGTGCCGGCGGAGGGCTCGGCGCCGTCGTACCGGATGGTCAGGCGCAGCTCGCGGCGGCCCGTCGCGCGCCGCTCGCCCCACCGCCCGCTCGTGGTGTACGGTCCCGCGCCCAGCACCTCGACGGCCACCTCGCCGCCGTCAGGGTCGGCGAGCAGCAGCGGGCCGGTCACCACGACTCCACGGTGAACGCGCCCTTGCGGGTGCCGAGCTCGATCAGGTCGGTCTCCACGGCGGAGTGCGGATCGTCCAGCGGGATCCGGAACGTACGGATCTGGCTCGGCCCGAAGTCGGCCGTGAGCCTGACGCCGGCCAGCGGGATGTCGAGCGTGGCCACGGCCGCCCGCCCGGTGCTCTCCACGGCGCGTACCACCAGGTCGCGCGGCGCGTCCTCGTGCAGTTTCACCGCGGTGACCATGACCTGGCCGCCGCCGTCGTCGAGGTAGCCGCGCGCCGGGGGAAGCGGGCCGTCGTGGAAGCTCTCCAGCATCGCCCGCACCGGGGAGCCGAGCACCGCCGCCCGGCGGGTCAGCCCGGCGGCGCGCCAGTCGCCCGCGTGCGGCACCAGCAGGTACGTGAACCGCTGCGTGCCCTGGTCCTGGTAGGAGTAGTGGCCGTCGGGGTCGAGCAGCCGGGGGTCGTGCCAGGCGTAGACAGGGCTGCGCACGGCCGTGATGCCGATGCTGTGGTCGCGGCCGGCGCTCGGCGGGGCGACGTCGTAGCCGTGCTTGGCGTTGTTCACCACGGCCAGCCCGGCGCGCGTGCCGGCGACGGCGCCCGACAGGTCCACCCACGACTGGGCGGGCTCCTCGGCCCCGTCGATCGGCCTGCCGAGGTGCGCGAACGGGATCTCGTACGTGGCCGCGGGGTTCTCCAGCGCGACAGGGAAGCGCAGCTTCATCAGGTGCGCCCGCTCGCGCCAGTCGAGCGTGACGCGTACCTCGACCGCGTCGTCGTCGCCCGCGCCCAGGATGAACTCCTCGGTCATCGTCGAGCGGCCCCACGCCCGCTCGACCCGGATGCGGGCGCGCAGCGGGCCGTTCTCGCGCAGCACGATGCCGGTGGTCGCCATCGCCTCGCCCGGCCAGTCGTAGGACACGACGCGGTGTCCCCAGGTGTCGGTCGGGTCCTCGCAGATCTGGGTGTGCTCGCCCGCCGCCCCGGCCACCAGGTCGACGCCGGTGCGCTTGTCGAGCAGGCTGGCCAGCCAGCCCGTGCCGGGGTCGAGCTCCAGGCGGAGCACGTCGTTCTCGATGTGCAACTCGGAGGCCGACAGCGTGCCGGCCGCGTGCATGCCGGGGCCCTGGCGCAGCCGGTAGAGGCGGTAGCCCAGCGGCGGCAGCTCCGCCTGGAACACGGTGGCGCCGCGGCCCTTGTCGTCGGTGGTCGCCACCGACTGGGTGCGCTGGCACGGCACGTCGGCGCCGTCGGCGTCCACGACGTGCACGCCGTTGGGTGCGAGGCCGTACTGCATCTCGACCCGGGTGGTGACCGGCCACGGGTGCGGGTTGAAGACGAGCACCGGCTGGGTGCCGGTCTCCTCGGGCACCCGCACGTCGCGGGCGATCACGTTGTGCGCCCTGGTGATGATCCGCTTGGAGATCGCCACGGCCTCGCCGAGCTGGTCGCGGGCGTCGTCGTACGCCGGCTCGATGGCCGAGCCCGGCAGCACGTCGTGGAACTGGTTGAACAGCACCTGCTTCCACGCGCGTTCCAGGTCGGCGCGGGCGTCGTGGCCGGCGATCGCGGCCCACCGCTCGGCCGACAGCACGGCCGCCTGCGCCCTGCGCTGCCACGCCTTGACGCCGGAGTGCGAGGAGTAGCAGCCGGCCGCGTGGTGCTGCAGGTCGTCGCGCCACACCGGCAGCTCGGCCAGCCCTTTCTCGCCGAGGCGCTTGGCCGTCTCGTCGAAGTAGCGGCGCGGCGACGACATCGTCAGCTCGCCGAACGTGCCCATCCGGTCGTAGCGGTGGATGGACTCGATGTTGGCCTTGGTGGGCCCGCCGCCGTGGTTGCCGACGCCGTAAAAGATCATCAGGTCGCCGAGCGAGCGGTCGAGCTGGCCGAGCGCCTTCTCGGTCTGCCCCGCGACCTCGCCGGGCGGGCTGCAGTATTCGAACGGGATGCGGTACGCCAGCACGCGGCTGCCGTCGGGCGCCTCCCACCAGAACATCGTGCCGGGCAACTCGCTCTCGTGCGGCCCGGGGCGCAGGAAGCAGTAGGAGTCCATGCCCTGCCCGCGCAGGATGGCGGGCAGCATGGCGTTGTGGCCGAACGGGTCGACGTTCATGCCGACCGACGCGGTGACCCCGAACTTCTCCTTCAGGTAGCGCTGGCCGTACAGGCCCTGGCGGACGAACGACTCCCCCGACGGCATGTTGCAGTCGGGCTCCACCCACCAGCCGCCGGTCATCACCCAGCGGCCCTCGGCGACCTTCTCCTTGATCCTGGCGAACAGCTCGGGGTCGGACTCCTCCACCCACGACAGCAGGACGACCTGGTCGCAGGTGAAGACGAAGTCGGGATATTCATCCATACGGTGGATCGCCGACCAGAACGTCGCCCGCGCCTCCTGGTAGCCCTCCTGCCACGGCCACAACCACACCGGGTCGAGGTGCGCGTTGCCGATCATGTGCAGGGTGCGGCCGGGGGTGGCGGCCGGTCGCGGCGCGCGGGGCAGGCCCTCGGGCTGCGCGCCCGAGGGGGCGTTCGCCATGGGGGCGGCGGACGTGCGGGCGGCGGACGTGGGAGCGGCGGACGTGGGGTCAGGGCGTCTGGTCATGCGGCGGCCCATGCGTCGACCTTGTCGCTGATCATGTGCAGCATCAGTGTGTGGATCTCCTGGATGCGCGGGGTCTCGGACGAGGGGGCGAGAAGGAGGTGGTCGGCGTGCTTCGCGGCGGCTCCGCCGTCGCCGCCGCCGAAGAGTACCGTGACCGCTCCCCTGCTCTGTGCGGTCGCCAGCGCCTCGACCACGTTGGGTGAGTTTCCGCTGGTGGTGAACGCCGCCACGACGTCTCCTGGCCGGGCGAGGGCCTGGACCTGCCGGGCGAAGACCTCGTCGTAGGCGTAGTCGTTGGCGATGCACGTCATGACCGTCGCGTCGGTCGTGAGCGTCACCGCGGGCAGCGGGCGGCGGTCGCGCTTGTAGTGGCCGACCAGCTCGCCCGTGAGGTGCTGGGCGTCGGCCGCGCTGCCGCCGTTGCCCATCGTGTAGAGGATGCCGCCGCGGGCGAAGGCCTCGATGAGCAGGTCCGCCACGGCCTCGACGTCCGGGACCAGCTCCGCCATGCGGCGGGCCGCGGCGAGATGTCCTTCGACGTGCCCGGCGAGCACGGGCGGCAGCCCGGCCGTCCCGGACGTGTCGCCGGGCGGCCCGGCAGTGCCGTGGGACGTCCCGGACGTCCCGGGAGCGTCGTGGGACGCGCCTGACGTCTCGGGGAACGCGCCGGACGTCTCGACGGACGTCCCGGGAGCGTCGTGGGACGCATCGGACGTGTCGGGGGACGCTCCGGACGTCCTGGCGGACGTCCCCGGAGCGGCGGGGGACGTCCCCTGAAAGGGCGGGACGGGG